>NZ_BATC01000014.1 GCF_000466985.1 Brevundimonas abyssalis TAR-001
GACCCGCGCGAAACGGCCCAGCGCCCAGGCCAGGCACGTGGCGCTGTCCTGCCCGCCCGAGAACAGAACCAGGGCGGAGGACGAAGGGTTGATCGAGGAAGCGCTCATGACAAATCTGCGGTCGGCCCGGGGGCCGCGCGCATGCAAGGGAGTCCAGTGATGAAAAACGAAGTGGCGGTGCTTTACACCACATGGCCCGATGCGGAAAGCGCGGCGGCGGCCGGGCGGACTCTGGTGGGTGAGCGGCTGTGCGCCTGCGTCAACATCCTGGGGCCCATGCGGTCGATCTATCGCTGGGAGGACGCGGTGGAGGAGAGCGTGGAGATCCCGGCCCTGTTCAAGACCACCGCCGACGTCGCGGCCGTCCTGAAGAGCCGCATTCTGGCGCTGCACCCCTACGATACCGCCTGCGTCCTGATGCTACCGGTATCAACGGAGGGGTCCTCAGGGGCCTTCACCGCCTGGGTCACGGACAATGTAACAGCGATATCAGAATGATTTTGCTGACCTTTCCCGATTCATCCCCAGCTTAACCCTTCCGCAAAGCCTGCTGGGGCATTGTCGCTCGGTAACAGGGAGTTCTCGGCCGTATGCCGACGATCGAGTCCATTGCCGAACGGGCCACCCCGGCCGGCCTCAAGACCCTCGGTCACGAGGTGTACGCGCGGTTCCAGGCGGAGCCCGACACCCTTGTCATACCTGTCGTCGAGAACGGTCGCCCGATCGGCCTGATCGAACGGGATAATTTCCTGCTGAAGTTCGCCGGCGATCACGGTCATGCCCGCTACGCCCACCGGACCATCGACATTGTCATGGACGCCGAGCCCGCCGTTGTGGAGGCCGGGGTCCACATCGACGCCTTCGCCGGCCCCATCCTGAACAGCGGCCCCGGCGCCCTTCTGCGCGGCTTCATCGTCACCCGTGACGGGGCCTACTGGGGCGTCGGCTCGGCCGTGGCCCTGCTGCGCGCGGCCAGCGAGGGCAAGGATCGTCAGATCCGCGCCCTGGCCGAACAGGAAGAGACCCGCGCCCAGGAGCAGGAACGCGCCGTGGCCGTGGCGCGCGGCCGCTATGATTTTCTCAATGCCCTGAACCATGACCTGCGCACCCCCCTGAACGGGGTGCTGGCGGTGGGCGAACTGTTGCAGCGTCAACCGCTGGGCGCCAACGCCCAGGCTCACGTGCAGACCATCGTGGACTCCTCCGAGACCCTGCTGCGCATCCTGCAGGACGCCATGGACCTGAGCCGCGCCGAGGCGGGCGAACTGGCGCTGGAGCCCGCGCCGACGGTGCTGCGCGGCGTCATGGACGCGATCCAGGCCGAGTGGGAGCCCCGGGCCCTGAACCAGGGTGTGCGCCTGATGGTCCGCTACGACGGCGACACCGAACTGGCCGCAGAGATCGACAGCCGACGTCTGAAACAGGTGTTCGACAATCTGATCGGCAACGCCCTTAAATTCTCCCGCGGCGGTCTGGTGGAAGCCGGACTGAAGACCCGCGCCGCCAGCGGTTCGGTGGTGATGGAAGCGCGGGTCCGCGACAGCGGCTCGACCCTGGCGGACCTGAAGGACGACGACCTGTTCGCCACCTTCATCAAGGCCGCCGACGAGGGCTCGGCGCCCGGCGGCGTCGGGCTGGGCCTGGCCATATGCCGGCACATCGTCCAGGCCATGAGCGGCCGCATCTGGGCCGAGCGGAACCAGGGCAAGGGGGTCACCTTCGCCTTCGACCTGTGCGCCCCCCAGGCCGTGATCGAGGCCGAGGCCGATTCCAACGTCTCCGAGCTCGGCGGCCTGTCGCTGCAGAGCCAGCCGCATGTGCTGATCGTGGACGACAACGCCACCAACCGCGTGGTGGCCCAGGCCCTGTGCGAGATGTTCGGCTGCACCTCCGAGACCGCCGAGGACGGCCTTGAAGCGCTTGAAGCCGTACAGGCGACCCGCTTCGACCTGATCCTGATGGACATCAAGATGCCCCGCATGGACGGGGTCGCCGCCACCAGGGCCATCCGCGCCCTGGACGGGGACGTGTCCCATACGCCCATCATCGCCCTGACCGCCAACGCCGACCCGGACGACGCCCGCAAATATGTGGCCTCGGGCATGTCGTCGGTGGTGGAGAAGCCCATCAAGCCCGAGCGCCTGCGCATGGCCATCAACACCGCCCTGTCCGAGGGCGAGGCCCACGCTTCGAAGGACGCCGCCCGCCGCGCGGGATAGGTGCTTTCCCCGCCTGCGCCCCACGGATAAGAACGGCCCATGGCCGCAACCATCGAATCCCTCCTGCCCCAACTGGCCGCCGGCGCCGCGCACACCCATGCCCTGGGGTTCGCTTACGAAGCGCTGGACGGCGACGCGGTCACCCTGCGGGCCCCGTATCGCGAGGACCTGGTCGGTGATCCCAACGCCGGCGTGCTGGCCGGCGGGCTGGTCACGGCGATGCTGGATCACGTGGGCGGCCTGGCGGTGTGGGTGGCGCTCGGCGAATTCCGGCCCATCGCGACCCTGGACCTGCGGGTCGACTACATGCGGGCCGCCGAACCCGGGCGCGATCTGCTGGCGCGCGCGCGCTGCTATCGCCTGACCCATTCGATCGGCTTCGTGCGCGCCTTCGCCTATGAGAGCGATCCCGACGATCCGGTCGCGGCGGCCCAGGCCGCTACATCATCAACTCTGACGGGGAACGGGGCGCCGGTACGAACGGGCCGCGCCCCGGGGCCGCGACATGAGCGAGACGGCCGCCTTCGATCTGGACAGCATCCCCTACGCCCGGTTCCTGGGCCTGAAATCGCTGGCGTCCGGCGACGAGCTGACGGTGGTGATGCCGTTCTCGCCCCATCTGATCGGCAATCCGATGCTGCCGGCGCTGCACGGCGGCGCAACCGCCGCCCTGCTTGAGCTGACCGCGACCGCCCAGCTGGCGTTGCTGCACCCGCGCCCGCGGCTGCCGCGCCCCATCAATGTGACGGTGGCCTATCTGCGGTCCGGCAAGCCGGTGGACACCTTCGCCCGCGCCCATGTCAGCAAGGCCGGACGCCGGGTGGCGTCCGTGACCGTCGAAGCCTGGCAGGAGGAACGGCGCCAGCCCATCGCCACCCTGACCGCGCACTTCCTGCTCGACAACTGAAACGAGTATTGTTGCGAAACAAGCGTTTTGCGTGTCTGCTCCCGTCATTTGCGGGGAGTGAAGTCATGCATCACGAAGCCGTCGGCCGGGATCTGAGCCGGAAAGTCCATGCCGCCGAGGCGGCGGTGGACCACGCCCTGATCGAGATCGCCGCCCTGACCGCCGCCCTGCCCGAGGCGCGGATGCGCGCCGGCGTTTCGGGGGTCACAGGCCAGTCCGCCTTTGATGACCTGGCGGCCTCGCTGTCGGCCCTGACCCAGGCGCGCGCCCGGCTGGGAGGGGCGCACCGGACCCTCGCCGCCCTCGCCCGGCGGATGGGTCTTGGCGCCCTGGCCGCGGGTCCCATGGACAAGCCGGACGATCAGCCGCCGCTGGACGGGACCGGCGGGGTGCGGGCAAACATGGTGAACGAGAAGTAAACACCCTATCCAAAGGGGCTGAACCGTGTTAACACTTGGCTAACCACAGTGGAGGGTTTGCACGTGTACAAGGCTGAAATCGTCAACGGCGTCGCCAATGAGCTTTACGCCACGGAACAGGCGCTCGACGCCGCCATCGCCCAGGCCAGCGGTCTGGTGCAGACCATGATCGCCGGCCGTGCAGAGTTGAGCGTTTCGGCTCTCTCGGCGCCGGCGCCCAGGCCAAGGCCATGGAAGCGATCGCCGCTCTCGGCCAGGCCCGCGAAGCCATCGTCGCCACCCACCAGGAGCTGGCCAAGGATCACCGCCGCATGGGCTGGGGCGTCTACGCCGCCGGTCCGCTCGACAAGCCCGATGACATGACCCGCCCGGTCGAAGTCCCGGGACGTCCGGGCGTGAAGCTGCGCGTCGCTTAATTCGCTGTAAGAATTCCCTTCAACCGTATCGGTTGAGGCTAAATCAGCGCATTATCGCCTCCGGACCACAGGTTCGGGGGCGATTTTGCATGTTTGACACCCTCTACACCCAGATCGGCGCGATCGTGATGGTCGCCGTGCTGGCCTTCGCCATGCTCAAGGGCGAGGAGCCGGAGCGGGCCTTTGCGGGTGTGTATCTGGTGGCCTGGCTGGCCTCGATGCTGGTCCAGCACGAAAGCAATCTCTTCGACTGGCAGCCGGTGATCGCCATGCTGGACATCGTCATCCTTCTGTTTCTTGCCGGTCTGAGCTGGAAAAGTAAGCGCAGCTGGCCAGCCTGGGCCATGGGCTTCCAGCTTCTGGCCCTGATGGGCCTGATTCTGCCCTGGGTCGATGTGCGCCCGCCCATGTGGTCCTATATCGCCGTGGTCAACATCGCGACCATCGGCATACTGGGCAGCCTGGCCGTCGGCACCTTCTGGCTTGGCAGGAGCGCCGCGCCGCGGGCCTCGAGTAGAGGCTTTTATTCCTATTTCATGTTAAGTTCGGGCGATTCGGGAGGTCGCCTTGGCGCTGACGCACGCCCAGTTGTGGAGAGGTCTGGACGCGCTGGCGGCGCGGCAGGGCATGACGCCGTCGGCCCTGGCGCGGGCGGCGGGGCTGGATCCCACAAGCTTCAACCGGTCCAAGCGGTTCGGGCCGGGCGAGCCGCCGCGGCCGCGCTGGCCGTCCACCGAGAGCCTGACCCGGGCGCTGGATGTGGCCGAGGTCAGTCTGGGCGACTTCGCGCGGCTGGCGCGAGACGCGGCCTCGGCCGAGAGCGTGCCCCTGCTGGGCATGGCCCAGGCGGGGGCGGACGGCTTCTTTGACGACGCGGGCTATCCGACCGGACAGGGCTGGGACCGCACCCTGCTGCCGGCGGCCGGGGATGCGCGCTTCAGCCTGAAGATCAGCGGGGACTCCATGACGCCCCTGTACCGGGAAGGCGACGTGGTGATCGTGGACCGGGCCGTGACCGACGTGCGCAAGGGCGACCGGGTGGTGGTGTGCACCACCGGCGGCGAAGTGATGGCCAAGGAGGTCACACGCCTGACCGCCACACGGGTGGAGCTGGGCTCCATCAATCCCGCCCATCCGCCGCGCACCCTGCATCCCCGTGACGTCGACTGGATGGCGCGCATCCTGTGGGTCAGCCAGTAGCCACGAAGAAGGGCCGCCCCTTTCGGAGCGGCCCTCGCCTCGCGCACGGTGGGAGGATCAGTACGCGCGGCGGACGTAGCCGGAGTGGACATAGCCGCCCCCGGCCAGCTGCAGCCACTGGCCCTGCGACCCGGCGACCTGGAAGCTCTGACCTGCGCTGAGCGAGCCGATCTGGCCGTAGCCGGTGGAGGGGCCGGAGCGGATGCGCAGGTTGCTGACGGCCACATAGGCGTTGGCTTGGGCCGTGGCCTCCGCATGGCCGTTGTTGTAGCCGGCGTTGTAGTTGTCGAGGCGGGCGCGCTGCTGGCGGCAACCGACATAGGAGCCGGCCGCTGCGCCGAGGACGCCGCCGCCCACCGCGCCGAGCTCCCGCTCGTTGCGCGAGATCTGGGTGCCCAGGGCCGCGCCGAGGATGCCGCCGATCACGGCGCCGGCCTGCTGGCGGCCGCCAGGGGCGTCGCAGCCGAGGACGCCGGAGCCCATGGGGCGCTGGGGCTGCTGACCATACGACTGGGCCGAGGCGGTTCCGGCCAGGCCCATGGCCCCGGCCATCAACACCGCCAGAGCGGCTTTCGAGGAAGACTTCAGGTTCGACATGACGCTCTCTCCTTTGTTCGATCGCTATCGATGAGGAGAGGCTAGGCGCGCGAAGCTGAAGCGGTTCAGACGAGGGCGGTTATATTGGGTTCATGTTTTTGGGGCGGGCGTCTTCCCTCTCCCGGCGGGAGAGGGCCGGCTCCGCGCGGCGAGATGCGTAGCAGATCGCCACTTGCGCGGAGGGTGAGGGCTTACAGTGTGACCGGGGGCCAGCGAACGCCCTCATCCCCCGCGCAAGAACCGGATCGCGTCGCGCTCCGGTGCGCGGGTTCCCCCCTTCTCCCCTCGGGAGAAGGATCACGCCGCCGCCAGTTCTCCCCGGGCGCCCTGTTCCAGCAGGGTGATGGTGCGGTTCAGGCCGTAGATGGCGGCGAAGGAGCCGAAGCGGGGGCCCTGCGACTGGCCCAGCAGGACCTCGTACAGGGCCGCGAACCAGGCGCGCAGGGGCTGGAAGTCGTGTTCCTTGCCCACCGCATAGACCTCGTTCTGGATCACCTCGCCGTCAGTGGTGTCGGCCGGCAGGGCGCGCAGGCGCTCAGCCAGGTCCAGGAAGGCCGCGGCCTCCGCCTCCGTAGGCGCGCGGAAGGCCTTCGTGGGCTTCACGAAGTCCTCGTAGTAGTTCAGCGCATGGCCCATCAGCCGGTCCAGAACGGGCTCGTTCTCGGGCGTGGCCTCGGGCAGGTAGCGGGCGAAATAGGCCCACAGCTCCGCCTTGTTCGACGCGTTGGCGACGCCCACCAGATTCAGAAGCAGCGAGAAGGACGCCGGGCTGGCGTCTTTGGGCGGCGCGCCGGAATGGATGTGCCAGACCGGGTTGTCGATCTGCTTGGGCGGCTCCTGCTCCGGGAAGCTGGTGATCGCCTGCAGATAGTCGTCGATGGCGCGCGGGATGACGTCGAAGTGCAGCTTCTTGGCCGATTTGGGCGACTGGAACATGTACCAGCTGAGGGACTCCGGCGTGCCGTAGCGAAGCCATTCGTCCATGGTCAGGCCGTTGCCCCTGGACTTGGAGATCTTCTGGCCGGCCTCGTCCAGGAACATCTCGTAGTTGAACCCCTCGGGCGGGACGCCGCCCAGGGCGCGGCAGACCTTTGAGGAGACCTTGACCGAGTCGATCAGGTCCTTGCCGCTCATCTCGTAGTCCACGCCCAGCGCGGCCCAACGCATGGCCCAGTCGGGCTTCCACTGCAGCTTCACATGGCCGCCGGTGACGGGAACCTCGGTGCGGCCGCCCGCCGGGTCGTCGAACACGATGGTCCCCCGATCCAGATTGCGCTCCAGCGTCGGCACCTGAAGCACATGGCCGGTGACGGGGCTGATTGGCAGGAAGGGCGAGTAGGTGGCGCGGCGGTCCGGCCCGAGGGTCGGCAGCATGACCGCCTGAACCGCGTCGAACCGCTCCAGCAAGGTCAGCAGCGCCTGATCGAACCGGCCGGAGCGATAGGCCTCGGTCGAGCTCATGAACTCGTACTGGAAGCCGAAGCCGTCGAGGAAGGCGCGCAGGCGGGCGTTGTTGTGGGCGCCGAAGCTGTCGTGGGTCCCGAACGGGTCGCGCACCTGTGTCAGGGGCTTGTGCAGATCCTCGGCCAGCATCTCCGGATTGGGCACGCCGTCGGGCACCTTGCGCAGGCCGTCCATATCGTCGCTGAAGGCGATCAGACGCGTGGGCCAGTGGTCGCCGGTCAGGGCGCGGAAGGCGTTGCGCACCATGGTGGTCCGGGCCACCTCGCCGAAGGTGCCCATGTGCGGCAGGCCCGAGGGGCCGTAGCCGGTCTCGAAGATCACCGGGCGCGCGAGGGCCGGCAGCGTGGACAAGGCCTCGTCCGTCTTGTTCCTGCCGATCAGGGTCGCGGCCAGGTCGCGTTCGCCGTCCGTGTCGAGGCGGTGTTTGAGCAGGTGGGCCAGCAGATTGCGGGCTTGCTCGAACGGCCACGACCGGGCCTCACGGGACAGGGCTTCGATGTTTTGCAGCATGGGGTGGGCTTAGGGCGCGGAGCGCCCGGCGGTCAATGGATTCCGCCGTGGATCAGCCGACCTGGGCCAGTTCCGGGACGCGGGTGACCTCGCGCCAGGCGTGGGGCGCGGCCAGAAGGGCGCGGACCAGCTGGTTGTTCAGGGCGTGGCCCGCCTTGACCCCTTCGTAGCGGCCCAGCAGGGGCGCGCCCAGCACATAGAGGTCGCCGATGGCGTCCAGCGCCTTGTGCTTGACGAACTCGCGCTCCATCCGAAGCCCGCCGGGGTTCAGGATGGTGTCGCCGTCGATGACCACGGCGTTCTCCAGGCTGCCGCCACGGGCCAGGCCGGCGCGGCGCAGGGCCTCGACCTCATGGGCGAAGCCGAAGGTGCGCGCGGCCATGATCTGGTCGCGGAAGGTGGCCTCGTCGACCACGAAGTCCACCACCTGATTGCCGATGACCCTGGAGTCGAAGTCGATCTCGAAGCGCATCTCGTAGCGGTCGCAGGGCAGCAGGGCGGCGCGCTTGTCGTCCTCCTCCACCACGATGGGCTCGAGGATCTCGATGTAGCGGACCGGGGCCAGCTGACGGCGGAAGCCCGCGCGGTCCAGAAGCTGGACGAACGGCAGGGCCGAGCCGTCCAGGATGGGCAGTTCGGGGCCGTCGACCTCGACGATGACGTTGGAGACGCCCAGGGCTGCGAAGGCCGCCATCAGGTGTTCGATGGTGGACAGGCGCACGCCGTCGGCGTTCTCGATCATGGTGTTCAGTCGCGCCTCGACCACCGCTTCGCCCGACACCGGGATGCGGTTGTCGCGGTCGGTGACGTCGGTGCGCACGAAGACGACGCCCGTGCCCGTGGGGGCCGAGCGGATGGCCAGACGCACGCGCTCGCCCGAATGCACGCCCACACCCGCGCAGATGGCGGGCGCGCTGAGCGTGCGTTCGTGATGATCGTCGCGTCCAAACAAATCGAGATACCCGTAATGCAACCGTCACAAGACGGTCTGCGCCCCGTCATGCAGTTAATGACGGGGCGTCAGAGGGTAAATGAAATCCGGGTTTCGGATTGTTTCGAGCCATCGGGAAACCCTTGCGCCGCAAGGGATCGCGATGGTTACGAATTAGTTGGCGAGACGGCGCAGGAAGGACGGGATCTCGAGATCGTCGTCGGCCTGGGTCTGCTGGGGCTCGTCCACGGGCTGGGCCTGATGGGTCGGGCGCATCTGGGGCGCGGCCGGGGCGGGCGCTTCCTGCTGGTAGCTCTGGCTGGTCGGAGAGCGGCGGCCGCGGCCGAACAGGCTCCATCCGCGCTTGGGCTCCTGGCTTTCGAACAGGCTGTCGTCGGCGTACTGCGCCGGCTGGGCCGGTTGCGGAGCCGGGCGGCGCACGGGGGCAGGCTCCGGACGACGGTCGAAATACAGGTCGCCCTGCTCGGCGTCCGACGCCTCGTCCTCAAACTCATCGACCGAGGGGTCGACGATGCGGCCGATGACGCGCTCGGGGTCGGCCGAGGCGGCGGCGGGCTGGGCCTGCCGGATGACGGGGTCGGCGTCAGCCTGCGGCGGGGGCGCCGGGGTCTGGGCGGCCGGCTGGACCGGTTCACGGGCGTAGGACGGCGTGGCGGGTTCACGGGCCGTCATGGGCTCGTGGCGGGTGGCGGCGGCGTAGCTGGTGGCGGCGGTCGGCATGACCGGCGCGCGCGGGGTCTCCACCGGACGCTGTTGCGGGGGTTCGATGGACTGGGTGGCTTCCTCGTCCATGCCGGTGGCGACCACCGACACGCGCAGCTTGCCTTCCAGCGCCGGATCGAAGGCGGCGCCGAAGATGAAGTTGGCGTCCATGTCCACTTCGGCCGAGATGGCGTTGGCGGCTTCGTCCACCTCCATCAGGGTCATATCCATGCCGCCGGTGATGTTGACCAGCACGGCCTTGGCGCCCTTCAGGCTGGTTTCGTCGAGCAGGGGGTTGGCGATGGCGTTCTGGGCGGCCAGCAGGGCGCGGTCCTCGCCCGAGGCCTCGCCGGTGCCCATCATGGCCTTGCCCATTTCGGACATGACCGCGCGCACGTCGGCGAAGTCCAGGTTGATCAGGCCCGGCAGGATCATCAGGTCGGTGATGGAGCGCACGCCCGAGTGCAGCACCTGGTCCGCCATGCCGAAGGCGTCGGCGAAGGTGGTCTTCTCGTTGGCGACCCGGAACAGGTTCTGGTTGGGGATGACGATGAGGGTGTCGACGTAGCGCTGCAGCTCCGCGATGCCGGCGTCGGCCAGACGCATGCGGTGGCGGCCCTCGAAGGTGAAGGGCTTGGTGACCACGCCGACGGTCAGGATGCCGCGATCACGGGCGCATTTGGCGATGACGGGGGCCGCGCCGGTGCCGGTGCCGCCGCCCATGCCGCCGGTGATGAACACCATGTGAGCGCCTTCCAGGTGCTCGTGGATCTCGTCCACGGACTCCTCGGCGGCGTTCATGCCCACTTCGGGGTGAGCGCCCGCGCCCAGCCCTTGCGTGATGGTGGCGCCCAGCTGGATGCGACGGTCGGTCTTGGCGAACGACAGATGCTGCGCGTCGGTGTTGGCCACGACGAACTCGACCCCTTCGAGGCCGGCGTCGATCATGTTGTTGACGGCGTTGCCGCCGGCTCCGCCGACACCGAACACGACGATGCGGGGCTTGAGTTCAGTGTGTTGCGGCTTGACCAGCGACAGCGACATGTTCGTTTCGACCTTCCGACCCGTTTGTCCGGGACCCTGCGCGACACACCCCCGCGAATCACATGGGTCCGAACCCTGCGTTAATGAAAGAACCATCAACGTTAAGAGATGGTTACCCCCTAGCCTGAGTCGGTGAATTGGAAAGGCCTTTCGGCGTTCCCCGAACCCTTGCCCACAAAAGAAAAAGGGCGGCCCCGAAGGGCCGCCCTTTCCCGTTTCGGATCAGCAGATCCTACCAGAGGCGGTAGTTCATGCCGATGAAGAAGCGACGACCGAAGGCGTCGAACTGGTTGTAGAGCGTCGTGCCCAGCCAGGGGTGCTGGCTGTTGTCGAACGCGTTCACAACACCGGCCCGCAGGGAAACGTCGTCGTTCACGTTCCACCGGACGGTGAAGTCGTGACGGGCGAAGTCGCCGGTGTCGAGCTCGGAGGCCGGACGGCTGTCCGGGTTGTTCACGAAGGTCGACGGGCGAACCATGTGCTGGGCGGTCTGCCAGTCCATGGTCCAGTTCACGCTCCAGGTGTCGTTCGGCGTGTAGGTCAGCGACGAGGTCAGACGGACACGCGGGTAGTAGAGGTTGCCCGACAGGACCGTGGCGTCGGTCGGATCGTCCGTGTTGGTGTACTGCTCCTGCTTGAGCAGCCACAGACCACCCAGACGGTAGCTGAGGCGGCCCCAGTCGCGGCCGAGCCAGTCGTAGGTGTCGATCGCGTAGTTGACCGCGAAGTCCAGACCTTCGGTCTCCAGGGCGGCGTAGTTGAGCGAGCCTGGATGAAGCCGCCGATCGGATCCCCGGTGGGGGCGCCGACGCCGAACGGAATGCTCGGGTTGTTGCGGAAGATCGTGTTGCAGGCCGCGGTGTTGAGCGTCGCACCGTTGACGCAGTTGGTGGCCGCGACCGCCGCCGACACCGAGGCGATCACGTCAGTGACCTCGATGCTGTAGTAGTCCAGCACGATCGACAGGTTGTTGATGAAGCGGGGCTGCAGGATCACCGAGAAGGTGAAGCTTTCCGACTCTTCCGGCTCCAGGAACGGGTTGCCCGCGTTCACACCCGCGATGCCCGAAGTATAGGCGGGCAGGTAGGCGTTGGGGGCCGACTCGTCGGTCCAGTTGAACTGACCGCCGAACCCGTACTGCTGAGCGAGGAGCTCGCAGTTCTGGATGCGGTTGGTGCGCTCCTCGGCCGTGCGGTTCGGCGAAGCGATCTGCCGGGTGTCGCAGGGATCGACCACGCCGTTCCAGAAGGTCTGGGTGGCCGGGGAGAAGTTCTCGCCCAGGTTCGGCACGCGGATCGAGGTGTTGAAGCTGGAGCGGAAGGCGATGTCCCGGATGGGACGATAGACCAGGTTCACGCCCCAGGTCTCGATCTCACCGACGGTGGTGTAGTCCGAGAAGCGGTACGAACCGCTGATCTCGGCGTACTCACCCAGGAACGAGTCGCGCATCAGCGGCACCGAGATTTCGGTGAAGACCTCGTCGCTGCTGTACTCGGCGCCCAGGAAGTCGGGGCCGGTGTTCAGGAACAGGAAACGACCGGCGGTGCTGGCGTCACGGCCGACACCCTCGGTGTATTCCTTGCGGTACTCATAGCCCAGGGCCATGCCGATCGGGCCGGCGCCCCAGAAGTCCCACAGCTGGCCGGCGATGCGGGCCATGCCCTGGTGCTGCTTGTTGGTCTGGGTCACGTCCAGGAAGGCGCTGGAATAGGCCAGGCCCTCTTCAGACTGGTTGCCCGCGCCGAAGATGTTCAGCGGAACGCACTCGTCGATCGACTGCTGACCGTAAGCCGTGTCGCGGATGTCGCCGCCACGGAAGTAGTCCACCAGTTGGCCGTTCGGGGCGCCTTGGGCGTCCAGCAGGCTTACGCGGCAGACGATGGCGCCGGGCGTGCCCATGACGCCCGCGGTGTCGACCACGGCGTCGGCCGACCACTGGAAGCGCTGGACGTCCAGGCCGTACTCCAGGTTCTGGTTGTCCACCTCACCGTAGGTGTAGCCGATGTCCCAGTTGACGTTGTTCACGAAGGCCAGGCGATCGAAGGTGCCCTCGAAGCCGCCCACGAAGCGGGTGACTTCGCGGGTGTTCTCCTGGAAGCGCTCAGGACCGAACATGGTGTGCTGCGCGTAGGGCGCGGCCACGAAACCCAGAACCGGAGCAGGCGCATCCGCGGTCGGCGGGCCATAGACCGGCACAACGTTGGCGGCGATGGCATCCTTCACCGCCTGGGGCAGGAAGGCGTTGTCCGAGTAGCGCAGGTCGAACTGCGACGAGGCGCGCAGGATGCTGGCCGAGTTCGGACCGTAGGTGTTGTCCCACAGGTTGACGGTGAAGAAGCTCGGCTGACCGATGAAGTTGGCTTCTTCGGTGACGAACTTGGCTTCGAAGAAAGCCCGCACGTTCGGGGTCAGGTCGAAGTTGAGGCCGGCCTGGTAACGCTGGGACTCCATCTCCGGGTACTGCGAGAACAGCGAGAAGTCCGCCGGGTTCACGCCGTCGCCGCCCACGTTGAACGGACGGTTGATGCCGGTGTTGCCCACGCGGGTGCCGAAATTGGCCAGACGGGCGCCGCCGCCTTCATACCAGAAGGTGCGGCCGGGGGTGACGGCGAAACAGTTGGTGTTGTTGGTCAGGCCGGCGCACTGGACGTGAGCCACGTTCGGATTGCTGGTCGGGCTGGCCTGCTGGCCGCCGAACAGGGTCGTCTGACCCCAGCGCGGACGATCGAGGCGGTTCAGGTTGAAGAACACGCCCTGGTCGATGATGCCGTCGGAAGGCATCGCGGTCGGATCCGCGTCCAGGCCCAGCACCAGCGGCGCACGGTCCAGCCAGGGCAGGTCGAACGAGTTGACTTCGTCGTTCAGCTCATACTCGGCGTGCAGATAGACGTTCAGGCGGTCGTCCAGGAAGTTGCGGCCGGCCAGCATGGAGATGCGCTGCGAATACCGGTCGTTGCGGCTGGCGATCTCGCTGATGTTGGCGTCGATCTCCAGACCTTCGAAGTCGTCGCGAAGGATGAAGTTCAGCACGCCCGACACGGCGTCGGCGCCGTAGATGGACGAGGCGCCGCCGGTGACGATCTCGATGTTCTCGATCAGCAGACGGGGAACGGTCGACACGTCGACCGACAGCGAGCCGGCCGAAGAGCCGACGTGGCGGCGGCCGTCGATGAGGGTCAGGGTGCGGCCCGTGCCCAGGCTGCGGAGGTTGGCGAATTCCAGACCCAGGGCGTTCAGGACCGAACCGGTGTTGTCGGTCGGGACGCGCGAGTTCATCAGGGCCGGGATGGTCGCCAGATAGTCGATCATCGTGGTCTGGCCGGTTTCCAGAACCTCATCGCGGCTCACCTGGATCAGCGGCGTCGGGGCGTTCACCGGGTCACGACGGATCAGCGAGCCCGTGATGACGATCTCTTCGACCGTGGTGGCATCTTGTTCAGATGCGGGCGGTGCGTCCTGGGCGAGACCCGGCGACGCGAGCGCGAAAGCGGTCGCGAAGGCCGTGCTGCCGAGGAGCAGTTTGCGATTTATCTTCATGGTTTAACCCGAGCTCAGCTGATGTGGAACACAGACAGGCGCCGCAATCGGCTGATGCGCCCCCTAGCGCGACAGTAGCGGCGATTGGCGCTCGGGCAAGCATTGAGGCGACTTCGCGGCGAACTGGCGTCGGTAATGTTACAATCTCGCCACAGTCCCGCAACAGTCGGCCGCAATCCGGGCGGGAAACGGGATGATCTTGCGCGTCAGAGATTCTCGCGCAGCCAGCCTGCGGCGCGGGCGATGAAGCCGCCGGAATGGACGCGGGGGGCGTCGGCGGCGCTGAGCTGACGCGACATCAGCTTGCGGGCCGAGACGGATTCGCGCGGGCCGTAGGCGGCGCGCAGCAGGACGCCGGCGGCCGAGCAGAAGGCGGGACCCGAGGCGGCGTCGGCCAGGTGGGGCGCGCGCTGGGGACGGCCCAGACGCACCGGGCGGTCAAACACGCGGACGGCCAGTTCGCGCACGCCGTTCAGCTGGCTGGCGCCGCCGGTCAGGACCACGCCCGTGCCGGGCTCGAGCCCGGGGCCGGACGCCCTCAGACGGTCGCGCAGCAGCTCCAGCGTCTCTTCCACGCGCGGGGCGATGACGGTCTTGAGCATGGCGCGGGGAACGATGACGGGACCGGCGGAGGCGTCCTCGCCGCGCGGCGGGGCCTCCAGCATCTCGCGGTCCTCGTTGGGCGAGGCCATGGCCGAACCGTGCAGGGTCTTGAGTCGCTCGGCGCCCGCCTTGGAAGTCGACAGGCCGCGGGCGATGTCCGAGGTGACATGCTCGCCGCCCACGTTGAGGCTTTCCACGTGCAGCAGGCTGCCTCCACCCCAGACGGCGGCGGAGGTGGAGCCCCCGCCCATGTCGATGGCGACGCAGCCCAGATCCATCTCGTCCTCCTCCAGCGCCGCCAGCGAGGCGGTGACGGGGGCGGCGGCGACGCCCTGGAGATCCAGGTGGGCCAGCTCGAGGCAATGGCTGAGGGTGGCGAAGACGCCTTCGGCCATGGAGACCACCAGCAGATCGAGGCCCAGGGAGGCGCCGCGCATGGCGCGCGGGTCGCGCACGCCACGGGAGCCGTCCACCGACCAGGCGACGGGCAGGACGTGGATGGGGCGGCGGTTCGGCAGGCGAATCTGGGCCAGGGCGGTGGCGATGGCGCGGGCCAGGTCGGCGTCGCCGACGGGATTGGCGCCCAGCGAGACGCGGGCCTGCACCCGGTGGCTGGCGGTCTGGCCGATGGCGGTGGAGACGATGACGCCCGAAACCGGGGCCCCGGCCGCCCGCTCGGCGCGCTCGACGGCGTGACCGATGGCCTGGGCCGCCTCATCCATGTTGACGATGGAGCCGCCCTTGATGCCGCGCGACTGGACGTGGCTGGCGCCCGCCACGCGCACGGTGCGGTCAGCGTGACGCACGCCCTCGGGCTTCATGATGAAGCAGGCGATCTTGGAGTGGCCCAGGTCCAGCGCGGCCACCACCGGCGCGCGGTTGTGGGCGCCCATGGCCTGACCGGATTCGTTTCGATCTCGCGACATGACGCCCTCCCCCTAGGCTTCGCCGGTCGGCTGCACGGCCACGGCGTCGGGAGCGCGAAGATCCACGCGCTCGAAGCCGAGGTCGAGCAGACGCTCGCGCTGGTCCATGGAGTCCAGCTGGATGAGGGCCGCCTCCTGATTGGTCGCGGGCAGCTGGATGACGCCGCCGTTGCGGAGCCGCACGTCCCAGCGCCGCTCGTCCACGCGGACCAGGGCCTCGACGCGGGTCATCAGGCGCGGACGCTGGCGCAGCAGGGGCAGGATGTCCGAGGCGGCCTCGGCTGCGCCCGTCCCCACCACCAGCGGCAGGCGCGGATAGCGGCCCGGGTCGGCGCCGGGGATCACCTGTCCGGTGCTGTCCACCACATAGTTGCGGCCGCCCGTCTGCCAGACGGCCAGGCGGTCATGTTCGGTCACGGCCACGACGACCGTGTCGGGCAGCAGGCGCACCACGCGCGCCGAGCGGACCCAGCCCACGTCCTCCACCGAGGCGCGCACGGCGTCCAGATCGACGGCGGTGATGGGCTGGCCCTGGGTCAGGTCGATGGCGGCCTGGATGGCGGGGCGGGCCTCGTCGGAGGCGCCGGTGATGTGCACGCGGTTCAGGGCCAGGCCCATACCGGCCAGCTGGTCGTTCACGCCGCTGGAGACGGACGCGCCGATGCGATCGGCGCGCGCGCCTGTGAACAGCACAACGCCCACCAGCACGACGCCGGCGACGAAGCTGATGATCACCGCGCGGGGCGACAGGTCCAGACGCCCCAGCGCCGCCATCTTGCCGGGCGTCGCGGGTGCGTTGCGCGAACCGCCCCGACGCGGCGCCCCTTTCCTGGGAGCGCTCTTTCGGGGGGCCTGATTTGAACTCTGTCGCCGACCGCCGCGCACTACCGCGGGCATGAGGCGTCCTCCACCATCCACCGAACCAGATCCACATACGCCATTCCGGTGAAGGCGGCCTGCTCGGGTGCGAGCGAGGTCGGCGTCATGCCGGGCTGGGTATTGACCTCCAGCAGAACAAGATCGTCGTTAAGATCGTCATAACGAAAGTCCGATCGAGTCACGCCTCGGCAACCCAGTGCGGTGTGCGCACGCTCGGAAATCCGCAGGGCCGCCTCGAACACGCGGGCCGGCAGATCGGCCGGAAGCACGTGCCGCGACCCGCCCGGCGTGTATTTGGCCTCATAGTCATAGAAGCCCTTGGTGGGGGTGATGTCGGTCACGGTCAGGGCGCGGGGGCCGGATTTCTCCCCAAGAACCGTCACCGCCAGTTCGTTGCCGGCGATGAACGGCTCGACCATCACCTGCTCGCCATAGGTCCAGCCGGGCTCGCCCACCTCGGCGACGGGACGGTTCGCGCCCTCGCGCACCAGATAGACGCCGACGGACGAGCCTTCGGCGTTAGGCTTGATCACATAGGGCGGCGCGATGACATGGCGCGCGGCGACCTCGTGGCGGTCGAACAGACCGCCGCCGGGCACCACGATGCCCGCGGCCCTCAGCACAGCCTTGGACTTGTCCTTGTCCATGGCCACGGCCGAAGCCAGGACGCCGGAGTGGGTGTAGGGAATCTGCAGGGTCTCGAGGATGCCCTGGACGCAGCCGTCCTCGCCCCAGACGCCGTGCAGGGCGTTGAACGCCACGTCAGGCTTCAGCTCGGCCAGGACCTGGGCCAGGTCGCGCCCGGCGTCCACGCGGGTGACACGGGCCGCCTGCCCTTCCAGGGCGTCGGCGCACATGCGGCCGGACGACAGGGAGACCTCCCGTTCGGGCGAGATGCCGCCCATGAGGACGGCGACGTGAAGTTCCTGGATCGGGCGATTCATGGTCGAGCTCCGCGCTCAGGCGGGCCGCCCGATGCGCCTGATCTCCCATTGCAGGTCGACGCCGAATTTATCCTTAACGTCGGCGCGGACCGCCTCGCCCAGACCCTCGATGTCGGCGGCCGTGGCGTCGGCGAAATTGATCATGAAATTGGAATGCAGCTCGCTGAACTTTGCGCCGCCGAACGCCTTGCCGCGCCAGCCGGCGTCATCGACCAGCTTCCACGAGGAATGCCCCTCGGGGTTCTTGAAGGTGGAGCCGCCGGTCTTTTCGCGGATGGGCTGGGTGGTCTCGCGCCGCTCGGTGATGGCGGTCATGCGGGCCTGCACCGCCGCCGGGTCGTCGGGACGACCGCGATAGGTGGCCTCGATCCAGATGATGTCGGCGGGCGCCTCGGAATGGCGATAGGTGTAGCCGAAATCGGCCAGCTGATAGTCGACCCGCTCGCCGGCCCGGTTCAGGCCCCAGGCCGAGACCAGCACGTCCTTCGTCTCGGCGCCGTAGCAGCCCGCGTTCATGGTCAGGGCGCCGCCGATGGCGCCCGGGATGCCCGCATAGAACTCCAGCCCGGCCACGCCTGCCTTGGCCGCCGCGCGGGCGACCATGGCGTCCAGGCGCCGGCGCCGGCGGTGACCGTGTCGCCCTCGACCGTCACGCTTCCAAAGGGACGACCGGCCAGACGGACGACGACGCCCTCCACGCCGCCGTCGCGGACGATGACGTTGGAGCCCACGCCCAGCACCTGCACCGGGACCGCAGGGTCCAGCGCTTTCAGAAAGTCGGCCAGATCGTCGGCGTCAGCGGGAATGAACAACACGTCGGCGTTCCCGCCCACCCGGAACCAGGTGTAGGGGCCCAGCGGCTCGTCCCGCAGCAGCTTGCCGCGCACGGTAGGCAAGGCATCTGTCCAGGCCATACTTAACTCCGCTCATCCCGGCGAAGGCCGGGATCCAGATGCAAAATCACAAACCGGGCCCCACGGCCAAGACCGGCAATGCAAACCTTCGGACGCCTCGCCATACGATCTGGATCCCGGCCTTCGCCGGGATGAGCGGTATGAGAAGTCACCCCAGCGCCTCCAGCTGGGCCGGGAGGGCGTAGGACCAGGCGGTGATGTCGCCGGCGCCCAGCAGGACCACCACGTCGCCGGGGTGGGTCTCGTCCTTGATCGCGCGGGGCAGGACGGCGGCGTTTTCCAGCGGCAGGACATGCCTGTGCCCATAGCGGCGCAGGCCCTCGACCAGGGCGTGCTTGTCGATCCCCTCGATGGGCGTCTCGCCCGCCGCATAGACGTCGGCCACCAGCACGGTGTCGGCGTCGGAAAAACAGGTGGAGAAGTCCTCCATCAGGTCGCGCAGGCGGGTGAAGCGGTGCGGCTGGACCACCGCGATCACCTTGCCGCCGGCGGCGGTGTCCACCACCTGACGCGCGGCTTTCAGCACGGCGGCGATCTCCACCGGGTGGTGGCCGTAGTCGTCCACGATGCGGACCCCGTCCACGATGCCGGTGGTGGTGAAGCGCCGCTTGACCCCGCCGAAGCCGGCCAGGCCCTTGCGGATGGACTCGTCGTCCACACCCAGCTCGCGGGCCACGGCGATGGCGGCCAGGGCGTTGGAGACATTGTGCCAGCCCGCCATGGGCAGGTGCAGGCCGCTGATGCGGAGGGGCTCCTCCAGCGCGGCGAGACCGGCGCCCTGGATCACCACATCGAAGCGGGCGCCGTCGGGGCCCATCTCGCAGTGCTCGGCCCGCACCATGGCCTGGGGATTCACGCCGTAGGTGATGAGGCGGCGATTATCGATGGTGGCCACCAGCTTCTGGACCTCGGGATGGTCCAGACAGACCACGCCGAAGCCGTAGAAGGGAATGTTCTCGATGAAGTCCACGAAGGCCCGGCGCACGGCGTCGAAGTCGCCGTAGTGATCCAGATGCTCCGGGTCGATGTTGGTGACGATGGCCACGGTGGACTTCAGGCGCAGGAAGCTGCCGTCCGACTCGTCGGCCTCCACCACGATCCAGTCGCCGTCGCCGACCTTGGCGTTGGTGCCATAGGCGTTGATGATGCCGCCATTGACCACCGTGGGGTCCAGATCGCCGGCGTCCAGCAGGGCCGCAATCATGGAGGTGGTGGTGGTCTTGCCGTGGGTGCCGCCCACCGCGATGGAGAATTGCAGCCGCATCAGCTCGGCCAGCATCTCGGCCCGGCGGACGAGGGGAATGCGGCGCTGGCGGGCGACGACCATCTCGGGATTGTCGGCCTTAACGGCGGTGGAATAGACCACCGCCGACACGCCCTCGCCCACATGAGCGGCGTCGTGGCCGATGAAGATGCGGGCGCCCAGGGCCTCCAGCCGCTCGGTGTTGGCGCTGGCCTTGGCGTCGGAGCCCTGCACAAGATAGCCGATCTTGAGCATGATCTCGGCGATGCCGCTCATGCCGATGCCGCCGATACCGACGAAATGGACGGGGCCGAGATGGAACGGGACGGGTCTGAGGCGCGCGATCATCACAGGGCTATAGCCGTCACAATCCCGCATGCGAAGGGCCAAGGCGCTTTGCCTGTGGTTCCGCGCGCTGCTAGGCGAGGACCATGCTCGCCCTCCTATTCGCCGCCGCTCTTCAGGCCGCCGCGCCGCAGCCTGTCGACCACGATCTGGTCCTCAGCAGCGTCGGTCGGTTCGCCGTGTTCGCCGACCGCGCCAGTCTGGAGCGGGAAGGCGAGGTCGTGACGATCCGGGCGCTTCAGGTGGTGGAGCCGGGCTTCGAGGCGGGCGGGCGGGCCTATGCGGGCGGCTGGTCCAACTGGCGGTTCGACTGCGCGGCGCGCACCGGCGACCGGCTGGATTTCGCTTCGCTTGCCGAGGACGGGACCGAGGGACCGGCCACGCCGGACGCCACGCCGCCCGCCCCGGTCAGCCCCGGCGGCGACATGGGCGATCTGTTCGACATCGCCTGTGGAGAAGCTGCGGCGGAGGCCGAGGTCGTGACCTCTGCGGCGGCGGCCGTCAGTCGGGGTCGCGCGCTTCTGGCAGAGCTGGATGGCCCTGGGTCGACGGACTGACGTCCTCGGCGGCGAAGCGTTCGCGCGGCAGGGCCTCCGGGCACGCGTCGCGCATGAAGGCCATAAGCTTCTCGCGCACCTCGCAGCGCAGGTCGAAGGCGGCGCCCGCGTTTCGCGCGCTCATCAGGGTGCGGACCTGAAGGGTGCGCTCGGTGATGTCGGTGACCTGCAGGGCCATCACGTCGCCGTCCCAATGGGGCGAGGCCCGGACGATGGCTTCGAACGCCGCGCGCAGCCGGTCGATGGGCGCGGCGTAGTCCACGAAGAAGAAGGCCGATCCGATCAGGCGCGAACTGTCGCGGGTCCAGTTCTGGAAAGGGGTGTTGATGAAATAGGTCAGGGGCAGGACCATGCGCCGCCAGTCCCACAGCCGCACCATCACATAGGTGGAGGTGATTTCCTCGATGTTGCCGAACTCGCCTTCGACAATGACCGCGTCATCGATGCGGATGGGCTGGGCCGTGGCGATCTGGACGCCGGCGATCAGGTTGGTCAGGAACGGCTGCAGGGCCAGGCCGGCGATGATGCCCACCACGCCGGCCGAGGCCAGCAGAGAGAGGCCCCACTGGCGGACCTCGGGGATGGTCAGCAGCGCCAGGGCGACGGTGATCAGGGCGATCAGCACGGCCGCGACGCGCTGGAGAATGCGGGTCTGGGTGACGTGCTTGCGCGCGATCAGATTGTCTTCGGACTCCATATTGAAGCGGCGCAGATAGACCACCGCCCACATGTCGACCGCGCCGATCACCATCCAGCCGGTCACCCCGATGAAGGCGAACAGCAGGGTGCGGCGGATGAACTCGCTGGTGGCGGGGTCCAGGGGCGAGATGGTGATGGCCAGGGCGAAGGCGATGATCAGCACCGCCAGCCGCACCTTGAACCGCGCCCGCGCCACCACCCCGCGCCAGAACAGGTCCCGCTTTCGAACCAAGAAGATCAGGATGCGGAACACGATGCTGTTGGCGATCAGTCCCGCCGCCACCGTGGCCAGAATAACCAGCCCGATCACCGCCCATTCCGGCAGCCAGGCGAACTGACGCCAGAGGGCGAAGACCTCGCGGGTCAGATTCAGGATCGGTTCGGGCATGGCTGGAGCCTAGGCGGCATGAGGGCCGGCGGAAAGGCCCGGCGTCAGGGATGATCAGGCCTGTGTGTGCGGGCGGCGGGTATGCTGCGCCCCGAATGACTGAAGAGACAACCATGTCGATGCTCGCCGCCGCCCTGATCGCCGCCGCTCTCGCCCAGCCGGAGCGGAACCCGGATCAGCAATCCCGGGACGAGGTGCTGGAGTTGGTCGCGGTGCAGGGCGCCAATCTCCACGCGCGCGGGACAGTTGATGTGGACCCCGACGGCGGTCGCGCCATGTGGTGGTGGCACTTCTATCCGCGCACCCCCGAGCAGCCGGACTGGGACGGGACGGCCTATCGCGTCGAGGTGGACTGCGTGGCCCGCACGACCCGCACGACGCGGGCCGAGTTCTTCGACGCCATGCAGTACGAGTACGGCCAGCACACGATCCGTCCGGCGCAGCAGGCGGAGCCAGGGACCGTCCGCGAGCGTCTGGTGCAGGCGGCCTGCGAGGACTTCCGGGACGGCGAGCCGTTCTCGGGACCACAGGAGGCCTATGAGCTGTCGCAGGAATATTTCCGGCTGCGCGAAGCGGGAAACTAGAGCCGGGCGGTGCGCTCCGCGATGTCCGCCAGGCGCTTCACGCGTCCGGCATGGCCACGGAGCGGGCGGCGGCGGCGCGGGCGGCCAGGCCCGACGCACTGGACAGCAGGGACTGAACCGCCGCGGTCAGGCTGTCCACCGTCAGGTCGTCCTCGGTGATGACCCAGGCGGAGCCGCATCGGCCAGCAGTTTCGCGTTCGCGCGCTGGTGATCGTCGGTGGCGATCTTCAGCGGGATCAGGACCGAGGGCAGGCCGGCGACGGCGAGCTCGGACACCGTGGAGGCCCCTGCCCGGCCGATCACCAGGTGGGCGCCCGACAGGCGCGCGGCCATGTCGCGGAAGAAAGGCGCCACCTCGGCGGCGATTCCGGCCTCAAGGTATATCTGCTGCGCGGCCTCCAGTGACTCGGCGCGGCTCTGCTGCTCCACCTTGAGCCGGGCGCGCAGGGTCTCGGGCAGGGTCGCGAGAGCGCGAGGGACGGTCTCGGACAGGATGCGCGCGCCCTGGCTGCCGCCCGTGACCAGCACCCGGATGCGGTAGTCGGGCGCCACATAGGCGCGGTCGTGCAGGGCGCGGATTTCGGCGCGCACGGGGATGCCGACCACCTCAATGGGGGCGCGGATCTTGTCGGGCGCCCGCTCCAGCGTCGGGAAGGCCGAGGCCACCTGATCCACATAGGGGGCCAGCCAGCGGTTGGTGCGGCCCAGCACGGCGTTCTGTTCGTGGATCAGGGTGGGCCGCTTCTGGCTGATGGCGGCCAGAAGGGCGGGGGCGGACGGATAGCCTCCGAAACCGACGACC
This sequence comes from Brevundimonas abyssalis TAR-001, assembly GCF_000466985.1. Classification (GTDB taxonomy): domain Bacteria; phylum Pseudomonadota; class Alphaproteobacteria; order Caulobacterales; family Caulobacteraceae; genus Brevundimonas; species Brevundimonas abyssalis. The sequence continues at coordinate 22,852 of NZ_BATC01000014.1, forward strand.
ACCGCCGGATTCAGACGGTCGAACGCCTTGCGGGCCTGCAGCACGCCCTGGGCGATGGCGCTCGCCGCCTTGAGCATGCCCAGCGGGCCTGAGCCCGTGGCCGCGTCCAGATCGAGGCGCTCCTCGGCGGGGAAGCCGTGGGCGTACTGCTCGCCGCGCCGGTCGGTGGCCAGCACGATGCGCCAGCCGCGCGCGGCCATCTCCCGGGCCAGAGCCTCGGCGGGGAACATGTGGCCGCCGGTGCCGCCGGCGGCGAGGACGCAAACTCGGGAAGGACTCATCGCGGCAGGATGCGACGGCGGTTGCGCGGCAGCAAGGCGCCCGGTTCATAGGCGCCCGGACGACGGCGGGTCAGGGCCAGGGCGAACCCCATGGTCAGACCCATGGCCAGCATGGACGAGCCGCCATAGCTGACGAACGGCAGGGTCATGCCCTTGGTGGGGATCAGGTTCAGATTGACCGCGATATTGATGGTGGCCTGCAGGCCGATCAGCATGAACAGGCCCGCCGCCGCCGTCTGCTGGTACGGGTCGGCCAGCTTCATGGCGCGCGACAGGCCGCGCAGCACGATGAAGGCGTAGAGGGCGATCAAGATCAGCGAGAAGACAAGGCCGAACTCTTCGGCCGCCACCGAATAGATGAAGTCGGTGTGCAGGTCGGGCACGTTGCGCTTCATCACGCCCTCGCCCACCCCGCGGCCCAGCAGGCCGCCGGCCGAGATGGCCTCGGAGGCGCGGTCGATCTGATAGGTGTCGGCGGCGCCCGGCGACAGGAATTTGGCCACCCGGTCGCGCACGTGGTCGAACACCACGTAAACCGCCACCAATCCGGCCATGAAGATGCCGCCCAGCACCGCCATCCAGCGGATCGGCACCCCGGCCATGAAGAACACGGCCATGAAGGTGGTGGTGATCAGCAGCGTCTGGCCGATGTCCGGCTGGATCACCAGCAGGCCCACGGTCAGGACATAGACAGCGAAGGCGATGGAGACGCCCGGCACCCCCTGCCCCTTCTGCGCCTCGGCGAACATCCAGGCGGCGAAGACGATCAGGCCGGGCTTGGCGAACTCCGACGGCTGCAGGCCGAACGGGCCGAGGTTAATCCAGCGGGCGGCGCCCTTCACCTCGTTGCCGATGAAGGGCAGCAGGATCATGACGATGATGGCGCAGATCAGCGCCAGCACGGCGATGCGCCGCACCCCGCGCGGCGACAGCAGGGAGGCGATCAGCATGGCCCCGCCCCCGGCCCCCGCGAACACGATCATGCGCCAGGCGTAGTGGAAGGGATCGGTGATGGACTCATCGGCCCGGATCGCGGCCGGGCTGGAGGCGAAGGACAGGGCCACGCCCAGGAAGATCAGGGTGGAGGCGGCCGCCAGCAGGCCCTTGTCCACCGTCCACCACCACTGGGCGATGGGCGAGGTGTCGTTGCGCGAGAACGGATGGGCGTAGCTGTTCACGGTCATGACGCGGCATCCTCGATCACGGGCGGCACGGCGCCGAGGCTCAGCACGGCGGCGCGGAACGCCTCGCCCCGCGCCTCGAAGTCCGGATACTGGTCGAAGGAGGCGGCGGCTGGGCTGAGCAGCACCACCGCGTCCTCATCGTTGGCCTCGGCCCAGTCGGCCGCGTCACGGGCGGCCGCGGCGACGGCGGCCTGGATGTCGCCGCACAGGGAGACGGGCGCCGCGTCGTCGATCTCGGCGGCGAAGGCGTCGGCCGCCTCACCGATCAGATAGGCGTGGGCGATGTGCCCAAACAGCGGGACCAGGTCGGCGATCCCGCCGTCCTTGGCGCGGCCGCCGGCGATCCACCAGACGCGCGGATAACTGGCCAGGGCCTGTTTCGCCGCGTCGGTGTTGGTGGCCTTGGAGTCGTTGATGAACACCACGCGGCCGAGCCGGGCGACCGGCTCCATCCGGTGTGCCAGTCCGGGGAAGGTCAGCAGGCCCCGCACGGCCTCGTCGCGGCTGAGGCCCACGGCGCGCACGGCGGCGTAGGCGCAGGCCGCGTTCTGGGCGTTGTGGCGGCCCGGCAGGGAGACCGCCGTGGACAGATCGGCGACGCGCTCGTCCCCGTCCATCAGCCAACCGCCCCGCAGGCCGACGCCGTCCATGTCATCAACGCGGGGCGTCCATTCGTCGTCGCTGTCCGGCGCAGCCACGGTGACCGGAACGAAGGCGGACAGGCCCCGGGCCACGCCTTGGCTGTACGGGTCGTCGACACCGATCACGGCCACACCGCCGGGCGGCTGCTCCTGAAAGATGCGGCGCTTGGCGGCCACATAGCCCGCCATGCCGCCGTGACGATCCAGATGATCCGGGCTGATGTTGGTCAGCACCGCAACGTCCGGCCCGAAGCGGCTGGTCAGGTCCAGTTGATAGGACGAGACCTCGATCACATAGATGGCGTCGGGCGTCGGCTCGGGCAGGGCCAGGACGCCGATGCCGATATTGCCCCCCACATGGATCGTGCGGCCCGCCTGCCGGAGGATCCAGCCGATCAGGGCGGTGGTGGTGGACTTGCCGTTGGTGCCGGTGATGGCGATGACCTTGGGCCGCTCGACCTCGGCCAGGGCGGACACGGCGCGGGCGAACAGCTCGATGTCGCCCATGACCCGCACGCCCGCGTCCTTGGCCATCTGGACGGTCCAGTGTGGCGAGGGATGGGTCAGGGGCGCGCCGGGCGACAGGATCAGGGCGGCGAAGTCCGACCAGTCCGCGCGGGACAGGTCCTCGACCGCGAAGCCTTCGGCCTCGGCCTGCAGTCGGCTGGACAGACTGTCGTCCCAAAGCACGGGCTCGGCGCCGCCGGCCTGCAGCGCGCGGGCGGCGGTCAGGCCGCTGCGCCCCAGCCCGAAGACCGCGACTCGCCGCCCTTCAAAACCGGGGACGGTGATCATGCTATCTCAGCTTCAGGGTCGAAAGGCCGACGAGGGCCAGCATCGCCGCCACGATCCAGAAGCGGACCACCACGGTGGATTCGGCCCAGCCCATCTTTTCGAAATGGTGGTGGATGGGGGCCATCAGGAAGATGCGCTTTCCGGTGGCCTTGAAGTAGGCCACCTGGATCATCACCGACAGGGCCTCGACCACGAACAGGCCGCCGACGATGGCCAGGACCAGTTCATGCTTGGTGGCCACGGCCATGGCACCCAGGGCGCCGCCCAGCGCCAGCGATCCGGTGTCGCCCATGAAGATCTTGGCCGGGGGGGCGTTGTACCAGAGGAAGCCCATGCCCCCGCCGATGATGGCGGCGCAGAAGATGGCCAGTTCACCCGCGCCGGGCACATGGTGCACCTGCAGGTATTCCGAGAACAGGAAGTTGCCGACCAGATAGCTGATGATGCCGAACACGGCGGCGGCCATCATCACCGGCACCACCGCCAGCCCGTCGAGGCCGTCGGTCAGGTTCACCGCATTGGACGCCCCGATGATGACCACGGCGGCGAACACCACATAGAACCAGCCGATGTTCAGCAGCACTTCCTTGAAGAACGGGAAGGCCACCGAGGTCTCCAGACCCGGCGAGGTGGGCGAGATCTGCATCCAGACCACGGTCAGGACCCCGGCGATGACCGCCACCACCACCTGGGCAAGCAGCTTCTGCTTCGAGGTCAGGCCGGCGGAGGATTGCTTGGTCACCTTGGCGTAGTCGTCGATGAAGCGAGGATGCCGAAGGCCGCGGTCACCAGCGAGACGATCCAGATGTAGGGGTTGGTCAGATCGCCCCACAGCAGCACAGCCGCCGCGATGCCTGCCAGAATCATCAGCCCGCCCATGGTGGGCGTGCCCTGCTTCGTCAGAACGTGGCTTTCCGGCCCGTCAGCGCGGATGGGCTGGCCCCTGCCCTGACGCGCCCGCATCCAGTCGATGAAGCGCTGGCCCATGGCCACCGCCACGATCATGGCCGTGACCAGCGCCAGACCCACGCGCACGGTCTGGTACTGGACCAAGTTCAGCAGAGGGTAAGCCTGGGCCACGTCGGCGTAGTAGAGATACAGCAGATAAATCATGAGGCGGCGCCCTCTTGCGCGTCGCGGCGACGCTCCATGTCGGCCAGGGCCGCGGCGATCGCCGAAGCCTTCGAGCCGTTCGATCCCTTGACCATGACGATGTCGCCGGGCCGCACTTCCTCGACCAGGGCCTCGGCCAGGTCGGCGGCGGTCTCGCGCCAAAGGCCCCGGCGCTCGGGGCGCAGGGCGTCATGCAGGCGCTTCATCTGCGGGCCGGCGGTGTGGACCAGATCCAGACCCGCCGCGTCGATGGTCTCGGCCAGTCCCGCGTGCAGGGCCTCGGACTGGTCGCCCAGCTCCAGCATGTCGGTCAGGGCGACCATGCGCCGCCCGCCAGCCGCCACGGGCCGCGCGCCCAGGCTGAGGAAGCCGGCCCGCATGGACAGGGGGTTGGCGTTGTAGCTTTCATCGATCAGCAGGAAGGAACCGCCGCGAATGGCGACGCTCTTGTTCTGTCCCCGTCCGGCCAGCGGCTGGAATTCCGACAGGGCCTCCAGCGCCGTCTCGACGGGCACGTCCAGGGCGTCCAGCATCAGGATGACGGCCAGGCAATTGTGGCCCCAGTGGAAACCGGACTGCTTGAGCGAAAACACATAATGGCGGCCGAAGATCTCAGCCTCGACCCGTGCACCGTCCGGATTGGGCGTGAAATCGATCAGCCGGGCGTCGGCGTCGGCCGAGGCGCCGAAGCTGACCACCCGCGCACTGGCCCGCAGGGCCGCCTGCCGCAGAAGGGGCGCCCAGTCGTTGTCGCCGTTGATCACCGCCACGCCGCCGGGCCCCAGGCCCTCGAACACGGCGGCCTTTTCATTGGCCACCCCGGTTTCACCGTCGGCGAAGCCCTCGATGTGCACCGGCCCCACGGTGGTGACGCAGGCGGCATGGGGCTGGACCATGCGCGACAGGGGCGCGATCTCGCCCGGCGCGTTCATGCCGATCTCGAAAACGGCCCGCTCCACATCCGCGGGCATGCGGGCGAGGGTCAGGGGCACGCCGATGTGGTTGTTGAAGCTCTTGACCGAGGCGTGGGCGGGACCGGCCAGATCGAGACCCGCCTTGATGGCCTGGGTGACGCTGGTCTTGCCGACCGAACCGGTGACTGCGCCGCGCCGCACCTGGGGCGCCCGGTCACGGGCGGCGGCGGCCAGCGCCTCGAGCCCCTTCAGCGTATCGGGCACCACGATGCAGGGACCGCCGTCGACGGGCCGCTCCACAAGGGCGCCGGCCGCGCCCGCCTCGAAGGCCGAGGCGACGAACTCATGGCCGTCGCGCGCTCCCTTCAGCGCCACGAACAGGTCGCCGGGCTCGACTTCCTTGCTGTTGAAGGTGATCCCCCGGGCCTGAAACCCGGCGCCGTCCATGCGGCCGCCCGTGGCGACGGCGATGTCGACGGCCGTCCAGAGGGGGTCTTTCCCCGACGATTGGGGCATCACGCGTCTTCCTTCAGGGCCTCGGCGATTTCCTGGGCGTCGTCGAAGGGATGGGTGATTCCGCCGACGATCTGACCCTGTTCATGCCCTTTTCCGGCGACCACGACCACATCCCCGTCGCGCATCATGGACAGGGCGTGGCGGATGGCCTCGCGCCGGTCGCCGATCTCGATGGCGTCGGGGGCGGTGATCTTCGCGTCCGCGCGAATGGCTGCGGGATCCTCGGAGCGCGGGTTGTCGTCGGTCAGGATGGCCACGTCCGCCAGTTTCTGGGCGATGGCGCCCATCAGGGGCCGCTTGGCCCGGTCCCGGTCGCCGCCGCAGCCGAACACCACGATGAGCCGGCCCGTCGCATGGGGCCGCAGGGAGGTCAGCACCGTCTCCAGGCCGTCGGGCGTGTGGGCGTAGTCCACATAGGCGTCGCCGCCCCGGGGGCCCGTGGCCACATGCTGCATGCGCCCCTCGGCGCCCTGCAGATGCTCCAGCGCCGCCAGCACGCGGTCGGGCGCCTCGCCGGCCGCGATGCACAGGCCCGCCGCCACCAGGGCGTTGGAGGCCTGAAAGGCGCCGACCAGCGGCAGCATCAGTTCGAAGACCTCGCCCTTCGCGTCAATGGTCAGGCGTTGGCCCTCGCTGGTCGTCTGGCGGGCGATCAGGCCCAGGTCACGGCCGCGCTGGCCCACGCCCATGATCGACAGACCCGCCATCAAGCCGTGCGCGGCGAAACCGGAGTAGGCGGGCGAATCCGCGTTCAGCACCGCCGTGCGGCCGCGCGGCAGCAGGGAGTCGAACAGGCGCAGCTTGGCGGCGCGATAGGTCTCCATATCGCCGTGATAGTCCAGATGGTCCTGGGTCAGGTTGGTGAAGGCGGCGGCCTTCAGCGACACGCCGTCCAGACGGCGCTGCTCCAGCCCGTGGGAAGACGCCTCCAGCGCCACGTGGGTGACCCCGCGCCCGGCGAGCTTGGAGAGGATTCGGGCCGAGTCTGCGGCGTCCGGGCTGGTCAGGCTGGCGCGGGTCAGGGCCTGGTCGCCGTGCCAGACGCCGAGGGTGCCGACGCTGGCCCCTTCGATGCCCAGCAGGGTCCAGATCTGGCGACAGAAGGCGGCCACCGAGGTCTTGCCGTTGGTGCCGGTGACGGCCACGCAGGTCTTCGGCTGCGTCCCGAAAAAGCTCCGCGCGGCCAGGGCGTAGGAGCGCCGCACATCGCCGCAGGGCACCAGCACCGGCGCGGCCTCGCCCGGCGTGTCGCTGGGGGCCAGAATGGCGGCGGCGCCCGCCGACAGGGCCTGGGGGATATAGGCGCGGCCGTCGGCCGACGCGCCGGGAATGGCGGCGAACAGGGTTCCGGGCGCGACCTTGCGGCTGTCGGCCGTCACGCCGGTGATGACCGGGTCGTGACCGACGTCGCGGCGCAGCAGGTCGGACAGACGCATCTCGGGGCGCGCGTCGAGCAGGCTCACTGGGCGGCCCCCGCGCGGTCTTCGGGCTGGGGGATGGGCGCGCCGGTCGCCGTGCGCCAGCGGTCGGCGCCGCGCCCCACGTTCAGGAAGCCGGCGATGCGGTCGATGACGCGCCCGGCCACCGGCGCGGCGACGAAGCCGCCGGTGCGCGGATAGCCCTGGGGCTCGTCCATCAGGATGAAGACCATGTAGCGCGGCGCATCCAGCGGCCCGTCGGTGGGGAAGACGGCGGCGAAGGTGCCGATGGCGACGGTGGGGTCATAGCGGCCGTTGACCACCTTGTTGGCCGAGCCGGTCTTGCCGCCCACGCGCAGGCCGGGCGCGTCGGCGCGTGAACCCGATCCGCGCACCACATTCGCCCTCATGAGCGCCAGCATCTCGCGCGAGGTGTCCTCACTGACCACGCGGCGCAACCCGGGATGGGGGCCGTCGGCGGGGCGCAGGGTCAGGGGCACATAGCGGCCGCCGTTCAGCAGCGAGCCCATGGCCGCCGCCGCCTGTGCGGGGGTGACCATGATGCCGTAGCCGAAGGACAGGGACGCCAGGGTGGTGTCGCGCCAGTTCACCGGACGGCGCGGGGCGGCGGATTCGTGCAGTTCGATGGGCGCGGCGTCCAGCAGGCCCAGATCCTGGAAATAGCGCTGCATGGTGTCGCCGCCCATCTCGATGGCCAGGCGCGAGGTGCCGATGTTGGACGAGTGCAGGAACACGTCCTCCAGCGTCATCACGCGGTTCTGGGCGTGGAAGTCGCGGATGGTGCGGTTGCCGATCTGCAGCGGGTCCGAGGCGTCGAAGGTGGTGGTCATGTCGGCCTGGCCAGTGTCGAGGCCAGCGGCGACGGTGAAGGCCTTGAAGACCGACCCCATTTCGTAGTGGGCGGAGGTGACGCGGTTCAGTTCGGCGTCGCCGGTCTCGCCCCGGCGGTTCGGGTCGAAGTTCGGATAGCTGGCCATGGCCAGGACTTCGCCGGTCTGGATGTTGGTGATGACGCCGACCGCGCCGCGCGCGCCCATCTCGGCCGCGGCGGCGTAAAGCTCGTTCTCCAGCGCCGCCTGGACCCGCAGGTCGATGGACAGGGGCACCGCCTCGCCCGTCGCTCCGGCGCGGCGGATCTCGCGGTCGAAGGCCAGTTCGGCGCCGGTGACGCCCCGTTCTCCGGCGAAGCCGATGACATGGGCCGCAGAGCCGCCCAGCGGATAGACCCGCGCATTCTCGGCCTCGAAATAGACGCCGCCCAGGGCCAGGTCGTGCAGGGCGGCGCGCTCGGGCGGGGTCAGGCCGTTCATGACCACCACGCGTCGGTCGCCGTACAGCGCCTCGCGCAGCCGGTCGTGGGGCAGGCGCGGCAGGGCGGCGCTCATGGCCTCCAGCGCCGTTTCGCGGTCCCAGACCTCGGCGGGCTCCACATAGAGGCCGTAGTGCCGGATGTTGGCGGCCAGCAGGTTTCCATTGCGGTCGGTCAGGTCGCCGCGCGCCAGCACAGGACCGGCGCGCCAGCCGCCCGCGCCAGGGTCGCCCGACAGCAGGGCCGCGTGTCCCGCGCCGCCGACCAGGGCGATGAACAGGACGCTGAAGACGATCAGCATCAGGGCGATGCGGACGCGGGTGTCCTCCTCGGGCCGCTGGTCCGCCTTGGCGCGCTCGAAGGCGTGCTCGATCCACCAGATCAGGCCGGTCAGCCAGCGCCAGGACGGCGTCGCGGAGGGAATGTGACGCGGTTCGACCGAACTCACTGGGCGGCCTCCGCTTCGACATCGGCGGGTTCGGGCGTCGTTTGTCCGGACGCCAGCGCGGGCAAGGAGTCCAGATCGGCGCGCTGCTCCACGGAGATGGGCGCCAGACCGGCCTGACGCGACAGGGCCTCCAGCCGACCCGGCTCTTCCAGGCGGGCGGTCTCGGCGGTCAGCAGACGGACGCGCTGGCGTTCGTCGCTGATGTCGCGTTGAAGCGTGGCGATCTCGGCGCTCTGGCGGGCGGCCTGGGCCTTCACGAAATAGACGGACACGACGACGGCGGCCAGGATGGCCACGCCGATGATCTCGGTCACGCGGAAGCCGCGGACCTTCCAGTCGAACACGGAGCGCAGGACGGCGGTCATGCGGCCATCCTCCCCCAGGCGGGCGCCTCGGTGCGCACGGCGGCGCGCAGCCGGGCCGAGCGGGCGCGGGGGTTGCCGGCGCGCTCCGCCTCCCCGGCCTCGCGGGCGCCCTTGAACATCAGGGTGAAGCTGGGCGCGCGGGTCTCGATCTGCAGCGGCGCATGGCGCGAGCCGCCCGGGGTGTTGCCGGTGCGCTCGGTCAGGAACGCCTTGACGATGCGGTCCTCCAGCGAATGGAAGGTGACCACCGCCAGCCGTCCGCCGGGCGCGAGGGTCGCCTCGGCCGCCTCCAGACCGGCGGTCAGTTCGCCCAGTTCGTCGTTCACGGCGATGCGCAGGGCCTGAAAGGTGCGGGTGGCCGGATGGATCGGGGCCCCGCGACGGCCGCCCAGGGCCTTCTCCACCACCTCGGCAAGATCCAGCGTGCGGGTGAAGGGCCGCTCGACACGGCGGCGCAGGATGGCCGTGGCCACGCGGCCGGACTGACGCTCCTCGCCATAGAGCTTGAGGATGTGGGCCAGCGGGCCGTGGTCCCAGCTGTTGACGATGTCGGCGGCGCTCTCGCCCTCGCTGGACATGCGCATGTCCAGCGGGCCGTCGCGCATGAAGGAGAATCCGCGCTCGGCCTGATCCAGCTGCATGGACGAGACGCCGATGTCGAACACCGCACCGTCCAGACGGTCATGGCCGGTCTCGGCGAAGGCGGCGGACAGGCCGGAGAAGGGCGTCTGCTTCAGCTCGAACCGGCCGGGGAAATCGGCGGCGACCTTGTCGGCGTGGGCGCGCACGGTGGGATCACGGTCCAGCCCCACCACGGCCGCGCCGCGCGCCAGGATGGCCCGGGTGTAGCCCCCGGCGCCGAAGGTGGCGTCGATCATGACGTCGCCCGGCTTCGGGTCCAGCGCCTCGATCACTTCATCCAGCAGGACGGGGGCGTGGGGAGAGGTCATCAGCCGCCCTCCCCGCGTACGGCCAGGCTGGCGCGGCGGCGCGCCTCGCCCATCTCGCGCATGGCCTGCTGGGCCAGCTTGCGCTGCTCGGCCTCATGCTCGCGCCAGCGGGCGCGGTCCCAGATCTGGAAGCGGTCGCCCAGGCCGACCATCACCACCTCGGACGTGAGGCCGCCGCGTTCGACCAGGGCCTCGGTCAGGGTGATGCGCCCGGCGGTGTCGTAGGAGAGCTGCTTCAGTCCGCCGTAGAACTGGCTTTCCATGGCCGCGCGGAAGGGGTCGCCGAACGGGATGCTGTCGATGAAGGCGCGATAGGCGGCCACGAACCCTTCGCCGCCCGCCTCCAGGCAGTCAGCCTCGATGGAGGGAAAGCAATAGAGGCCCGTGACGGCGCCGTTTTCGGCGGTGCGGAATTCCTGCGGCGCCTGCAGGCGCCGTTTTGCGTCCAGCTGCTTCTCGTGGGTTGAGAGAAACACCCTTGCCCGCCTCGGATCCGTCGATCCGTCCCGACACCCGTCGCCGCATGCGGACCGACACAATGCCGACCCTCCCCAGGTTCGCTATTGGGGTATCATGGGATCAGTTGGGAGACAATGGGATTAGTTGACACTTCTTAACCATGAAGACCCGATCTGGGCGGCCGTTTCTGTTAACTTTCAGAACATTCGTAGAACAAATAAGTATTCACAGCCTGTGGATGACTGTGCCCGCCACATGGGCGCCTCACCGGTTAACGGGGTTGAAATGCCAGACGGCCTGTAAGCCGGGTTCTGTTCCGGTCCGAAGACCGGCGACGATCATTCCTCTGGACCGGCCATTGCTGACCGGTTCTCGCGACCTACCCGGACGTCCCAGGCGGTGAGCCCTGCGGCCGAGGCCGCGCGACGTCCCTATTCGGTCTTGCTCCAGGCGGGGCTTGCCGTGCCGTCTGCGTTGCCGAAGACGCGGTGGGCTCTTACCCCACCCTTTCACCCTTACCTTCCGAAGAAGGCGGTTTGCTTTCTGTGGCGCTGTCCCTCGGGTCACCCCGGGCGGAAGTTATCCGCCGCCTTTTCACCGTGGAGCCCGGACTTTCCTCGACGAGACAGGATCTCTCCTGGCCCGCCGCGACCGCCCGGCCGTCTGGCGTGGTCAGTCTAACACGCCGGGGATGATCTTCAGAAGGCTATTCGTCGTCGGTCTCGGCCTGGGGCTCGGCCCGCTCACGGTCCCGGCTCATGGACGAGGCGATGGCTCCGCGCTGGGCGCTTGATGATCTCTGGTTCAGCTCGGCCGAGTACAGGGATCTGAGATAGGCCATGTCCCAATCGGTCATGCGCGGCGGCGCCGCTTCATCCTCGAAGAGGTTTAGGATGGTGTCGAAAGCTAGGGTCCGCGCCTCGGGGTCGACCTGGGCGAAGGCGACCATGGCCACATAGTCCGCCAGCTGCTCCAGGCTGACGCCCTCCGCCCTGACGAAATCGACAATGATGAAGGCTCGCGTCAGGTCATTGCGAATTTCGGTCCGCAACAGACTGCCCTGAACGCTCACCATGGCCGGGCCCTCGCCCGGCATCGACACGGCGGCGACGCCGGTGTCGGCGTCCACGGGCAAGCTCACGTGCCACCAACGCACCGGGCGCTCAGTGGACTGGAACCGCTGCAGGCTGGCGCGGCTCTGGGACGCGCCGGCATAACCCGGCCGAAACGCATAGGGCCGCTCGCTGACCAGGGCCCGCGCCAGGCCCGGGCCGTCCTCGGTGGCGAGGACGAGGATATTGGGGCTGCACCCCGGCTCACCGATATCCAGGCCCAGATCCAGGGCGACCTCGGAGACCCGGTCGACCACGTACTGACCTGACTCGCGCCTGAGATTGACCGCGCCCACGCAGACGCTGTCGCTCCAGCGTGCGGGCCCCCGACCACGCGGCGGATCCGTGACCTCGTCGAGGAAGTTGTTCACGGCCTCCCGCACACGCTGACCCGTAACGGTGACTTCATCCACCTCGGTCACGGGGGTGTCGGGCGCGGTTTGCGGCTCCTGGGCGGTCTGTCCGAACAGGGTCAGGGCGAAAAGCAGAGGGGTGATCATCATGAAGTCCCGCTAGCAGAGGGTGACGTGCGGCGACAGCCGTTCACGCCGAAACGTCGCGCTTTTCACCATGCTACACGCTAAAGTCGAATTTATGGCAGCACGCCGGTGAGTGTCTCGACCTGGGCCAATTGCAGAAGACCCATCAGACGGGCGCGGGTTTCGCCGTCGGCGATGCCGTCCACCTTCTCGGGCCGCCAGTGGCGCTGAAACGCCTCGACCACGACACGGGTGTCCTCGTCATAGACCCCCGACGGCGCGGGCTCGTAGCCGAAGCGGTGCAGCCCGGCCTGAAGCACGTGAACGCCCAGACCCTCGTCGCCGGGCCCCAGCGGCGGGCCCAGGGCGGCGATGCGTTCGGCGGCCGGTTCAAACCACAAGCCATGGCCGGCCTCGGCCAGCCGCTTCCAGGGAAACAGTTCGCCGGGATCGGTCTTGCGGCGCGGGGCCACGTCGGAATGCCCCAGAATGCGATCGTCGCTGATGGTCCAGCGCGATCGGATGTCGGCGACCAGGGCGAGCACCGTCTGAATCTGGACCTCCGGAAAGGCGCGATAGCCCCATTCGTGGCCGGGATTGACGATCTCTATGCCGATGGAGGCGGCGTTGATGTCCGTGTCGCCCTTCCACCAGGACACGCCCGCATGCCAGCAGCGGCGTTCCTCGGGCGCCAGGCGGAACACCCGGCCGTCCTCCTCCACCACATAGTGGGCCGAGACGCGCGCCTCGGGATCGCGCAGGCGGTCCAGCGCCTCGGCGCCGGTCTGCATGCCGGTGTAGTGCAGAAGGATCATGTCCGGCGGGGCGCGCCGGGCGTCGGTGTTGGGGGTCGGGGCGTCGATGAAGTCGAGGGCGGTCATGGGGTCATATTCGACCGGACCGCGCCTGATGGGAAGCGCAGGTTAGCGGCCCTGGCGTTCCCAGCCGTGGGCCACCCAGGTGTCGCCCACCTTCTCGGCCTCGATCACGCCGTCAGGGCCGGCCGCGGCGGTGCGGGCGCGGGCCGAACGGCGGGCGCGCAGGGCGAAGCCGGTCAGGAACATCACGATGCCGGCGACAAGGGCGATCACGGCCACGGCGGCTGCGGTGAAGATGGCCAGCAGGGCGCCGATGGTCACGGCGATCCCGGCGGCGATCATGCCGCCCAGCCACATGACCGAGCCCATCAGCCCCGATCCGCGCGCGGGACGCGTGGTGAAGCCGATGCGGGTGAAGCGGGTCTGGAACTGGGTCATGAGCTACCTTGGGGACGCCGTCATGAATGATCACTGAAGAGGCGGTGATCCTGCTCAACGCTTGAACGGCAATGTCGGTCCGCGAGGGGACGCCGTCAATGCGACATCCCCTCACAGGTGAGTGTGTCAGCGCAGGGGCTGATCGGCCATGACCACGGCGCCCTGGGAGCGCATGCGTTCGGCCCGGGCCCGGGCCATCACGGCCTGGACGTCCGGGTCGTCCATGACGGCCCCCACGCGAACCAGGGTCTCGGCCGCCTCGCTGGACGAGCCGAACGCTTCGCCCAGCGCCTCCCAGGTGGACAGGGGACGCGGATAGCGGCGGAAGCGCACCGATTCATCGGCGGGGATCTCGGCCAGGGCCTTGGCCCGCTGGATGGCTTCATGGATGCCGCCGACCTCGTCGACCAGACCCAGCTGGCGCGCCTGGGCGCCGGTCCAGACGCGGCCGCGCGCGATCTCGCGCACCCGGGCGGCGGGCAGATTGCGGCCCGTGGAGACGCGGGTGACGAAGTCCTCGTAGACCTGGTCCATCCAGCCGGAGAAGGCGGCCCGCTCGGCCTGGTTGAAGGGCCGCTCGGTGGTGAAGGCGTCGGCGTATTCGCCGCCCACGGTCAGACCGCTGATGTCCACGCCGAACCGGCCCAGGGCCTCGTCCAGCACGAACTTGCCGCCAAACACGCCGATGGAGCCGGTCAGGGTCGAGGGCTGGGCCACGATGGCCGAGGCCTCGGACGAGATCCAGTAGCCGCCCGAGGCCGCATAGGCGCCCATGGACACAACCACCGGCTTGCCCGCCGCCTTGGCCGCGCGCACCGCGTCCAGAATCTGTTCGGAGCCTTCCGGCGAGCCGCCCGGCGACGAGACGCGGAAGACGATGGCACGGACGGAGTCGTTTTCGATGGCGTCATAGATGGCGGCGGCGATGTCGTCGGAGCTCATCATCGATCCGGCGCCGAACGGATCGGCGGAGCTGCGTCCGGTGAGGATGGCGCCCTCGCCGCCGACGATGGCGATGGCGTTGCGGCCCGAGCCGGTGCGCTCGCCCACGGCGTTCGAATACTCGCTGAACCGGATGATGCGGCCGTTGTCGCCGGCGAGGCGACGGGCCTCGGCCTCGGCTTCATGCACGCCGCCGGTGTTGTCGATCAGGCCCAGGGCTTCGGCCTCGGCCGGGGTGTGGGGGCCGGATTCGAAGGCGGTGCGCAGAGCGTCCAGCTCCATGCTGCGGTCGCTCGCGGCGTTGGCCAGGGCGCTCTCATAGATGGAGGTCATCCAGCCTTCGGCCGCCTCGCGGTGCGACTCGGTGAAACCGCTCTGGGTGAAGGTGTTGACCGCGTTCTTGTACTCGTAGCGCTGCTCGAAATCGGCGGTGATCCCGTAACGCTCGAAGGCGCGGCCGAAGAAGATTTCCTCGCTGGCCAGGCCCGTGGCCTGGAAGCTGGCGTTCTCCTGCATCCAGAACTCGCTGGCCGAGGCACCCAGCATGTAGGTGGAGACCACCGCGCCCAGCGGCATCAGGCCCTGGGAGTGGGCGATCACCGGCTTGCCCGAGGCGCGGAAGCGCTGGATGGCCTGGCGCAGCTCGTCGGCCGAGGCCGGGGTCATGCCGCTTTCCGGCAGACGCACCAGCACCACCTTGATGCGGTCATCGTCCTGGGCCTGGGCCAGCACGTCCACGACGCGCATCACCGACAGGCCCGACCCGCCGAACCCGGCGAAGGGATTGGTGGGCGCCTGGTCGGTCAGGCCGCCGCGCAGATCCAGCTCAAGCACCGCCTGGGCCGGCACCGCAGGTTTGGACGACCCGGCGGCGGAAGCGATCAGAAGGACTGGAATTCCAATAATGAACAACAGAAGCCCGACAAAGACCCCGGCGATGGTGAGTGCGAACTGCTTCATCGGATTCCTGAAAACCGTCGTTCGGCCAGTAGGAGGCCACCCCGGACCATAGGGCCTGACCCGTCACCGTCAAATGAACGTCCCGTAACGCGCGAACTTCAATGCTGCACCGCCGCAGTCCTGATTGAAGACGGGCTTCGAAACCCCTATATGCGGGCCACCAACGGGGGACGTGCCCCCGCCCACGGACATAGGAGGCCGGAGCTCCCCATGCTGGTCACCCTGATGAAATCCAAGCTGCACCGCGCGACGGTGACCCAGGCGGACCTCGACTACGAGGCTCCATCGCCATCGACCGCGATCTGCTGGACGCCGCCGACATCTATCCGCACGAGCAGGTGGATGTGCTGAACATCACCACCGGCGCGCGCTTCACCACCTACGCCATCGAGGCGCCGCGCGGCTCCCGCGTCATCGGCGTCAACGGCGCCGCCGCCCGTCTGGTGCAGAAGAAGGACAAGGTGATCATCGTCACCTATGGCCAGCTGCCCGCCGAACAGGCGCGCAACTACACGCCCAATGTGGTGCTCCTGGACGACGGCAACCACATCAAGGACGCGGCTTGATCATTCCTGGTGCGCTAACGCTCGGCGCGCGGCGCCTCGCTGCTTGAGCGCGTTTTTGGTGCGCTAACGCTCGCGCCGCGGACGCTCGCTGCTTGAGCGCGTTCCTGATGCACAATTGAAAAGGCCCGCCGGGCGGCGGGCCTTTTTGTTGTCTGGCGCGTAGCCTTATCGCACGATGTCGTAAACACCGTTGATGTTGACGCGGATGGTCAGCTCGCCGGGCGCCACGCTGGTGCTTTCCATGCTGTCCATGGGCGCGGCCGCCATACGGGCGAACATCTGCGGCTGGGGCGCATAGCCGCCGCCTTCCGACAGGTTGCGGATGCCCGCGAGGCGCACACCGAGCGCATTGGCGTACAGATTGGCCTTGGCCTGCAGCGCCTGGACGGCGGCCATGCGGGCCTGATCCTCGGCCTGCCGAGGGTTGATCAGGCCGAAGCTGATGCCGTCGATCTGGTTGACCCCGGCGTTCACCACCGCGTCGGCGGTCGAGCCCACACGCTCCAGATCACGAATCTCAACGGTGACCCGGTTGGACGCCTGATAGCCGCGCAGGCGGGGCGGCTCGTTCTGCACATAGTCATACTGCGGCGACAGGTTCAGGCCCGAGGTCTGGATGAACCGCTCCTCGATCCCGGCGGACCGCAGGGCGCGCATCACCTCGTTCATGCGGGTGCGGTTCTGGGCCATGGCCTCGGCGGCGGTGGTCGCCTCGGTCATGACGCCGAAATTGATGCTGGCCATGTCCGGCGCGGCGCGCACCTCGCCATGGGCCGACAGGTTCAGGGTCGGGGTCTCGGGCTGGACCAGAATGGTCTGGTTGGCGGGCGGGGCCTGCTGGGCCAGGGCGGGGGCGGCGGTCATGACCGCGCCGGCGGCCAGCACGGCGGCGCCCAGCATCAGGGGCAGGTTCGGGCGGGGCCGGGCCACGGCGACGGCGCGGGCGGGAAAACGGGGCATGATGTCTCCTTCGGAGCTTCCTGTTGTGCGTCCGGCGGGAGCGTGCGCCCCAGCCGTGGCCGAACCTTGGCCTTTTGCATCTGAATGAACGCTTGGCGCCATGGTGCAGGTTCCATTCATGCAGCCGCGCATCGCTGCAATCTTGCAGGCTTTCCCATGACCGCCCGGCCTGCTAGCCAGACGCTCCGCCACGGCGGGCGCGTAGCTCAATGGTTAGAGCCGACCGCTCATAACGGTCTGGTTGGGGGTTCGAGTCCCTCCGCGCCTACCGACGGCCTTGCGGGCCGCTTGACGCCGCCGCCTGGCGAAGCGCGCCTGGGCTGACGCCTACCAGATGCCGCGGCGGCCGCCCCGGTTCCAGCGCGCGTCGCCCAGATAGCGGCTGTCGTCGATGTAGCGGCCGTTCTGGTCGTACCAGCCGTAGCCCTGGTTGTAGCGGTCCCAGCCGTCCAGACCGTAGGCGTAGTCCTGATAGGGATCGCCGTACCAGCCGTCGTCCTGGGCCCACCAGTCGCGGGGGTAGGGATCGTACTGGCACTGCCAGGACTGGCCCCGCGCCGGAGCGAAGGCGTAGCGATCACGGTAGCGGGGCTGGAACTGGGGCCGGCAGATGTCGTGGCGCGACCAGACCCGGTTGCCGTTCTCCTCGACCGAGGCGCGATCCTCGGCGAAGACCAGCTGACGCACGCCCACGAAGACGTTGTCGGTGATGACGGCCCGGCCCGAGGCGGCGGCCACGCCCAGGGTGTCGGCGCGCACGCGGCTGTCGGCCAGAACCAGCTCACCGTTGTAGAGCACCACGCCCTTGTCGGCGCGGCAGATGCGGCTGTCGCGCACCTCCACCGAGGCCCCCTCGATGGCCACACCCTCCACATAGCCGCAGATGCGCGAGCCCTCGACGATGACCCGGCCGTAGTCGCGGCCCGAACGGATCATCAGGCCGATGGAGCGGGGGCCGAAATTGTTCGGCGCCTCGGTGCCCTTCATGGACACACGGGTCAGCTGGGCGGTCTGGCCCGGGCCGGGGATCAGCTCCATGCCCGCCTGGGCGTGGGTGATGTCCACCTCATAGACCGTGACGCCCGCGCCGTCGGCGACGATGGCCGGGGCGATGGTGTGGGCCTCGATGACGCTGTTGCGGATGTCCAGCGTCCCGCCGTCCGCATAGATGGCCGGTTCGTCCCCGCCATGCCGGAACCCGGTGCGGTCGAAGATCATCTGGGCGCCGTAGCCCACCACGCAGGCCGCCTCGCCGGCGTTGCGGGATTCAAACACGATGTCGCGCACCTCGACGCGCACCCCCTGGGCCACCGTCATGCAGGGCAGGCCGTCGGGCGCCTGGATGGTGGCCGACGGCGACCGGTCCCAATCGCGGCGGTCGAAGCCGGCGTCGCCCATGATGGTCATGGGCTTGTCGATGTTGAGCCAGCCCACGCAGCGCCCGCCCGTCCCCGGATGATCAGGGTGCCGCCCGGCGCCACGCGGGCCACCGCGTTCTCCAGCCGCCCGAGCCGGGATTGCCGCCGCAGTCGATCAGCACCACCTGCTCGCTCGCCACCGGCGGGGGCGGATAGCCGGGGCCGCGACCGTATCCGTGATCCCAGCGGCGGCGGTGATCGCCATAGCTCCAGCGGCGCTGGGGCCGGGCGCGGGTGCGGGTGGGCGGGTCCAGCAGGATGCCGAAATTGGGCCGGGTCTGGCTTTCCACCTTGGCGGCGGTCTGGGCGCTTGCCGGGCCATCCGCCAGCCCAGCCAGGCCGATCAGGGCCATGCCGGAGACGGCGGCGGCGAGGGTGACGCGGGCGGGGGTGAAGATGGGCTTTTTCATTTTCCAGCGCCTCTATCGGCTTTGCGCGCGCGAGACCTGGGCCAGGACGGCCTGCAGGCGGGACGCTGAGGGGGTGAAGCCCGACAGCGCGGATTCGATGCGGTAGACCACGGCCTCGGCCTTGTCCTGATCGGCCACCCCCGCCACCCCCAGGGCGAAGTAGCTGGACATGGCGAACTTGGCCTCGGGCGAGCCCTGGCGGTCGGCTTCCTGGAACCAGTGGAACGAGCGGGCGTAGTCGGCCGGCACCCCGACCCCTTCCGCATACATGACCGCCAGCACCAGCTGGGCCTCCGACGAGCCGTTGACCGCCGCCAGCTGGATGGCGCGCAGCCGCTCCTGATAGGACAGCCGCCCCTCCATGGGATGGCCCAGCATGGCTTCCAGGGTCTCCACCTGCCGCCTGGACAGGGCGTTGGGCGCCGAGGCGACGGTGTCGGTGACCCCCAGATAGCGCAGGGCGCGGCCCACATGGACGAAGGGGAGTTCGGTGATCCGCGTCAGGGCGTAGTCATAGGCGTCGCCCCGTGACCGGCTCTCATCCGAATGGGGCACGCCCGAGCGCGGCGCCTCGTTGGGATAGAACTCGAAGGGCGGCACCCACTGGCGGGCCTTGGCCTCCACGAAGGCGCCGTAGCGCGACCGGGCGGGCGTCGAGGCCTCGAAGTCGCGCAGCAGCACATAGGCGCCCACGTCACCGGTCTGCACCGCCAGATAGTTGTAGAGATAGGCATCCACATCATTGCGCGGGAACAGGTTCACCGCCGCATGACGGCCCGTGCGGCCCACGCGCAGCGGCTCGCCGGGCCGATGGCCCTGGCCCCAGGCGGCGCGCGCCTCGCGGTTGTCGATGGGCTCGCCGAAGGGACCGTAGAGTTCGTCGTGCAGACGGGCCAAGGTGCGGTAACCGTCCGCGTCCTGGGTCGACAGCACATAGATGACCCGGTCGCGCACCTCTTCCTGTTCCTCGCGCGTCATGCGCGACAGCTGGGCGTCCAGACGCTGGTAGGCCACGCGCCGCTCGAAGGCGCGGCAGTCGTCATAGCCCGACAGGGGCCGCCACGAGCCGAGACCGGCGCGGCGCGCGCTGTTGATCGGGGCGAAGCCTCGGTGTTGGCCAAGGACATGGCGTACCAGACCGAGCTCTCGATCGGATCTTCCAGATTGCGGTCGGTGGCGCGCACGGCGGCGTAGCGCCCGCCCAGCTCCAGCTGGGCGAAGAAGTCGCCCCGGAACGCCAGACGGCGCAGACGGCGGATGCCGGCTTCCTGATCGTTGAACTCGGCGCCCGTCACGGACGCCGGGCGCGGACACGCCGCCGAGGCCGGATCGCCGCGGGACCAGAACCGCAGCCCCCGGTCCCCGAAGCCGGACAGCATCAGCGCGGCCAGGATGGCCAGAACAACCACCACCGCCGCCGCGATGAACGGCAACGGTCCGGCCCCGCCGGAGCGGTTGAACCGATCGAATCCACGCCTTCTGGACTCAGGGTGGTCGTGATCGTCCATAACGCCCCGCTGACTGGAGGACCCTGGCGGCCCGCGCGTAACCCTGTTCGACCGGGACGATCCGGTCGAGTTAACCTTCTGTCAAGGTTAACGAGAGCTTAACGTCAAGCTCGCTCAAGCGTTGCCGGATGGTGGCGAAATTATGCGTTCATGAGGCGAATCAGTGGCTTGGCTATTCGCGTGAAACACGAGGGCACGGGGGCTGTCACAAAGGTTTCTGTGGACCTATATCCCGGGCGCAACAGGAGAGCCCATGGCCTACGCCGCCCGCGATAATCGCCCCGCCGACAAGGCCGCCCGCTACGCCGAGGTGGAGGCCGAAATCCTGGCCGTTCTGGACGGCGAGCCGGATCGTGTCGCGCGCATGGCCACAGTGTCGTCGATGCTGGCCGACGCCTTCCCGGCCTTCTTCTGGACCGGCTTCTATGTGGTGGACCCGGCCAGGGAGACCGAACTGGTCGTGGGCCCCTATCAGGGCACGCTCGGATGCCTGCGCATCCCGTTCGGACGCGGCGTGTGCGGGGCTGCGGCCGCCGAGCGCCGCACCCAGGTCGTCGAGGACGTGCACGCTTTCCCCGGCCACATCGCCTGCGATTCGCGCTCGGCCAGCGAGATCGTGGTCCCGGTCCTCGATCCGTCCGGCGCCCTGATCGCGGTGCTGGACGTGGACGCGACCGAAAAGGCCGCCTTCGACGCCGTGGACGCCGAATGGCTGGAACGTCTGATGGCGAAGGTGTTCGGCTAGTCCTCCGGGTCGCCGTCCCGGAAGCGCCATTTGCAGACCAGGGCCGTGACCGCCAGGGTCAGGGAGATGCTGTTGGCCGCCACCAGCGGCCAGGCCCCCAGCATGACGCCGTAGATGGTCCAGAGCGAAAAGGCGCACACCGTCAGGGCGTACATGCGCAGCGACACCGACGAGGCGTCGCGCTCGCGGATGATCTTGATGATCTGCGGCACGAAGCTGGTGATGGTGCACAGGGCCGCGCCCGTGCCGATGACATTGATCAGGAGCTGGCTTTCCACCGGCTCTCAACGGCGGCGGGCACGGGCGGTTCCTATTGCGAGACGGCGGGGCTCAACAGAGGCGCGATCGCCTCATTGTCGTTGACGCTGTTGAGGAAGGCCGGAGCCCGGAACGCCCGGCTCTGCTGCTCATAGGCGTAGCCCAGAGACAGGATGCGCGCGTCATCCCATTGGGCGCCGAAGATCGACAGCCCCACCGGCAAGCCCTGCACGAAGCCCATGGGCACGGTCAGGTGCGGATAGCCCGCCACGGCCGCCAGGGTGCTGGACGAGCCTGTGAAATTGTCGCCGAGAACAGGATCGGTGGGCCAGGCCGGGCCGCCCGTGGGGGCGACCAGGGCGACCACGTCATGCTCGGCCAGCAGCCGGTCGATGCCTTCCGGCCCGGCCAGACGCCGGGCCGTGTCGCGGGCCTCGATGTATTCAGGATCGTCCAGTCCGCCGGTGGCTTCGGCCTGGACGAAATACTCCTGGCCGAACAGGGCCAGTTCGCGCGGCGTCGCCTCGTTGAACGCGATCAGATCGGCCAGGGTGCGGGTGGGCACCTGCGTCGGGTCGGTCGAGGCCAGATAGGCGTTCAGCCCGGCCTTGAACTCGGTCAGCAGCACTGTGAACTGGGCCCGGCCGATGGGCCCCATCTCCGGCCCCTCGGTGATCTCCACCAGCTCGGCCCCGGCGGCGCGCAGGTCGGCCAGCGCCGCCTCGAACACCGCGTCGGTCCCATTGTGATAGCCCGAGGCGAACCGCGCCACGCCGATGCGCACCCCCGCCAGCGATCCGGCGTCCAGCGCTGCGCGATAGTCGGTGCGGCGGGCGTCCGCCTCGGCCGTGGCCGGATCGGCCGGGTCGGTCCCGGCCATGGCGCTCAGGATCAAGGCCGCGTCCGCCACCGTGCGGGTGATCGGCCCGGCGGTGTCCTGGCTTTCGCTGATGGGAACGATGTGGGTGCGCGACACAAGACCGACCGTGGGCTTGAAGCCCACCACGCCGTTGGCCGCCGCGGGACAGACGATGGAGCCGTTGGTCTCTGTGCCGATAGCCGCCGGGACCAGCCCCGCCGCCACCGCCGCCGCGCTGCCCGAGGACGAGCCGCAGGGGTTGCGGTCCAGGGCATGGGGATTGCGCGTCTGGCCGCCCACGGCGCTCCAGCCGCTGATGGAGTCCGCGCCGCGGAAATTGGCCCATTCGGACAGATTGGCCTTGCCCGCGATCACCGCCCCGGCCGCGCGCAGCCGCGCCACCAGCGGCGCGTCACGCCCGGGCGCATTGTTCACCAGCGCCAGCGACCCGGCGGTGGTGGGCATGTCGGCGGTCTCGATGTTGTCCTTGATGAGGATGGGCATGCCGACAATCGAACGATCCAGCGCCTCCGCGTTCCAGTTCGCCGCACTGGCCGCCGGGCTCCAGGCGATCACGCTGTTCACCGTCGCCCGGTCGCGGACCTCCAGACCCGTCGGCCCCGACGTGGCACAGGCCGAAAGGGCCAGCCCCGCCAGCGCCGCAAGAACAGCCCCCTTGCGCATCATTCGCTTCTCTCTCCGATCGTTCGGTCCAGAAAGTCCAGATAGGTGCGCCACTGGTGCAGTTGGCGCGGATTGCCCCGGATGCCGTGGCGCTGGCCGGGATAGAGCATGGTCTCGAACGGGACGCTTTGCTCCTGCAGCGCGTTGAGCACCCGGGTGGTATTCTCGAAGATGACGTTGTCGTCGGCCATGCCGTGCAGCAGCAGCAGCCGCCCGGTCAGTCGGTCCAGTTGATCGACCACGTCCGAGGCGGCGTAGCCGGCTTCGTTGGCCTGCGGCGTCGACATGAACCGCTCGGTGTAATGGGTGTCGTACAGGCTCCAGTCCGTCACCGGCGCGCCCGAAATGGCCGAGGCCAGCCCCATCTCCGGCTCGGTCAGCATGTGCAGGGTCATGAACCCGCCGTAGCTCCAGCCCATGGCCGAGATGCGGTCCGCGTCGACGTAGGGCAGGCTGCGCAGATACTCGGCGCCCAGCACCTGATCCTCGACCTCCACCGTGCCCATGCGCAGGTACAGCGCGCGCTTGAAGGCGGCGGACCGATAGCCCTCGCCCCGGTTGTCCATGCGGAAGACCACATAGCCCGCCTCGTTCAGAAGGCGCGTGGTCATGGGCTGCCAGCCCCGGCGCACGCCGCCGCCCGACGGCCCGCCGTACACCTGGATCACCGCCGGATAGCGCCGCGACGGATCGAAATCATGGGGCGTGGTCATCTGCCAGACCAGCGAATGCCCGTCCGGCGTCTCCAGCGTGCCGTACTCCGGCGTGCGGTGGCGCGCGAGATAGGGGTGGTAGGGATGGGCTTCGCCCAGCCGGTTCTCCTCGATCCAGCGGATGAAGGTCCCGTCGGCGCTGTAGAGGCCGCTCTGCGACGGCGTGGTCGGATCGGAATAGTTGCCCACGAAGGCCGTCGCCGGCCCGTTCATGCTCACGCTCCACCAGCCGCCGTCCGACGTGACAGGCGTCGGCGCCCCACCGTCCAGGGTGGTGCGCCACAGGCGCTGTTCGATAGGCAGTTCGCGCGCCACGCCGTCCGCGATCTCGAGGGAGGCCGTGAAGAACACCTCCCCCGTCTCGGCGTTGATCCCGTCGAGGGACTTCACCGCCCAGTCGCCGTCGGTGATCTGGCGCACCAGCGTTCCGTCGGCTTCGTACAGATACAGATGCCGCCAGCCGTCCTCCTCGCTGGACCAGACGAAGCGGCCGTCCTCCAGCGCGCGGAAGTCGTGGGTCAGGCCCACCCAGGCGTCGTCGGTCTGGGTCACGATGACCCGGCTCTCGCCCGTGGCCGGATCCACGGTCAGCAGGTCCAGGGTCTGCTGATCCCGTGACTGGCGCTGCACATACAGCGTGCCGCCGTCGGCCGACCAGTTCACGCGGGCCAGATAGATGTCGTCGTTGTCGCCCAGATCCACCTCGATCCGCTCGCCCGAGGCCACGTCATGGATGAACAGGTCGACGACGGCGTTGGGCCGGCCGGCGCGGGGGTAGCGTTGCTGGATGGTCGTGGCGCCGCCGCCCTGGATGTCCAGGCGCGGGATCACGTCGACGGTGCTCTCGTCCACGCGGGTCAGGGCG
Organism: Brevundimonas abyssalis TAR-001; assembly: GCF_000466985.1. GTDB lineage: Bacteria > Pseudomonadota > Alphaproteobacteria > Caulobacterales > Caulobacteraceae > Brevundimonas > Brevundimonas abyssalis. Next base: position 47,001 of record NZ_BATC01000014.1, read on the forward strand.
ATGCGGGCCTCGTCCGGGCTCCACCAGTAGCCGGTGTCCCGGTCCATCTCCTCCTGGGCGATGAACTCGGCCGTGGCCAGGTGATCAGGCCGTCGCCGTCGGTGGTGACCGCGCGTTCGTCACCGCCGGCCAGCGGCTGGATGTACAGGTTCTGGTCGCGCACCCAGGAGGCCCACGTCCCCTGCGGCGACACCTTGGCGTCGATCTCGTCGCCCTCGGTCTCGGTCAGGCGGCGCACCTCGCCGTTGCGGTCGGCCAGGAAGATGTCGCCTTCCAGCGGGGCCAGGATGTAGCGGCCCTGCTCGTCCCAGGAATACTCCACCACCCCGCGCTGGCTGATGCGCATGCGCTCACGCCGCGCGATCTCGGCCTCGGACAGTTCGCCGGCTTCCGGGACCAACGCTCGGGCGTCGATCAGCTTGTAGGGTTCGCCCTCGCCGGTGGGCGCGGCCCACAGGTCGAGGGTGTTCACGTCATCCTCGCGCGAGCGCAGGAAGGCCACCAGCTCGCCGTCCGGCGACAGGCTGACCCCCCGAGCCACCGGGCCGTTCAGGCTGGGGTCAGCGAAAACCCGCTCGGGGGTCAAGACCGGGGCGGCCGCATCAATCGACTGGGCGAAGGCGGGCGGGGCGATAAGCAGGCTCGAGGCCAGAAGCAATGTGCGCATGGCGGCCAAGCTAGCGGCTCAGCGCCCCGTGACAACTGTTTCCGCGCCGACGGCGGAATAAGAACGGGTATCCGTCCCCCGCAGAAAATGTCGCGCCCGCGAACCTTTCGCATCCTCGGCGAAGGGCTTAAGTCGAAGCCCCATGACCGACACCCTCGCCGTCGCCGAAAAACCCGCCAAGCCCAGCCCGTATCACGAGGCCGAGGTGCTGTGGGTGAAACACTGGACCGACCAGCTTTTCAGCTTCGGCCTGTCGCGCGCCGAGGATTTCCGCTTCCGCTCCGGCGAGTTCGTGATGATCGGCCTGCCCACCGAGGGCGGAAAGCCGCTGGTGCGCGCCTATTCGGTGGCCAGTCCGTTCTGGGCCGAGGAGCTGGAGTTCTTCTCCATCAAGGTGGCCGACGGCCCCCTCACCTCGCGCCTGCAAAAGATCCAGCCCGGCGACACGGTTCTGGTGGGCAAGAAGCCCACAGGCACCCTGGTGCTGGACGCCCTGACCGGCGGCGAGCGGCTGCACCTGATCGGCACGGGCACCGGCCTGGCGCCCTGGCTGTCGGTGGCGCGTGAGCCGGAGACCTATTCCCGCTTCGGCCGGGTGATCGTGACCCACACGGTGCGCAAGGCCGAGGATCTGGCCTATCGCGCGTTCTTCGAGGGCGGCATCCACGAAGACCCCCTGATCGGCGACGAGGCCAGGGCCCAGCTGACCTACTATCCCACCGTGACCCGCGAGCCGTTCCACAACGCGGGCCGCATCACCGACCGCATCCGTTCGGGCGACTACTTCCGCGATCTCGGCCTCGAAGAGGGCTTCGATCCGGCGAAGGACCGCGTCATGCTGTGCGGCTCCATGGCCATGATCAAGGAGACGGCCGAGCTGCTGGAAGGCTACGGCATGAGGGAAGGCTCCAACGCCGAGCCCGGCGATTTCGTGCTGGAACGGGCCTTCGTGGGCTAACCGGGCTTGGCGGGCGCGGCGCCCTCCCCTAAAGCCAGCGCCATGACCGCGCTCATCTCCATCGACCCTCGCACCCCGCCCGAAGACTGCGCCGACATGAGTCAGGTGCGCGAGGGCGTAGACGCGCTGGACCGCGCGCTGGTGACCCTGCTGGCCGAGCGGCAGCGCTACATGGAGGCCGCCGCGCGCATCAAACCGAGCCGCGATGTGGTCCACGACGACTGGCGCATCGAGGACGTGGTGGCCAAGGTTCTGGCCGCGTCGGAAGACGCCGGCCTGTCCCCCGCCATCGCCGAACCCGTCTGGCGCAAGCTGATCGCCCAGTGCATCGCCCACGAGTTCGGGGTGTGGGACCGCATCCGCAGCTAGTCCAACATCCGTTCCAGCGTCGCCAGTTCGTCCGCTTCCTTTGACGGCTTGTCCCAGCGGATGCGGCTGATGCGGGGGAAGCGCATGGCGACGCCGGATTTGTGGCGTTTCGACCGCTGCAGCCCCTCGAACGCCACCTCCAACACCAGGCCGAACTCCCGGTCCGCCCGCACGGCGCGCACGGGGCCGAAGCGGTCGGTGGTATGGTCGCGCACGAACTTGTCCAGCTGCTTCAGCTCCTCGTCGGTGAAGCCGAAATAGGCCTTGCCCACCGGCGTCAGAACATGGGCGCCGTCCGCGTCCTCCACCCAGACGCCGAAGGTGAAGTCGGAGTAGAAGCTGGACCGCTTGCCGTGGCCGCGCTGGGCGTACATCAGCACTGCGTCGATCAGGTGCGGGTCGCGCTTCCACTTGAACCAAGGCCCCCTGGGACGCCCGGCCTCGTAGGTGCTGTCCAGCCGCTTCAGCATCAGGCCTTCGGCGATGGCGGGATCGCCGGGCGGCGGCGCGAGACGCAGGGCGGCGAGCTCGTCCCACGACCCGAACGGCTGGATCGGCGACAGGTCGATACGGTCCGACGCCGCCGCCACGAACGCCTCCAGCCGCGCCCGGCGCTCGGCGAACGGCAGCCCGCGCAGG
>NZ_BATC01000013.1 GCF_000466985.1 Brevundimonas abyssalis TAR-001
CAAGACCGCCGAGACCGAGCTGGACGTCGTGGAAGGCATGCAGTTCGACCGCGGCTACCTGTCGCCCTACTTCATCACCAACGCCGACAAGATGGAGGCCGATCTCGAGGAGCCCCTGATCCTGCTCCACGAGAAGAAGCTGTCCTCGCTGCAGGCCATGCTGCCGATCCTGGAAGCCGTGGTTCAGTCGGGTCGACCGCTGGTCATCATCGCCGAGGACATCGAGGGCGAGGCCCTGGCCACCCTGGTGGTCAACAAGCTGCGCGGCGGCCTGCGGGTCGCGGCGGTCAAGGCGCCGGGCTTCGGTGACCGCCGCAAGGCCATGCTGGAGGACATCGCCGTCCTGACCGGCGGCCAGGTGATCTCGGAAGACCTGGGCATCAAGCTGGAAAACGTCACCCTGGACATGCTGGGCAAGGCCAAGAAGGTCACCATCACCAAGGACGACACCACCATCGTTGACGGCGTCGGCGAGAAGGACGCGATCGAGGGCCGCATCGCCCAGATCAAGCGCCAGATCGAGGACACCACCTCGGACTACGACAAGGAGAAGCTGCAGGAGCGTCTGGCCAAGCTGGCCGGCGGCGTCGCGGTGATCCGCGTCGGCGGCTCGACCGAGGTCGAGGTCAAGGAGAAGAAGGATCGCGTCGACGACGCCCTGAACGCCACGCGTGCGGCGGTTGAAGAAGGCATCGTCCCCGGCGGCGGCATCGCGCTGCTGAAGGCGACCAAGGCGCTCGAAGGCCTGAAGGGCGACAACGCCGATCAGACCGCGGGCATCGCCATCATCCGCCGCGCCATCCAGGCCCCGATCCGGCAGATCGCCGAGAACGCGGGCGCGAAGGCTCCATCGTGGTCGGCAAGGTGCTGGAGAACAAGGACGCCTCGTTCGGCTTCAACGCCCAGACCGAGGAGTACGGCGACCTGGTGAAGATGGGCGTGATCGACCCCGCCAAGGTGGTCCGCACCGCCCTGCAGGACGCCGCCTCCGTGGCCGGCATCCTGATCACCACCGAAGCCGCCGTGGCTGACGCTCCCAAGAAGTCCTCGGGCGGCGGCGCCCCGGACATGGGCGGCGGCATGGGCGGCATGGGCGGCATGGACTTTTAAGTCCGTCATCCCGGCCAACGAGCGGGTCGCCTAGCGGCCCGCGACGCCGAGCCGGGACCATTCAGCTCAGACTGAACAGAAGGGCGGGTCCAGCGATGGGCCCGCCCTTTTCCATGACCGATATTGACGCAACGATATGCAATCCTTGGAATACTGATGACATGGAGATGCAGATGTTTGAGATTGGAAAAACTTACAGTTTCACCGTCCACGATGATGGGCAGGTATCGCATTTCGCGGGCGAAATCGTCGATTGGCAGGCACCGCTCCTGAAGCTGACGACTTCGGGGGAGGCGGAAGTGATTCTCAACACATCCTCCTCGGCATTCATTCGGGCCAAGCCGTACGAGCCCTCGGTGTATGAGACGCGTGGGCTGATAACGCTGTAGCTAAATTAGTTGGCTCCTGATTCAGGTCATCTGAACTCCGCCTGATCGTCCCTCCCCGCTTGCCCCTCATGCGCGCCCGCCGTAAGTCGGGGCATGGTGAAAACTCCCCTGATCTGTCCGTCGATCCTGGCCAGCGATTTCGCGAAGCTGGGACAGGAAGTGGCGGCCATCGAGGCCGCGGGCGCCGACTGGGTGCATGTGGATGTGATGGACGGCCATTTCGTGCCGAACCTGACCATCGGCCCGGCGGTGGTGAAGGCCCTGCGGCCCCATTCGACCCTGCCGTTCGACGTGCACCTGATGGTGGCGCCGGTGGACCCGTGGCTGGAGGCCTACCGCGAGGCCGGCGCCGACATTCTGAGCGTCCATCCCGAGAGCGGACCGCACCTGCACCGCACCCTGGGCACGATCCGGGGCCTGGGAGCCAGGGCGGGCATCGTGTTCAACCCGGCCACGCCCCTGAGCATCCTTGAGGAGGTGGTGGATCTGGTGGACCTGGTGCTGATCATGTCGGTCAATCCGGGCTTTGGCGGCCAGAAATTCATCGACAGCGCCCTGACCAAGATCGAACGCGCCCGCGCCATCCTCGATCGCGCCGGCAGTCCCGCGCACCTTCAGGTGGACGGCGGGGTGGTGGCGGCCAATGCGGGCGCCTGCGTCTCCGCCGGCGCGGATGCGCTGGTGGCGGGGTCCTCGGTGTTCAAGGGGGGGGCGGACGCCTACGCCGACAACATAAAGGCTTTGAAGGCCGCCGCGTGAAACTGCCCAGCGCCCCCTTCGCCGATCCCTCGCGCCCCGCCGCGCCCGCGCCGGTGAAGCGCGCGCCCAGCCCCGGCGGCTGGAGCCTGGCCCCGGCCATCGCGGGACGCCTGCTGACCCGCCAGTCCTTCATCGAGCTGTACGGCCTGCCCGGCTATCACCAGACCCTGAAGTGGCCCCGCGCCGAGGGCTTCGCCGCCACGCCGCGCGACTTCCGGCCCAGCGACGCCGAGATCGGCCGCGCGCTGCTGGGCGGACGCATGATGCTGTCCGGCGTGTCCATGGACCTGAGAAGCCCCGAGGACCCCTGGAACCGGCCCAGCCCCAGCCGGTCGTTCGCCGTCGCCCTGCACGAGTTCGCCTGGCTGCCGTCGCTGATGCTGGCCGGAGAGAAGGGCGCGCGCGAGGCGCTGCGCCTGACCCTGGGCTGGCACGCGGTGTTCTCCCACTGGTCGCCGTTCTCATGGCAGCCCGACATTCTGGCCCGGCGGGTGTTCAACCTGGCCTGCGCGGCCCGGCGCATGGCGGCGGTGGCCAATGAGGCGGACCGCGCCCTGCTGGCCGACATCCTGGCCCGGCAGGCGCGGCAGCTTCTGCGCCCCCCCGGCGGACTGGCCGAGAACGCTGCCCAGCGCACGGCGGCGGCCGTGGCCGGGTGTGCACTGGGGGGCAAGGCGGGCGCGTCGCTGCGTCGCCGCGCCCTGAACAAGCTGGCGTCCGCCCTCAAGCACACGGTGCGCGAGGACGGCGCCCACGCCAGCCGCTCGCCCCAGGCGGGCCTGGAGCTGCTGCTGGACCTGCTGACCCTGGACGACGTGCTGCTGCAGCTGGCCGAGACGCCGCCGCCGGAGCTGGCGCTGGCCATCGGGCGGCTGACCATGGGGCTGCGCACCCTGACCCTGCCCGACGGGCGGCTGGCCGCATTCCAGGGCGGCGGGGCGCTGGACCCGGCCCTGGTCGCCGCCGCCCGCGCCCACGACGAGGACGATCCCGGCCCGGTGGAGGGCATGGGCCCCGGCGGCTACGCCCGGGTGCATACCCCGCTGCTGACCCTGATCGCCGATGCGGCGCCGCCCGCCACGGGCCCGTGGAGCGGCACGGCCTGCGCCCAGACCGGGGCCATGGAGATCATCTGCGGGCGGGACCGCATCGTCACCAACTGCGGCTGGACCCCGCGCGCCCATGAGCGGCAGGCCATGCGCCTGACCCCGGCCGGCTCGACCCTGTGTCTGGGCGACGGGGCCATGGCCCAGCCCCTGACCGGGTGGAAGGCGGACCTTCTGGGCACGCGCCTTGTGGGGCCCACGATCCATGTGGACGCCCAGCACCGCGCCGCCGAGGGCGCAGTATGGCTGGAGATCGAGCACGACGGTTGGGCCCCGCGCTTTGGCCTGAAGCATCAGCGCCGGCTGTATCTGGACCAGCGGCTGGACGAACTTCGGGCCGAGGAGCGGCTGTATCCGTGCGACGGGCACAAGGACGCGGCCCGCCCGCTGGCGGCGCCCTATGCGGTGCGCTTCCATCTGGAGCCGGGGGTTCAGGCGTCTCTGGCGCGGGACAAGCGCAGCATTCTGCTGCGCGGCGCTTCGGGCCGGGGCTGGTGGTTCCGGAGCGACGCGCCGGACGTGGACATCGAGCCCTCGGTCCATGTGGCGGACGGCCTGACCCGGCGCTCGCTGCAGCTGGTGCTGCGCGGCTCGGCCCGCACCGACGCCGAGACCAGGATCCGCTGGAAGATGAGCCCGGCCGGCGCCAGCGGCGAGACGGGGTAAGGCGCGCCGAAGGTGGCGGAACCGGGCGGCGCGTGTTAACGGCGCGCCGTTCCCGCCTCCCCCGCCCCAAGCCTGCCAGAACGGATTCCCATGCCCGCCGCGCCCGACTTTCCGCCTGCCCCCGACGCCGTCAAACCCGTCCGGGCGCTGATCTCCCTGTCCGACAAGTCGGGGCTCGAGGATGTGGCCCGCGCCCTGGCCGAGCTGGGGGTGGAGCTGGTGTCCACGGGCGGCACCCGGGCGGCTATCGAGAAAGCCGGCCTGCCGGTGAAGGACGTGGCCGATCTGACCGGCTTCCCGGAGATGATGGACGGGCGGGTCAAGACGCTGCATCCCGTGGTGCACGGCGGCCTGCTGGGCGTGCGCGATGCGCCGGAGCACGCGAAGGCCATGGCCGAGCACGGCATCGGCCCCATCGATCTGGTGTGGATCGACCTTTACCCCTTCGAAGCCACCATCGCGGGCGGGGGCGACTTCGCCTCGGCCGTGGAGAACATCGACATCGGCGGCCCGGCCATGATCCGGTCCTCGGCCAAGAACCACGGCTATGTGGCGGTCTGCGTGGACCGGGAGTCCATCGACGAGGCCGTGGCGGCCCTGAAGGCGGACGGGAGCACCAGCCTTGCCCTGCGCAAGCGACTGGCGGCGCGGGCCTTTGCGCGCACGGCCGCCTATGACGCGGCGGTGTCCGGCTGGTTCGCCGGTCAGGTGGAGGACGCCGCCCCGGCCCGCAAGACCATCGCCGGCAGCCTGGCCCAGACCCTGCGCTACGGCGAGAACCCGCACCAGGCGGGCGCCTTCTACCGCACCTCGGAGACCCGCCCCGGCGTGGCCAACGCCCGCCAGCTGCAGGGCAAGGAGCTCGGTTACAACAACATCGCCGACGCGGACGCGGCCTATGAGCTGGTGGCCGAGTTCGAGGAGCCCGCCTGCGTCATCGTCAAGCACGCCAACCCGTGCGGAGTGGCGGTGGGCAAGGACCTGTCGGAAGCCTACGCCCGGGCGCTGGAGTGCGACGCGGTGTCGGCCTTCGGCGGGGTGGTGGCGGTCAACCGGCCGCTGACGGCAGCCGACGCGACCCTGATCACCGGGATCTTCACCGAGGTGGTGATCGCGCCGGGCGCCGACGAAGCGGCGAAGGCGGTGTTCGCGGCGAAGAAGAACCTGCGCCTGCTGATCACCGACGGCCTGCCCGATCCCCTGCAGCCGGGGCAGGTGTTCCGCTCGGTGGCCGGGGGCCTGCTGGTGCAGTCGCGCGACCTGGCCCGCATCACGCCCGCGGACCTGAAGATCGTGACGAAGCGCCAGCCCACCGACGAGGAGGTGCGCGACATGCTGTTCGCCTTCACCGTGGCCAAGCACGTGAAGTCCAACGCCATCGTCTACGCCAGGGCCGGCCAGACGGCGGGCATCGGCGCGGGCCAGATGAACCGGCGCGACTCCGCCCGCATCGCCGCCATCCGGGCCAAGGAAGCGGGCGAGGCCCATGCCAAGCAATTTGGGGGACTGGCCCACTCGCTGGCGCAGGGCTCGGCCTGTGCGTCGGAGGCCTTCTTCCCCTTCGCCGACGGTCTGCTGGAGGCCGTGGCGGCGGGCGCCACCGCGGTGATCCAGCCCGGGGGCTCGATCCGCGACGACGAGGTCATCGCCGCCGCCGACGACAAGGGCGTGGCCATGGCCTTCACCGGGGTGCGGGTGTTCCGGCACTAGATTTCAGACTCCGGACTCAAAAAAACAGGGTCTGAATTGTCTGAATCGTCTGAAATCGTCCTCCCGCTCCATGTCCACCGGCGCCCAGTGTAAGGGCGCCGGGAGCAGTGGGATCAAAAAGATGCGGACGCAGCCGCATTTGGGAACCTCCGGACCCCGGGGACAAGGCCGGGGATGACGGACTAGGGTGGGCGGCGGCCTGCCGCTGTTGCTGAAGGAGCCCCCATGGACACCACCGCCGAGCGCTGGGCGATGCTGGAGCCGCACACGCAACATGTGGGGCCCGACGACGACCGGGCGCGGCCGGCGGTGCTGTTGTTCCACGCTGCGGGGGGCTGAGGGCTCACCTGCCCCTGTACGCCGAGGCGGCGAAGGCGGCGGGGATACGCGCCTTCATCATCGACAGTTTCGGCGCGCGCGGATGGAGCCGGGCCTTCGCCCTGGCCACCGTCTGCACCGGGGTGCGCCTGCGCGGCTGGGCGCGGGCTGGGGATGTGATGGCGGCCATCCAGGGCCTGTCGCAACGGCCCGACGTGGATGGGTCCCGGCTGGGCCTGGCGGGCTGGAGCCACGGGGGCTGGGCCATCATGGAGGCCTTGAGCGCGCCGCGGGAGATGGCCGGCGAGATGCTGCTGCGCGATCCGGCGGCGGCCGACCTGTCTGGGGTGAAGGCGGTGTTTCTGGCCTATCCCTATGTGGGGGTGGCGGCGACGGGGCGGTTCCGGCCCTGGCGCCACTGTCCGAAAACCCTGGCCGTCATCGCCGCGCGCGATCACCTGACCACGGTGCGCAACGCCGAGCGAGTGCTGGACGTGGCCTGCGGCCATGTGGAGATCGAACGCTGGACCGTGGACGGCACCCACGCCTTCGACGAACCCACCGGCGCCGGCCCCATGCGCCACGACCAAGCCTGACCGACGAGGCGCTGAAACGGTTTGCGGGGTTTCTGGGGGAGGCGCTGGGCGCCGAGGTTTGAGGTTCATGGCCCCCAAATCGTCATTCCCGGCCTTGTGCCGGGAATCCATACTCACTTGGCGTTCAGGGCTCGCCCGGACCCGTCCGAGGGTATGGATCGCCGGGACAAGCCCGGCGATGACGAATGGATGGGTTGGGCTGGAGTTCGCCCCGCCTTCACCACCTAGGCTGCTGATCGGCGCTCCTCCGGCCGAAGCGTCAGCACGTGCACGCCGGTTCCGGTGACGGCAACGGTGTGTTCGAACTGGGCGGAGAGCTTGCCGTCGGCGGTGACGACGGTCCAGCCGTCGTCCTCGGTGCAGACCGCCGCACGACCCTGATTGAGCATGGGCTCGATGGTGAAGGTCATGCCCTCCTTCAGGATCAGGCCGGTTCCGGGTTTTCCGAAATGCAGCACCTGGGGCGCCTCGTGCATCTCGCGACCGATGCCGTGGCCGCAGTACTCCCGCACCACCGAATAGCCCGCCCGCCTGGCATGCCGCTCGATGGCGTGGCCGATGTCGCCGAGGCGGGCGCGGGGCGGACGGCGGAGACGCCCTTCCACAGGGCTTCGTATGTGGTGCGCACCAGCCGCCGGGCCGGGGCGGACACGGTTCCGATCAGGTATGTCTTGCTGGAATCGGCGATGAAGCCGTTCTTCTCCAGGGTGATGTCCAGATTGACGATGTCGCCGTCGCCGAGGACCTCATCGGCGGACGGCACGCCGTGGCAGACCACCGCATTGCGCGAGCTGTTCAGCACAAAGCCGTAGCCGTACTGACCCTTGCTGGCGGGCCGGGCGTTCAACTGATCCACGATGAAGGCCTCGACCCGGTCGTTGATCTCCAGCGTGCTCATGCCCGCCAGCGGCAGGCCGTCCAGATGGGTGAACACAGAGGCGAGCAGGCGGCCGGATTCGGCCATGAGCGCGACCTCGGCCGGGCTCTTGGTCATGCAGCGGCGGTCAGGCCGGGGGCCTCGACGCCCGCCGCCTTCAGCTCGCGCGCCACCAGTTCCTGAAAGGTGAGGCCGGGGTTCAGCTCGCACAGCATGCCCAGCCTGATCCAGAACGCGGCCTGGCCGTTGATTGATCGGCACGACGCCCGGCTGGCCCGGCGCAGCTGCTCGTGCAGCTCATCCTCGATGTTGACGATGCCCATGGGGAGCGCTCCGGAATATATGATTTATATGCGTATCATATATACGGGCTCAGGCTTGAGCAACGCCCCATCCGCCCCCACCTTAAATCCGCTCCGTTTCGTGCTATAGGGGCGGCCTCCCTCCAACGCATGGACCCTTGCCCGTGGGCGTGACCCTCGATCTTTCGCGTGTTTCAGGCGCGGCCGTCGCCGCCCCCGTCAATCTGTCCGGATTGACGCGCGCGGGCCTGCGTCAGGCCCTGATCGACGCCGACATCTGCCCGCCGGAGAAGGCGAAGATGCGCGCGAGCCAGATCTGGGGCTGGATCCACCACTACGGCGTCACCGACTTCGCGGCGATGAGCAATATCGCGAAGGACACCCAGGCCAAGCTGGCCGAGGCCTTCACCCTGGCCCGCCCCGAGATCGTAGAGCGTCAGGTGTCGAAGGACGGCACCCGCAAATGGCTGATCCGCACCGCGCCGGGCATCGAGATCGAGGCTGTCTACATTCCCGACGTGGGCCGGGCCGGGGCCCTGTGCGTCTCGTCGCAGGTCGGCTGCACCCTCAACTGCACCTTCTGCCACACCGGCACCCAGAAGCTGGTGCGCAACCTGACCGCCGCCGAGATCGTGGCCCAGGTGCAGGTGGCGCGGGACGATCTGGACGAATGGCCGTCCCCCAAGGAAGACCGCCGCCTGTCCAACATCGTGTTCATGGGCATGGGCGAGCCGCTCTACAATCTCGACCATGTCGCCGACGCCATCGACATCATCTCGGACAATGAGGGCATCGCCCTGTCGCGGCGCCGGATCACGGTCTCCACCTCCGGCGTCGTGCCGCAGCTGGACGCGCTGGGCACGCGGACCCAGGCCATGCTGGCCATCAGCCTGCACGCCACCAACGACGCCCTGCGCGATGTGCTGGTGCCGCTGAACAAGAAGTACGATCTCGAACAGCTGATGGCGGGCATCCGGGCCTATCCGGGCCTCTCCAACGCGCGGCGGGTGACGTTCGAATACGTCATGCTGAAGGGCGTCAACGACAGCCCCGAGGAGGCCTGGGCCCTGGTCAAGCTGATCCAGGGCATTCCGGCCAAGGTCAATCTGATCCCGTTCAATCCGTGGCCGGGGACCGATTACGAGTGCTCGGACTGGAAGACCATCGAGCGCTTCGCCGCCATCCTGAACAAGGCCGGTTACGCCAGCCCGATCCGCACCCCGCGCGGGCGCGACATCCTGGCCGCCTGCGGCCAGCTGAAGTCCGAAAGCGAGAAGCTGCGGGCCAGCGCGCGGCGCGCGGCCCCGGAGTCCGAAGCCGCGGCCTGAAACCGCGCACCTGACAACCCATCGGCGAATTCCTCGCCGTGTGACCCGTGTGCGCTTGCGGATTGGCCCGGGAGTCGGGCAAGGCTTTCCACACCCTTCGTCCCTATATGAAGCGCCATGGATCCGCAGTCGCTCGTTCCCAGTCTGTCCAGCCCGGAGGTCCAGGCCTTCGCCGCAGGGTTTCCCATCGCCCTGATGCATGCGGCGGTGACGCTCGGCCTGCTGTTCGCCGGGGTCACGGTCTATGCGCTGCTGACGCCGTGGAAGGAGATCGCCCTGATCCGCGAGGGCAATGCGGCCGCGGCCGTGGCCCTGGGCGGGGTGCTGGTGGGCCTGGCCATTCCCCTGTCGGTTTCGCTGTCGGTGTCCACCTCGGTGCGCGACATCGTCATCTGGGGCGTGGCCACCGTCGTCATGCAGCTGCTGGCGTTCCGCGTGGTGGACATGGTCCTGACCGGCCTGCCCCAGCGCATCCAGGACGGCGAGGTCCCCGCGGCGGCGCTGCTGGTCGCCGCCAAGGTCGCCACGGCCCTGATCCTGGCCGCGGCCCTGACCGGCTGAGGGAGGCCAGACCCGCCAAGTGCGCTTTCCCAGGGTTCCAGACTGGCTGATCTACGGGGTTGTCGTGCTGGCCCTGCTGATGGTCGCCACCACCCGGCGCGAGCGGGTCTACAATCCGCCCGCACCGCCTCCTCCGGACGAGGCCGAGGGCGCGTTGCTGGGCCCCGTCACCCCGTTCGATCCGATGGTGATGGTGGAGACCCCGCCCCATTTCCAGCCCTCCATGGGCACCGCCTTCGCCATTTCGTCGGAAGGCCGCTGGCTGACCGCGCGCCATGTGGTGGAGGGCTGCCCCCGGCCCGCCCTGATCATCGGCGGCGGGCGCGCGGTGGCGGCAGACGTGCGTCTGGCGCCGCGCGCGGACGTGGCCCTGCTGATCACCGACGGCGGCCCCACGGCCATGCCCCTGGCGCTGGAGGCGCCCCTGCGTCAGGGCCAGCGGGCGTTCCATCCCGGCTATCCGCAAGGAGGCCCGGGCGAGGTGACCTCGCGCCTTCTGGGCCGCGAGACCCTGCGCATCTCCGGGCGCGGCGCCCGGGACGAACCGGTGCTGGCCTGGGCCGAGGTGGGCCGCACCGACGGCCTGGCGGGCACCCTGTCGGGGTTGTCCGGCGCGCCGGCCATGGACCGGCAGGGCCGGGTGATCGGGGTGACCATCGCCGAGGCGCCGCGCCGGGGCCGCATCTACACCACCGCCCCCGACACCCTGGGCCCGGTGCTGCGCGGCACGGTGCGGGCGGGGGAACAGGCCATGGGCGAGCCGGTCACCATCGACAACTATTACCGCGTCGCCGACCGCCTGCGCCGCGATCTGCGCGTGGCCCAGGTGGTGTGCCTGGAGTGACGGCGGCTCAGGCCCGGTCGGGCTTGCCGTAGCGCGCCAGCACCGCATCCGTGTGTTCGCCCAGGGCGGGCGGCGGGCGGTCGCTGACCAGCGGCGCGCCGTCCATGCGGATAGGGCTGGCCACCGTGCGGACGGGGGCGTTCAGGTCGGGGCGGGTCTGTTCGACGGTCAGGCCCCGCGCCACGGCCTGGGGCTCGGCGAAGACCTGATCCACCGTATTGACGGGACCGCAGGGCACGCCCGCCTGCTCCAGCCGCTGCATCAGGGCGGCCATGGTCAGGGGCGCGGTCAGGGCCGACAGGATGGGGCCCAGCTGGTCGCGGTTGGCCACACGTCCGGCATTGGCGGCGAAGCGGTCGTCGGTCCCCAGATCCGGCTCGCCTAAGGCCTGGCACAGGGCGCGGAACTGGCCGTCATTGCCCACGGCGATCACCACCCTGCCGTCGCTGCAGGGGAACGGCTGATAGGGCGACAGATTGGGGTGGGCGTTGCCCATGCGGGTGGGGCCGTCCCCGACACGAAATAATTGGTGGCCTGATTGGCCAGCATGGCCGCCTGCACGTCGAACAGGGCGATGTCGATGTGGCGGCCCTGGCCCGACGCGCGCGCTGCATGCAGGGCGGCGAGGATGGCGTTGGAGGCATACAGGCCGGTGAACAGGTCAGCCACCGCCACCCCAACCTTCATGGGCTCGGCGCCCGGCGCGCCGTCCGGCTGGCCGGTGACGGACATCAGCCCGCCCATGGCCTGGATCATGTAGTCATAGCCCGCCTGGCGGCGCGGGGCCCGGTCTGGCCGAAGCCGGTGATGGAGCAATAGACCAGCTTCGGATTGACCGCTTTCAGGCTGTCGAAATCGAGGCCGTACTTCTTCAGGCCGCCGGTCTTGAAATTCTCGACCAGAACATCGGCGTCGACGGCCATGCGGCGGATGAGGTCCGCGCCCTCGGGGCTGGCGATGTCCAGGGCCACCGACTGCTTGCCCCGGTTGGCGCACAGGAAATAGGCGGCGTCGCCGGGCGCGCCGTCGGTGCGGGTGGTGAAGGGCGGGCCCCAGTGGCGGGTGTCGTCGCCCGCCCCCGGCCGCTCGATCTTGATCACCTCAGCGCCGAGATCGGCCAGCAGCTGCGTGGCCCAGGGTCCGGCCAGGACACGGGACAGGTCGAGGACTCGAACGCCGGCGAGGGGCGCGGAGGGGGCCATGGGATCGGTCATGACCCCGGTCTAGTCCGCGCCCGCTGCGGCGTGAAGGGCTCAGTCCCTGGGCAGGCTGCCGCCGGCGCCGCGAATTTCGCAGACATAGTCGGTGTTGGGCCGTCCGCTCTGGGTGCCGGCGGGGGTGAGGATGCCGCCCCGCTCCTGGCAGGACTGGCTGAGGCGGTCCAGTTCGTCGTTATAGCGGTCCCCGCCGGCGCCGGTGGCGCAGGCCGTCAGGGTGATGGCGGCGAGGGCAAGCAACGCGATGCGCATGTCAGTCTCCCGAGATTGTTCATACGGCTCAAACACGTCGCGGAAGCGGCGGTTCATCCGGAGCCCATGATACCATGTTCCGCGCGCCGGCTCACCGGGTCCGGAACTGCAGATCCGCCAGCCGGGCGTACAGGCCCCGTTGGGCCATCAGCTCGGCATGGGTCCCCTCCTCCACCACCTTGCCCCCGTCCATGACCACGATGCGGTCCGCGCGCAGGACCGTGGCCAAGCGGTGGGCGATGACCAGGGTGGTGCGGCCCTCCATGGCCTGATCGAGGGCGGCCTGGACCAGACGTTCGTTCTCGGCGTCCAGGGCGCTGGTGGCCTCGTCCAGCAGCAGGATAGGGGCGTTCCGGACCAGCGCGCGGGCGATGGCCAGACGCTGGCGCTGGCCGCCGGACAGGGAACGGCCGCGCTCGCCCAGCGGCGTGTCGAAGCCCTCCGGCAAGGCGTCCAGGAAGGTCAGGGCCTGGGCCCGCTCGGCGGCGTCGCGGGCCTCCTCAAGGCGCACGTCCTCGCGGCCGAAGCGGATGTTCTCGATCGCCGATTCCGAGAACAGCGGGGCTTCCTGGGAGACCCAGGCGAAGCGCTCGCGCACGGCGCCGGGATCGGCCTCGCGCACATCAACCCCGTCGACCCGCACGGTCCCGGTCTGGGGATCGTAGAACCGCAGCAGCAGGCGGAACACCGTGGACTTGCCGGCGCCCGAGGGGCCCACCAGGGCCACGGTCTCGCCGGGGCGCACCGTCAGGTCGAAGCCTTCCAGGGCCGGCAGATCCGGCCGTCCCGGATAGGCGAAGGACACGCCGCTCATGGAGACCTCGCCGCGCGGCGGGTCGGGCAGGGGCGAGGGGTGGGGCGGCGTGGCGATGGAGGGCTCGGCCTTCATCAGCTCGTCGATGCGGTCCATGGCCCCGGCGGCCTTCTGAACGTCGCCCCAGCTCTCGCCCAGGGCGCCGACGGCCCCGGCGGCGAACACCGACAGCAGGACGAACTGCAACAGCGCGCCGGGCGTCATAACCCCCGCCACCACGTCGCGCGCGCCGAGCCAGAGGACCAGGCTGACGCCGCCAAACATGACCACGATGACCAGGGCCGTCATCCAGGCGCGGGCGTTCATGCGCCGCAGGGAGGCGGCGAAGGCGGATTCCACGGCGCGATCGAAGCGGGCGCGGGCTGACGCCTCGCGGCCGAACGCCTGGACCGTCTCGATGGCGTCGACGCTCTCGCCCGCGAAGCCCACGGCGCCGGCGAACCGGTCCTGGGACTCCACGGTCAGGGCCCGGACCTTGCGGCCGAACAGGAACAGCGGGCCGAGCAGCAACGGCGTGATCAGCATGACCATGCCGGTCAGCTTGGGACTGACGATGAGCAGCAGGATGGTCGCCCCGATCAGGGTCAGCACGTTCCTGAGCGCATAGGAGACCGAGGTGGTCAGAAGCGAGTCCACCATCTGGATGTCGGTGGTCAGGCGCGACAGCACCTCGCCGGTGCGCATGTGGGTGAAGAAGGCGGGATCCAGCCTCAGGATGCGGCCGAACAGGGCCTGGCGCAGGTCGCGATCATGCGCTCGCCGGTCTTGGTGACGTAGAAATAGCGCAGGGCCGTGGCCAGCCCCAGACCCACCGCATTGGCGCCCAGCACCAGGAACCAGACGTCCAGGTCCGCGCCGCCCTGGGCGAAGCCGTTGTCGATGGCCCCCCGCGCGGTGATGGTCAGGCCGAGCGAGGCCATGGTGGACACCGCCAGCCAGAATCCGGCGATCAGGGCGCTGCCCTTGTGGCGCACCAGGAACGGCAGAAGCCGCCCCAGGGGACGAACGTCGCGCCGCCGTCCGCGTCGTTCGGCGGCCTCGGTCATGGATTCGGCCAGGACCGCGCCTGGGCTGGGACGGTCGAGGTCGGCGCGGGATGGCGGCGGCGTGGCGGTCATGGCCGCGCCTCTTGCCTCATAAGGCCCATGGGTGTAAACGCCGCCCCTCTCCCGCCGGGGCTTCCGGCGGGTTTCCATTTTTTGCGCGCGGACGGTCGGTATCGTCCCGACCCAGTCACGGGGCGCTAATCAGGACACGCCGGACCGATGAAAAAGGACACCCATCCCGACTATCACTTCATCACCGTGGTGATGACCGACGGGACCACCTACCAGACGCGCTCGACCTACGGCAAGGAAGGCGCGACCCTGAACCTGGACATCGATCCGTCCACCCACCCGGCCTGGACCGGCGGCAACCAGACCCTGCTGGACCGCGGCGGCCGCGTGTCGCGCTTCACCAACAAGTACGGCGGCTTCCTCAAGAAGTAAGGCGCGGCCTTCGGGCCACAGCCGCGACCAACAAGAGCGCCGGTCAGCCGACCGGCGCTTTTTGTTTGGCCGGAACGCCGGTAAGCTTGGGGTGTTGGAATAAATGGGGGCGTCCCGGCGGACGGCGCCGGACTGGACTGGGCTCTTGATGGTTATGAATCGACGGCAATTGACCCTGGCGGCGGCCGCCTCGGCCCTGGCTTCGGCCGTTCAGGCCCAGACGCCCTATACGAGCCAGCCGGGCGTGACGGTTGAGCCTCAGCCGCCGCGCGACCCCGCGGCGCGCGCCTTCTATGACAGCTTCAACAGCCAGCTGACCCGCGCCCCCGCCGCGCTTCAGCCGGAACTGCGCCGGCTTTACGAGATGGCCGGCTGGCGGCCGATCTGGACGGCGCCCCGCCTGCGCACCCTGGGTCAGGTGGCCGAGCGGTCCGAGCGTCACGGCCTGTCCGGCGCGGACCATTTCGACTTCGCCGGTCTGGCCTCCGATCCGGCCAGCGCCGATATCCGCACCTCGATCGCAGCGCTCGGATACGCCCGGGTTCTGGCCGAAGGCGCGGTGCGCCCCGAGACGGTCGAGAACCTCTGGGAGATGCAGAAGAACCGGGTCGATCTGGCCGCAGGCCTGCACGACGCCGTGTCGCGGGACCGGCTTCTGGACTGGTTCGAGGCCCTGGCCCCCACCGACATCGGCTACACCAATCTGTCGGCGGGCTATGTGCGCTATCGCCGCCTGATCCGCGAAACCGGCGGCTGGCCGGCGTTCGCACAAGGAGGCACCATCGAACCGGGCGCCTCGGACCGGCGCATCCCGGCCCTGCGCGCCCGGCTTGTGGCCGAGGGCGACCTGACCGAGGGGCAGGGACGCACCCTGGCCCTGAACGGCGACGTCTACGGCCCCGAACTGGAGGAGGCGGTGCGCGGCTTCCAGCTGCGGCATGGCCTGGGCGTGGACGGGCGCATCGGCCCGGCGACCCAGCGCTCCCTGTCGGCCTCGGCCGAGGACCGGGCCCGCCAGATCGCCCTGAACCTGGAGCGCCGCCGCTGGCTCAAGCGCGAACTGTCGCCCGAGCGCATCGAGGTGAACACCGCGGCCGCCATCATGGTCTACTGGAAGGACGACCGTCCGGTGCACTCCAACCGGGTCGTGGTCGGCACCGCCAACAACCAGACGCCCAGCCTGGAGAAGCCCTTCGCCTCGGTGGTGGCCAATCCGCCCTGGTATGTGCCGGCCTCCATCGCCAGGAACGAAATCCTGCCCCGCGGCCCGGCCTATCTGGCGTCCCAGAACATGTACATCGCCCCGGCGGGCAATGTGGTCCAGCGCGCCGGGCCCAACGCGGCCCTGGGCTATGTGAAGTTCGAGCTGCGCGACAGCCACGCCATCTTCCTGCACGACACCCCGTCCAAGGCCGCCTTCAACAGCGCCTTCCGCCATCGCAGCCACGGCTGCGTGCGGGTCCAGAATGCGGTGGATTTCGCGCGGCTTCTGCTGGCGCCGGATCCCTCGCGCCTGTCGCAGTTCGACACGGCACTGGACAGCCGCCGCACCCAGCGGGTGGAGACGGGCCGCGAGATCAGCGTGCGCCTGCTGTACTGGACCGCCTTCGTGGACGGGCAGGGCCGGGTGGCGTTCCGCGAGGACGTCTACAACCGCGACGCCCGTCTGGCCGAGGCCCTGGGCATCCACCTCAGCCTGCCGCAGCCGGTCTCCGCCGCCCAGCCGGATGAAGAGGACGTGGGTCCGTAAGACCGGGGTTCAGCCGCCGAAGGCTGCGGCCAGCCGGTCGATCTGGCTCTGGACGGGATTGGGGCCGGCGGTGACGGCGTCTTCGCCGTACATGCGCCGGTCCAGATACAGCACCCGGTCGTACAGCTTCTCGGACCGGACCAGATACTCCACCAGGGCGATGGGCAGCTCCGCGTGGGTGGGGGTGCTCTCGATCCTGCGCTCGGCCAGCCGGTGCCGGCGCTCGCCCGCCGCCTGGGGCGTCATGTCGCCCTCGCGCACCGCCCGCTGGACCAGCAGCCAGGACGCGACCTGCATCAGACGCGTGGTCAGCTTCATGCTCTCGGCCGCATAGGCCAGAGCCGCCGCGCGGGACAGGAGCTTGGATTCACGCCGCCCGTCCCCATCCAGATAGGCGGCGGTGTCCTCCACCAGCTCCATGCCTTCCTGGAAGGTGCGGTCGAACAGCTCCGAGCGCGAAAAATCGCCCCCGGATCCGCCCTGTACGGCGACGCCCGTCATGGAGTCCTCGGCGGTCAACTCAGACATGCACAATTCCCGGACGGCGCCCGATTACGGCGCCCATGCTGGCGCCCTCATGGCCTGCTTTGCAACCCATGTGCCAATAAAGCCCACACAGGCGGTCCGATTTCAGGATTTGAAGCTGAACAGGGCGTCGGCGGCGCTCTTTTGCGACTGCTTGCCTTCGCGCGCCCGCTCACAGCGTGCGATCTCGACTTTCAGCCCCTCGATGCGCTCATCGAGCTCCTCGACGGAATAGAGGTCCAGGTCCTCGCGGCCCAGGGCGGCCACAGCCGCGCCACGGGCCGGCCGGGGGTCCAGATCATCGAAAACCATCGCCGTCTCCCTCGCCTTGCGCTCATCCCCTGACCCCCTATGAAAGCGCCGGGGCGCTCGGGATTGCAAGGGAGCATGCATGCGCGTGATCGAGATCAGGGGCGGCGCGGGCGAGGCCGAAGCGCTGGTCGTCGGCGAGCGGCCGACGCCCGAACCGGGGCCGGGACAGGTCCGGATCCGTGTGCGGGCGGCCGGGGTGAACCGTCCCGACATCCTGCAGCGCAAGGGTCTGTATCCGCCGCCCGAGGGCGCGTCCGACATCCTCGGGCTGGAAGTCGCCGGCGAGATCGAGGCCGTGGGGGCGGATGTGACCCGCTGGCGGCCCGGCGACCGGGTCTGCGCCCTTCTGGGCGGCGGCGGCTATGCGGACCATGCGGTGGTCGATGCGCGCCATGTGCTGCCCGTTCCGGCGGGTCTGGATTTCATCCAGGCCGCGGCCCTGCCCGAAACCGCCTTCACCGTCTTCACCAATGTGTTCGAGGACGGACGCCTGACGGCGGGCGAGACCCTGCTGGTGCACGGCGCCACCTCGGGCATCGGGGTCATGGCGATCCAGGCGGCCCGGGCGGCGGGCGCGCGGGTCATCGCCACCTCGCGCGGCGCCGACAAGGCGAGGGCGTCCCGGGATCTGGGCGCCGATGTCTCCATCGACGCCTCGGACGGCCGGTTCCTCGAGGCGGTCCAGGAGGCGGGCGGGGCGGACGTGGTGCTGGACATGGTGGGCGCCGCCTATGCGGAGCAGAACCTGAAGGCGCTGAAGCCGGGCGGCCGCTGGGTGGTCATCGCCTTCCAGTCGGGGAATCTGGCCCAGGTGGACCTGTCCCGCCTGATGCGGAGCCGTCTGACCCTGACCGGGTCCACGCTCAGGGCGCGCGCCGCGGACGAGAAGGCCCGCCTGGCCGAGGCGGTCGAGGCCACGCTCTGGCCGTGGGTCGCGGACGGGCGGATCAAGCCGATCGTGGACAGGGTCTTTCCGCTGGAGGAGGCGGCGGCGGCGCACCGGCGCCTGGAGTCCGGCTCGCACACCGGCAAGGTGGTTCTGACGACCTGACGGCCTAGAATTCCCACCAGCTTTCGCCGGGGTCCTGCTCGCCCGGCTCGGCGTACTGCTGGCCCCAGGTCATCATCATCAGCAGGCGGTGGCTGCGGATCGTGTACTGGCCGATCATGGGGGCCACGGCGGCGATGGGGGCCCCGTCCTCGGCTCGGTAGACGAAGCCGGAGAACTCCGCCACGCCGGTGCGGTCCCGGCGGCTGTAGAGCGACAGCTCCGGGAAGGACACCACCCGGTAGTCGGACAGGGGCACGCTCATGGCCGGAACGCCCAGAAGCCGCCGCATCTGCTCCAGCGACAGTGCGCCGGCGCGGATCTCGAAGATCACATCGGCCTGGTCGCGGTTGCGGGCCAGGGCGTAGCCGGCCTCCGACAGGGCGGCGCGAATGGCGCTGACGGCGTAGGGGGCCGCCTCGGCGCGGAAATAGGTTTCGTCCACGAACACCACGGCGCGTCGGGGATCGGCAGTGTCAGATTGTCCACCGCCCGGTCCGTCGCCCGCGCCACCAGAAGCTGCTCGGTCGCCGTGCGCGAGGGATTGGTCTCGGTGGTGGAGGCGCAGGCGGCCGTCAGCGCCGCCCCGAGGACGGCGGCGAGGATCGGCGCTGTGCGGTTGGGGAGGACCGTTCGCGTCATTGCGGGCAGGGTATCACCAGCTGCCCGTATTGGACATGGAGGCCCACGGTTCGGCTGGGGCGAGGGGTTCGCCCTCCTGCAGCAGCTCGATGGAGATGCCGTCCGGGGAGCGGACGAAGGCCATGTTGCCGTCGCGCGGGGGGCGATTGATGACGACGCCGCCGTCCATGAGCCGCCGGCAGGCCGCATAGACGTCGTCGACCTTGTAGGCCAGGTGGCCGAAATTGCGGCCGCCGGCGTACTCCTCGGGATCCCAGTTGAACGTCAGCTCCAGTTCGGGCGCGCGTTCGGCGGCCGAGCGCGTCTTGTCCCTGGGTGCGGACAGGAACACCAGGGTGAAGCGGCCCTTCTCATTGTCCATGCGTCGCACCTCCTCGAGGCCCAGCAGGTCGCAGTAGAAGCGCAGCGAGGCGTCGAGATCCTTCACCCGGACCATGGTGTGCAGATAGCGCATGCTCAGTGCGCCTCGTCGTGGCGCGGCGCCGGATCCAGATATTCGTTCTCAGGCGCCGGATGGGCGCTGAGCACGAAGCGGCGGTCGCAATAGCCGCATTCCACGAAGTTTTCGTCGCCCATGTCCATATAGACCAGCGGGTGGCCGAGCGCCCCGCCCCCGCCGTCACAGGCCACGCGCCTGGTGCTGACCACGATCTGTTCGGGCGGCGGAACGGCGATGTCGGGGTGGCGCGGGGGCATAATCGGGCTCATGACCTTGGCGTGGGGAGGAAGGCGGCATACCTACGGCCCACGCCTTAAGCCGTCAATTTTACGCGAACGCTAACGATTTCCCTCTCGCGACCGAGCCGACACCGCCCATGACCCGATCCGACGCCCCCCTGCCCGACAACGCCATCGAGGTCCGGGGGCTTGAGAAGACCTACGCCGGCAACCGCAAATCGCCGCCCAAGACGGCGCTGCACGGCGTGGACCTGGTGGTGCCGCGCGGCGCCATGTTCGGCCTGCTGGGCCCGAACGGGGCGGGCAAATCGACCCTGATCAACATCCTGGCCGGGGTGGTGAAGAAATCCGGCGGGACCGTCGCCATCTGGGGCCGCGACATCGACGAGCGCCCCCGCGACGCCCGCGCGGCCCTGGGCGTGGTGCCGCAGGAGATCGTGGCGGACGTGTTCTTCACGCCCCGGGAGGCGCTGGAGGTGCAGGCTGGATTCTACGGCGTGCCGGCGAATGAGCGGCGCTCGGACGAGCTGCTGGCGGCGCTGGGCCTGTCGGACAAGGCCAATGCCTATGTACGCGCGCTGTCGGGCGGCATGAAGCGGCGGCTGATGGTGGCCAAGGCCCTGGTGCACAATCCGCCGATCCTGATCCTGGACGAACCCACCGCCGGGGTGGACGTGGAGCTGCGCCGCCAGCTCTGGGAATATGTCCGCAGAATCAACGCCGAGGGCGTGACCATCCTGCTGACCACCCACTATCTGGAGGAGGCCCAGGAGCTTTGCGACACCATCGCCATCGTCAATCGGGGCCGGGTGGTGGCGTGCGAGCCGACGGCGCAGCTGCTGACCCGGCTGGACACCCGCAATGTGGTGGTGACGCCGGTGGATCCTTCGGCCACGGCGCCGACGCTCAAGGGCTTTGAGGTGAAGGGGCGGCCCAACGGCGCCTTCGCCGTCACCTACCGCACCGGCGAATCCAGCGTCGAGCAGGTGCTGGCGGCGGTGAGGAAGGCGGGCGTGGCCATCCGCGACATCGCCACCGAGGATCCGGATCTGGAGGACGTCTTCCTGTCCCTGACCTACGGCGACGCCGACCAGCCCGACCCCACCCGGGACTAGGTTCGAGCGCCTGAATCACGGCCTCGTTGAATCGCTTCGGGATTCGGTCCCGGCCGATCAGGCTCTGACCGATCACTGATCACCCTGTCCCGATTCCGCACAGCCTCTTGTGACGCAATCGCGACCGTGCTCGTTATGCGCCTTCGCGCGCCATGTCGGCGCGAGGCTTAGGGAGCTACGCCGTTGAGCACGACGGATGGGGGAGGCGCGCTTTCGGCGCCCCGTAAAGAATTCCTGGGACACCCGCGGGGGCTGGTGATCCTTTTCCTGACCGAGATGTGGGAGCGCTTCTCCTTCTACGGAATGCGCGCAATGCTGACCATCTACCTGGTCCAGCATTTCCTTTTCGGACCGGCCGAAGCCGCGGGCATCTACGCCGCCTACGGCGCTCTGGTCTATTTGATGCCGGTCGTCGGCGGCATGATCGCCGATAAATATCTGGGCCAGCGCAAGGCGTGATGATCGGCGCCGTGCTTCTGGTGCTCGGCCACTTCACCATGGCCTTCGAGGGCCAGGGAGGTCGTGACCGGATCATCATCGGCGACCAATCCTATCAGGTGGAAGTTGAGGGCCGTGACACCGACCGACGCCAGTTCGTCGTCGTCGGCGACGAGCGCGTCGAAATCAGCATCACGGCCGAAGGCATTTCCACCGTGGGGGCGGAACCCGCGGCGGCCGCGGCCGCCGATGTCGCCGTCCCGACGGTGGGAGAGAGCCTCGGCACGCCGCCGGCCGCCGCCGCCGACTCTCCGGTTCCGGCTACGCCCCAGGCGGCCGCCGCCGGTTTCCCGGCCTTCGTCGCTTCGGGCGACTACAGTCTGGAGACGACCCGCGACACCGGGTTCGGCGAGCCGACGCTCTTTCTGGCCCTTTCGCTGATCATCGTCGGCGTCGGGTTCCTGAAGGCGAACATCTCGACGGTCGTGGGCTCGCTCTATGAAAAGAACGATCCCCGTCGTGACGCGGGCTTCACGCTTTTCTACGTCGGCATCAACCTTGGCGCCGTTCTGGCCACGGGCCTGTGCTCGTACCTCGGGTTCACCTATGGCTGGGCATACGGTTTCGGCCTCGCCGGCTTCGGCATGTTGCTGGGTCTGGCCACCTTCATCCTCGGCAAGCCCTGGCTCGAGGGCCGGGGCGGCCCGCCGAACCCGGAGAAACTGGCCGGCACGCGCGTCCTGGGCGTTCCCCTTGAAGCGGTGTTCTGGATCGGGGGCCTGATCGCCGTGTTCCCGACCTGGCTCCTGCTGCAGCGCCATGAACTGATCTCGGCCGTCCTGCCCTGGGCCGCAGGCCTGATCTTCGTGGCCGTGGTCGGTTACACCGTCGTGAAGTTGAACGGCGCTGAACGCAGCCGCATGCTGGTCGCCCAGGTGCTGATCTTCTTCTCGGTGCTGTTCTGGGCGCTGTTTGAACAGGCGGGCTCGTCCCTCACCCTGTTTGCGGACCAGTCGACGGAGATGCCGGGCTGGTTCAACGTCGGTTACACGCAGATGTTCAACCCGGCGATCATTGTCATCTTCGGACCGATTTTCGCGGGGCTGTGGGTGTGGCTGGCCCGGCGCAACATGGAGCCGTCGACCCCGGTCAAGTTCTCCATGGGCCTGATGCTGGTCGGCGCGGGCTTCCTGTTGCTGGCATGGGCTGCGGCCAACGCCTTCAACATGGACTTCCGGGTCCCGCTGATGTTCCTGTTCTTCACCTATTTCCTGCACACCATGGGCGAGCTCTGCCTGTCCCCGGTGGGCCTGTCGATGATCACCAAGCTGTCGGTCGACCGGGTTGTGGGCCTGATGATGGGCGTCTGGTTCCTGTCGTCCTCGGTTGCGCACATCGTGGCCGGCATGATCGCCCAGGCGACTGCGACCGACACTGTCGCCGGGGTGGTGACCAACCGCGCCCTCGCTCTCGAGACCTATGGCTCCATCTTCGGGACCATCGGCTGGACCGGCGTCGGAGTGGGGGTGCTGCTGCTGCTTGCTTCGCCCCTTCTCAAGAAGGGCATGGCCGGAGTCCGGTAGGGCTCGGCCAGGTTCAGAAAGACGAAGGCCCCGGGATCGCTCCCGGGGCCTTTTCTCTTGCGGGCGGCAGGGACGGACGCGCCCGCCAGAGGTTCGCTCGGCTCAGAAGGTCTTCCTCAGCCGGATCGACATGAAGGTGCGCGGGTCGATGTCGCGGGTCTCGACGAAGTCGATCGGCCGGGGCGGGGCGCGGTCGGCGTAGACCGTGCGCTCCACCAGGAAGTCGTTCCAGATGTTCACCTGGGCCCGGATCGACAGGGTGGCGGTCGGCTTGTACTCGGCCGCCAGTTCGAAATAGTCCTCGCCGCGCCAGGCGAAGGTCTGGTCCGGATCAAAGGTGGACTGGCCCAGGCGCGGGATCCACGCCACGCTCCAGTTCAGCCGCCATGAGGGGATGTCCTGCTCGAAGGACACCACCGCCTGGCGGGCGCGCACCCCCGAGATGGGACGGGTTTCGCCGGTGGTGGGATCGGTGACCTCGGTCGAGTTCCAGTCATTGCGGAAGCTGAACTGGCCGCCGGCGACGCCCAGCCGGTCGGTGGGGATGGTCAGGTTGACCGACAGCTGGTCCAGGGTGGCGTCGCCGATGTTGCCCACCGCCGACAGACCGCCATCCAGCGGGATGCGGTCGATGACGTTGGCGATCTCGTCGTGGCGATAGCCGATGCTGACCACGCCGTCGCCCCAGAAGCGGCGCTCATAGGTGATCTCGCTGATCCAGCGGTCCTCCGGCTCCAGGTCGACGTTGCCGCCCAGCACGTTCTGGTCGCTGAGCTCGGCGCTGGCGGCGAAATCGCCGAAATCCAGCTGGCCCACCTCCCGCTCGAAACGCAGGCGCAGCTGATTGTCGGCCATGGGGGTCCAGGTCAGCTGCAGGCGCGGCTTGGCGAAGTAGAAGGATTCCTCGTGCTGCGCATCGCCGGACTGGCTGATGGTGGAGGCCTCCAGCCGCAGGCCGCCTTCCAGCGACAGGTCGGGCGTCATGCGCCAGGTGGTCTTGCCGAACAGCTCGCCGCGCGTCTCCTCCACCGTCACCGAGGCCGAGGGCAGGGGCACGGGCGCGCCGCCGACGGAGAACGCCTGGGTGGTGTCGAGGCGATTGTAGGCGACCTCGCCGCCGCCCTCGAAGGTCAGGGTCTCGCTGCGCTCCCAGCGAAGCAGACTGCGCAGGATGGTCTCCGAGGCGTCGCCCACGGACTCGAACCTCTGTTCGGGCGCGGGGCCGGAGCCCGTGTCGGCGTTGTAGGTCGAGACGCTGTCGAAGTCGGAAAACTCGTGGATGAAGCGGCTTTCGACGCTCAGGCCCTCGCCGAGGGGGCGGGTGTAGACCACCCCGAACTCGCCCGATGAGCCGTCATTGTCATAGCGGCTTTCACGGCGCGACCCGGGCGCGGTGAGCAGGGTGATGGAATGCCAGTCATTGACCCCGTAGCGGGCGGTCAGATCGATCTTTCCGCCCAGCATCGGCGTCGCGTAGTTGCCGCGGATGGAGGTGCCGCCGCCATAGCCGTCATTGTAGAAATCCTCGGCCCTCAGCACGGTCCCGTCAGGCGCGCGGCTCACGGACGGGCCGATCCCGTTGGAATCGCTCATGCCGATGCCGTCTGAAAGGGTCACGCCCCAGGTCCTTTCGCCTTCGCGCGCCGTGAACTGGTAGCTGCCGCCGAAGACGTTCTGGCCGCCGTCGAACAGGGTGGCGTTGGCGCTCAGGATGTGTTCGCGGCTGCTTTCGCGTGAGGTGATGACGTTCACCACCACCGGATAGCCCTGCATGTCGATGCCCGGCGCGCCGCCCCGGATCAGCTCGATGCGCACCACCTGCGTGGCCAGGGTGCGCGACAGGACGGACGAGCCCAGGTCGTTCTTGGAGGCGGGCCGCGAGCCGTTGATGAGCACATTGCCCACCGCGCCCTCGAAGCCGCGGCTGCCGTCGCCGTCATCCAGGCTGAAGCCCGGAACGCGGTTGACCATGTCCAGGGCGGTGTTGGGGTTCTGGTCGGCGAAGAAGTCGGGCGTGAAGGTCAGCACCTGTCGACCGTTCCCCGCCTGGGGCGCCGGGGCCGCCTCGGCCTCCTGGGCAAGGGCGGGCGACACGGCCGTCAGGGCCAGGGCGAAGGCGAAGGCGGAAGTGGCCGCCAGAAGCGTGGAACGCATGATATCCTCCCGAAACTCTCGGGAGGAGGTGTGCCTGACCCACACCTGAATGGACCAGTTACATCGTTGAAATGTAGATTAAATTACGGACACATGATTACAGCGACGTAATCAGCCGGCTAAGGGTTCGACAAGATGATCCGAGCGTTTCTTGTGTTGATGCTGGCGATTTCGATCGTCCCGTCAAAGGCTGCGGCCCAGGCCGGCGAAGCGTCGGTGGTCGAGGAGATCGTGATCACCGCCCGGCGCGCCGATGCACCCATCTGGGAGATCACGGTCGGCGACGGCTCCCTGATCCTGGTCGGCGCGATCAGCGGCGTGCCGCGCGACCTGCCCTGGCGGCCCGAGGCCCTGGAGGCCGCCACACGGCGTTCGGACCGCATCCTGTTCCCACAGATCGGACAGGCGTCTCCGGCCGACGTGATGCGGCTGATCTGGCGGTCGCGGACCATTACGCGCCTGCCGGACGGAACCACCACGGCGGACTATCTCCCGCCCGAGGTCCAGGAGCGTCTGGAGGTGGTGATGGAGGGCGACAGCGACCGGTGGCGGAGAGAAAGCCTGGTGATGCTCGGCCTGAACCTGATCACCGACAAGACCGGGCATCAGCGCCGCCGCACGCGCGGCGCGGTCGAGGTCATCGAGGACGCAGCGCGCCAGGCGGACGTGCCGGTGCGGCGGGTGGGGGTCCTGCGCGGCGACGCCCTGGTGGAGAATCTGATCACCCAGCCGCCCGAGACCTATCTGGCCTGCATCGAGGCGGCCGTCTCGGCGGCGGAGGCCGGGCCGGAGGGCGCGGCGCGCCGGATCGAGGCCTGGCGGGGACGGCGGGTTCCCGACGTGCTGGCCGAGCCCCTGGATGAGGCGCTCAACCTGTGCTGGCCCTCCGGCGACCCGGACGTCGCCCCGTTGCTGCGGGCCCAGTGGGCCGAGGCCATCGAGGCCGCGCTGGACGAGCCGGGGGTCACCCTGGCGGTCGCCCAATTGCGTCTGCTGGCCGAACCGGGCGGCGTTCTGGACATGCTGGAGGCCCGGGGCTTCGACATCGTCGGGCCGCGGTGGCGGGCGGAGTGATCAGACCGCCGTGCCGCCGACCGTCAGGCCGCTGATCTTCAGGCTGGGCTGGCCGATGCCCACGGGCACGCCCTGACCGGCCTTGCCGCAGGTGCCGACGCCCGGATCGAAGGCGAAGTCGTTTCCGATCATGGTGATGTTCTGCATCACCGTGGCGCCGTCGCCGATCAGGGTGGCGCCGCGCACGGGGGCGGTGACCTTGCCGTCCTCGATCAGATAGGCCTCGGTGCACTGGAACACGAACTTGCCGTTGGTGATGTCCACCTGGCCGCCGCCGAAGTTCACGGCGTAGAGACCGCGTTTCGTTGAGGCGATCATCTCCGCCAGGGTGTGGGAGCCCCCCTCCATGAAGGTGTTGGTCATGCGCGGCATGGGGGTGTGGGCGTAGGACTGGCGCCGCCCGTTGCCGGTGGCCGCCATGCCCAGCTGGCGCGCCGACAGCCGGTCCTGCATCAGCCCGACCATGATGCCGTCCTCGATCAGGACCGTGCGCCCCGTGGGCGTGCCTTCATCGTCGATGCTGAGGGAGCCGCGCCGTCCGGCGATGGCGCCGTCGTCCACCACGGTCACCCCGGGCGCCGCCACGCGCCGGCCCATCATGCCGTTGAAGACCGAGGATCCCTTGCGGTGGAAATCGCCCTCGAAGCCGTGGCCCACCGCCTCGTGCAGCAGGACGCCGGGCCAGCCGGGGCCGAGCACCACGTCCATCTCGCCGGCCGGGCAATCCACCGCGTCCAGATTGACCAGGGCCTGGCGCAGGGCCTCGTCGGTCTGGGCGCGCCAGCGGTCGGGCGTGATCCAGGTCTCGAAACCGGTGCGGCCGCCCGCGCCCGCGCCCGCCGACTCGCGCCTGCCGTCCCGCTCGACGGTGACGGAGACGTTCAGGCGCACCAGGGGCCGCACGTCGCGCAGCAGACGGCCGTCGGCCCGCAGGATCTCGATGTCGCGGCGCTCGCCGGACAGGGAGGCCGAGACCTGCACCACACGCGGGTCGGCGGCGCGGGCGTAGGCGTCGATCTCCTGCAGCAGGGCGATCTTTTCGGCGAAGGCGGGCGAGGCGAGGGGATCATCCTCGCCATAGAGCTTCTGATTGGTGGCGCGGGGCGCCTCGGCCGTCACGCCCGCATGGCCGCGCTTGGCCAGGGCGGCGCTGTCGGCCGCGCGCCGCAGGGCCGCGTCGGAGATTTCATTGGCGTGGCTGTAGCCGGCGGTCTCGCCCGCCACGACGCGCAGGCCGAACCCCTCGCCCGCATCGTAGGACGCGCCCTTGAGCCGCCCGTCGTCGAACACCAGGCTTTCGCTTTCAGTCCGCTCCAGGAACAGCTCGCCGTCGTCGGCCCCGCTCAGGGCCTCGCCCAGGATGGTCCGCGCGCGCTCGGCGCCAACGCCGGACTGGTCGAGCAGGGACGGAATGGCGGGGGCGACGGTCATGGGCGGTCCTTCGAGAGCATCTTGCGCCCTAGATAGGGCTTCGGACCGCCCCTTGGAACCGTCAGTCCGCCTGGCGGACCCGGCCAGACCCCATGACCTGGCTGTTCAGCCGGGCGGGGCGGGTGGTCAGCTCCACGTCGCCCGAGCCGCGGATGGTCACATCGGCCTGGCCGGACGGCGCGGCCTCCACGTCCCCGGAGCCGTTGATCTCGATGACCGCGTCGGTGGACGGCAGGCCCTCGAGGTCCACGTCGCCCGATCCGTCGATGGTGACGGTCAGGGCGTCGGTGCGGCCATAGCCTTCGATGTCGCCGCTGCCCGACACGGCCAGGGCGAGCGTCGGCTGGTCATAGTCGCGGATCTCCAGATCCTGGGACCCGTTCAGGGTGAAGCGGGTCACCGCCGGGGCGACGATGGTGATGCGCGGCCGGGAATGGCGGCCTGTGCGGGTTCCTTCCTCCATGTCGAAGCGGCCGTCGGCGAAGGTGACGCGGTCCACGACCTCGGCGGGGCCGGCCACCGTGATCGAGGGTTCGTCCCCCTGGGCGTAGATCACCCGGGCCGACAGGTCGAAGGTCAGGGCCTCGCCGCCCTCCCAGGCGATCTCGCGGGTGACGATGTTCTCGTCGGTCGATTCCCATTCGAAATCGCTCTGGACGATGGTCCAGCCGTCGCCGGTGATATTCCAGCCGTCGCGGCTGATCTCCCGCCCGCCGATCGCGGCGGCGCCGGCCAGGCAGACGATGGTCAGCACCAGGCTGGCCGCGGCGATGATGAACAGTGAGCGGATCATGACAGCCCCCTTTCGCTGTAGTCGGGTTCAGGCTGGATGGCGGGCTTGATCAGGCGGTAGTGAAGACGCCCGAACCAGACCAGGCCGTTGACCAGCCAGATGGTGATGATGGTCAGAAGGGCTGCGCCGGTCACCGAGGCGCCCATCAGGCCGAGGCCCAGCAGGACCGGGAACAGGGGCCCGCCCGGCGGGTCGAAGAACGGTCCGGCCACCAGTATCCCGCCGCCCGAAATGAAGACGGCGATGACCGCGACATAAAGACCCGCGATGGCGCTGACCACGCCGGTCAGCAACGGCAGAAGGATCAGGATGTCGATGGCGCCCAGGCCCACCAGGGCCATGACCGCGCCGGCGGCGGAGGACGGATTGCGCGCCTCCTCCCACCGCTTGAGACCGGCCTCGAGCCTCAGTTCGCGGGCCAGCCGTCCCGGATCGCCCAGGGCGGCGGCCACTTCGGCCTCGCTGCGGCCCTCCGCGGCGCCGTCGGCGAAGTGGGTGTCGTAGTCGGCCAGGATCTCCTCCTGCGCCGCCGGCGGCAACCCGGCCAGCCCGCGGCGCAGGCGGCCCATGAATTCGACGCGCGTCATGCCGTCTCTCCCGTTTCGGCTTGAGGTGGGGCCTCACGCTCCAGAATGCCGTTCACGGCCCGCACGAAGGCGTCCCATTCGGTCTTCTGCGAGGCCAGGCTGGCGCGCCCGGCGTCGGTGAGGCGATAGTATTTGCGCGAGGGGCCGGAGGCGGATTCGACCATGTAGGTCTCCACCAGCCCGTCGGACTGCATCCGGCGCATCAGGGGATAGACCGTGCCCTCGCCCATATCGACCGCCTCGGCCATGTGGCTGGCGATCTCGTAGGCGTAGGAGTCTCCCCGCTCCAGGAGGGCGAGCACGCACAGCGCCAGCACCCCCTTCTTCAACTGTATTTCGATGGCTTCAGGCACCGTGGGCCCTCCGTGTGACAGAGATTGTCTATCGCAAGGTATCTGTCATCACAAGGTAGCTGTCGTAACATGACAGCGATTTAATCGTCCGGCGCCGAGGCCCTGCGACCCTGTGTTGCGCTCCACATGCTTGGCAAGCGCGAGGGGAGCCGATATGGACCGGCCTGAACACCGCGACGCCCTCGGGCCCGCGACTTCTGTTTGCGAACGGCTCGCAACAGGTTGCTGCAGAACGGATTATGAGGATTTCTGGAATGGGGATGGGCAAGCGGGCCAGGGCGATGATCGCCTCTACGGTTCTCGCCTCCACGGCGCTGTTCGCCGCCGCGCCGGGCTGGGCGCAGGAGCTGGTGGGACAGCCGACGCCGGGAGGTCTCGGGCTTCAACAGTCGGCGTCGCCGCTGAAGGTCGAAGCCACGATGTTCCACGACGCCATCCTGATGCCGATCATCACGGCCATCTGCCTGCTGGTGCTGGGCCTGCTGCTGTGGATCGTGTTCCGCTACAACAAGCGCCGCAATCCGGTGCCGGCCAAGTGGAGCCACAACACCACCATCGAGATCATCTGGACCGTGGTGCCGGTGCTGATCCTGATGGTGATCGCCCTGTTCTCGTTCCGCCTGCTGTTCAACTACCATGACATGCCCGAGCCGGACGTGACCGTTAAGGTGACGGGCAACCAGTGGAACTGGACCTATGAATACCCCGACCACGGCGTCGGCGAGTACGTCTCGAACATGATGCCGGAAGACGAAGCCCGGGGTCAGGGCCTGCCGTATCTGCTCGCCGCTGACGAGCCCATGGTCGTGCCGGTGGGCCAGACCGTTCAACTGCTGGTGACGGCCTCGGACGTGATCCACTCGGTCGCCCTGCCCGCCTTCGGCCTGAAGACCGACGCCATCCCCGGCCGGGTCAACGAGACCTGGTTCCGCGCAGACCGCACCGGCGTCTTCTACGGCCAGTGCTCGGAGCTGTGCGGCGTCGATCACGCCTTCATGCCCCTGCAGATCAATGTGGTGACCCAGGCCGAGTTCGAGGCGTGGATCGCAGAGCGCGGCGGGGCCATGCCGGGCGCCGAGTCCGCTGAAGACGCCGCGACCGAGGCCTCGACCGCCGAAGCCGAAGTCACTGAAACCGAAGACGCTCCGGCCGCCGACGCGGCCGAAGCGGTCCAGTAAGAGAACGCGAGCCCGACACTCATGGCCACCGCAACCGCTCATCACGACGATCATGACCACAAGCCGGGCTTCTTCGCCCGCTGGTTCCTGTCCACCAATCACAAGGACATCGGCACGCTCTACATCCTGTTCGCCATCATGGCGGGCGTGGTGGGCGGCGCCCTGTCCGGCCTGATCCGCTGGGAGCTGGCCGAGCCGGGCATCCAGGTGTTCACCGAAGGCACCCTGGTGCACCAGCTGGGCATCATCGAAGCCTCCAAGCACGGCTACAACGTCACCGTCACCGCCCACGCCCTGATCATGATCTTCTTCATGGTCATGCCGGCCATGATCGGCGGCTTCGGCAACTGGTTCGTGCCTATCATGATCGGTGCGCCGGACATGGCGTTCCCGCGCATGAACAACGTCTCGTTCTGGCTGCTGGTGGCGGCCTGGGTGCTGCTGTGCATCTCCATGTTCGTGGACGGCGGACCGGGCAAGGGCTTCGGCGGCGGCTGGACCATCTATCCGCCCCTGTCGACCATGGGCCACACGGGTCCATCCATGGATCTGGCCATCTTCTCGCTGCACGTGGCCGGCGCCTCCTCGATCCTCGGCGCCATCAACTTCATCACCACCATCTTCAACATGCGCGCGCCGGGCATGACCCTGCACCGCATGCCGCTGTTCGCCTGGTCGGTGCTGGTGACCGCCTTCCTGCTGCTGCTGTCGCTGCCGGTCCTGGCCGCGGCCATCACCATGCTGCTGACCGACCGCAACTTCGGCACCGCCTTCTTCGATCCGGCGGGCGGCGGCGACCCGGTGATGTTCCAGCACCTGTTCTGGTTCTTCGGTCACCCCGAGGTGTACATCCTGATCCTGCCGGGCTTCGGCATCATCAGCCACATCGTCTCGACCTTCTCGAAGAAGCCCATCTTCGGCTATCTGGCCATGGCCTACGCCATGGTGGCCATCGGCTTCATCGGCTTCGTGGTGTGGGCCCACCACATGTACACCGTGGGCATGCCGATCAATCTGCGCGCCTATTTCGTGGCCGCGACCATGATCATCGCGGTGCCCACGGGCATCAAGATCTTCAGCTGGATCGCCACCATGTGGGGCGGCTCCATCGACTTCAAGACGCCCATGCTGTGGGCCATCGGCTTCATCTTCCTGTTCACCGTCGGCGGCGTGACCGGCGTGGTCCTGTCCAACGCGGGCATCGATTACAGCCTGCACGACACCTACTATGTGGTGGCGCACTTCCACTATGTGCTGTCGCTGGGCGCCGTGTTCGCCATCTTCGCGGGCTTCTACTACTGGTTCGAGAAGATGTGGGGCGTGAAGTACAACGAGTTCCTGGGCGCGACCCACTTCTGGATCATGTTCGTCGGCGTGAACGTGATCTTCTTCCCCCAGCACTTCCTGGGCCTGCAGGGCATGCCGCGTCGCTACATCGACTATCCGGACGCCTACACCCTGTGGAACCAGGTCTCCACGGTGGGCTATCTCATCACCCTGGTGGGCGTGGTCGTGTTCTTCATCGTCCTGATCGAGGCCGCCGTGCGTCGCCGCAAGGCCGAGGCCAACCCCTGGGGCGAAGGCGCCACGACGCTGGAGTGGACCCTGTCCTCGCCCCCGCCGCACCACCAGTTCAACGAGCTGCCGGTGGTGAAGGAAGACGACCATCACTGATCCGGTCCACACCGGACCTCAAACAGACTAGGATGGGGGGCCGCCGATCACGCGGCCCCCTTTTCGCATCATGACCGACCATTCAGAGATCAAGGCCGCGCCGTCCCCGACCGTCGCCCAGCCGGAAGACTACTTCCAGCTGCTGAAGCCGCGCGTCATGTCGCTGGTGGTGTTCACGGCCATCACCGGCCTGGTGGCGGCGCCGGGCGACATCAACCCCTTCCTGGCCGCCATCGCCGTGCTGTGCATCGCCGTGGGCGCCGGCGCGGCGGGGGCCCTGAACATGGCGCTGGAGGGCGAGACCGACGCCTGATGCGGCGCACGCGCGGCCGCCCCGTGGCGGCGGGCCGGGTCAGCGCCAATGACGCCATGACCTATGGCGTGGTGCTGTCGCTGTTCTCGGTCATGCTGCTGGGCATGGCGGTGAACTGGTTCGCCGCCGGCCTGCTGGCCCTGACCATCGTCTATTACGCGGGCTTCTACACCCTGCTGCTGAAGCGGCGGACGCCCCAGAACATCGTCATCGGCGGCGCGGCGGGCGCCCTTCCCCCGGTGATCGGCTGGGCGGCGGTGACCGGCGACGCCCCGTGGCAGGCGTGGCTGCTGTTCCTGATCATTTTCCTGTGGACCCCGCCGCACAGCTGGGCCCTGGCGCTGTATTCGGCCGGGGACTACGCCCGGGCGGGCATTCCCATGATGCCGGTGGCCAGGGGCGCGAAGTCCACCCGCCTGCAGATCCTGATCTACAGCCTGATCTTCGTGCCCGTGGCCATCGCGCCGGCGCTGCTGGGCATGGCGGGAACGGCCTATCTGGTCGTCTCGACCCTCGGCGGCCTGTTCTTCATCGCCCTGGCGGTGCGTCTGTGGCGCTCGCGCGCGGGCGATCAGCCCGACAAGGCCGAGGCGGTGGGGCGAGAGGCCGCATTGTATGATGTGCGCGCCGAGGCCAAACCAGCACGGAACCTGTTCGCCTACTCGATCCTGTATCTGATGGCCCTGTTCGCCGTCCTGCTGGTCGAGAACGCGCCCGTCATCGGAGCCTGCCCCTCATGCGCCTGACGCCCGAAGAACTGAAGGCCAGAAAACGCCGCAACATCGCCATCGCCCTCGGGCTGGTGGCCTTCATGGTGCTGGTGTTCGTCACCACCCTGCTTCGGCTTCAGGCCAACGTGGGGGGCTGACCGGCATGGCCATGAACCGGAACACGAAAGTCGCCCTGATCTGCGTCGGCGCCCTGTCGCTGATGACCGGCGCCGCCTTCGCCGCCGTGCCGCTGTATCAGCTGTTCTGCCAGGTCACCGGTTTCAACGGCACGGTGATGCGCGCCGACGCCGCGCCGGACACGGTTCTGGACGAGACCGTCCGGGTCCGCTTCGACACCAATGTGCGGGGCCTGCCCTGGGACTTCGAGGCCGAGGAGACCCGCCAGACGGTGCGCATCGGCGATACGGGCATCGCCTATTTCCGCGTCACCAACACCTCGGACCGGCCGATCAGCGGCACCGCCGCCTACAATGTGGTTCCCGAGCGCGCCGGCCCCTATTTCCAGAAGCTGCAGTGCTTCTGCTTCGAGGCCCAGACGGTCCAGCCCGGCGAGACCGTCGAGTTCCCGATCCAGTATTTCATCGCCCCCGAAATGGCCACCGATCCCGAGGGCCGGGGCGTGCACGACATCACCCTGTCCTACACCTTCTATCCCACCGACCGCTTCGAACAGCGCGCAGCTATTGGCGGACAGGGGTAGCGAGGCTATAGCCCCTTCAACGACCACGCGCTGACGCATTCAAGAGACGCATCCATGGCCGACCACGCCGTCCACCACGACTATCACATCCTTCCGCCCAGCCCGTGGCCGCTGGTGGCCTCGGTCGCCGCCACAATCATGATGATCGGCGCGGTCATGTGGATGAAGGGCCTGTTCGGCCTGCCCGCGGGCACCAGCTGGGTGTTCTTCGCGGGTCTGGCCGGGGTGCTGTTCTCCATGGTCGGCTGGTGGGCCGATGTGATCAAGGAGAGCCATGCGGGCGATCACACCCCCGTGGTGTCGCTGGGCCTGCGCTACGGCATGGTCCTGTTCATCGCCTCGGAGATCATGTTCTTCGCCGGATTCTTCTGGATGTTCTTCGAAATGGCCATCTTCAACGAGGCCAGGACGCTGATCCCGGAATTCGGCAACTGGACCGACACGGCCGCGGCCTGGTCCACCTGGCCCCCGCGCGGCATCGAGGTTCTGGACGCCTGGCAGCTGCCGCTGCTGAACACCGTGATCCTGCTGCTGTCGGGCACCACCGTGACCTGGGCGCACCACGCCCTGCAGGTGGGCGACCGCAAGGCCGCCAAGATCGGCCTGGGCCTCACCATCGCCTTGGGCGCCCTGTTCACCGCCGTGCAAGCCTATGAATATTATCACATTCTGCACGAGAACCTGTTCTTCAACGAAGAGGCCCTGAACTCGACGCTGTACGGCTCGATCTTCTTCATGGCCACGGGTTTCCACGGCTTCCACGTGCTGGTGGGCACCATCTTCCTGGCCGTCTGCCTGATCCGCCTGATGGTGGGCCAGATGTCGGCCCAGAAGCATTTCGGCTTCGAGGCGGCGGCCTGGTACTGGCACTTCGTGGACGTGGTGTGGCTGTTCCTGTTCGCCTTCGTCTACGTCGTCTTCGGCTGATCTTGGTCGATCATCCCCAGCCTTCTGAGCCCGCCCGGATCAACCCGATCCGGGCGGGTTTGCTTTGCCGGTGCCCCAACTGCGGCAAGGGCCCCCTGTTCGAGGGCTTTCTGAAGATCCGGCCGGTCTGCGAGACGTGCGGCTATGATCTGGCCTCGGTGGCCACCGGCGACGGGGCGGCCAGCTTCATCATGCAGATCGCCGGCGCCTGGTCGGGTTTTCCGCCCTCTATGTTGAAATCGTCTTCAGCCCGCCCATGTGGCTGCATCTGATCGTGTGGCTGCCGCTGGTGGCCGCTCTGTCGCTGGGCCTGATGCGGCCGGGCAAGGGACTGATGACGGCCCTGCACATGAAAAACATGGCGCGCGAGGTGCGCAATGACGAGCTCTGAACGCCGCTTTCCCTGGATTCTGACCGTGCTGTCGGCGGCCCTGCTGGCGGTGCTGATCGGCCTGGGCGTCTGGCAGGTCCAGCGGATGGCCTGGAAGCACGGCCTGATCGATCAGGCCGAGGCCGCCGTCGCCATGGCGCCGGTCCCGGCGTCCGAGGTGCTGACCCAGCCGGGCGGCGAGTTCCGGCGGGTGATCCTGGATTGCCCGGGCCTCAACGCCGCGCCCTATGTCGAGCTTCAGTCCATCCATGACGGCGACGCGGGCGTCCGCCTGATCTCGCCCTGTCGGCCCGCCGGCGTCGAGGCGGCCTTCCTGATCGATCGCGGCTTCGTGGCCGACGAGATCTCCGCCCGGCCACCCGTCGATCCGGCGGCCGCCGGGTCGGTCCGCGTCACCGCCGTGGTGCGCGCGGCGCCGGAGCCCAACTGGATGAGCCCGCCGCCCCAGAACGGCCGCTTCTACGCCCGCGACCATGAAGCCATGGCCCAGGCGCTGGAGGTCGCAGGCCCGGTGGATTCCCGGGTCCTGTTCGCGGAGACCTCGACCAATCCCGAATGGGGCGTCCTCACCCCGGCGGTTCCGCCCGCCGCCTTCTCCAACAACCACCTGGGCTACGCCATCACCTGGTTCGGCCTCGCCGCGGCCTGATGGTCTTCTATGGCCTGATGCTGAAACGGCGGCTGCGCCCGCCTCCGACACAGGGCTCCGCAACGAGCCAGGATCACGATTGACCCGCGTCCACACCCTTTCCAACGGCGTCCGCGTCGTGGCCGACCCCCTGCCGGGCCTCAAGACCTTCGCCCTGACCGTGGCCGTGCGCGGCGGCGCGCGCTGGGAGGACGAGCACCGCTCGGGCTGGTCGCACCTGCTTGAGCATCTGGTGTTCAAGGGCGCCGGCGAGATGAGCGCCCGCGACATCGTCCAGCGCATCGAGGCCGAGGGCGGCTCCATCAACGCCGCCACCGGCCAGGAGCGCACCAGCTTCGAGGTGCGGGCCATGGAGCGCTCGCTGCCCCTGGCCATGCAGGTGGTCTCGGATCTGGTGTTCCGCCCGACCCTGAGCGAGGCGGAGATCACCCGCGAGAAGGATGTGGTGGCCCAGGAGATCGCCGAGGCCTTCGACACCCCCGACGACCATGTGTTCGAAATGGCCGGCGAGCAGGCCTTTTCCGGTCAGCCGCTGGGACGGCCCATTCTCGGGTCGGTCGACAGCATCGGCCGCGCGGACCGGGCGGGCATGGAGGCCTGGCGCGCGACCCTTTATGCGCCCGAGCGCATGGTGGTGGCGGTGTCCGGCGCTGTGGACGAGGCGCGGCTGATCGATCTGGCCGAGGCCTGGTTCGGCCTGGCGACGTCTGCGCCCGGCCAGGAGCCCGAGCCGGCCGCCTTCGTCGGCGGAAACGCGGCCCTGACCCGCCGCATCGAACAGGCCAATCTGGTGTTCGAGATCCCCGGCCTGTCCGCCCACGACGTCGACACCCCCGCGCTGCGGCTGTTCGCCGAGATCCTCGGCGGCGGCATGGCCTCGCGCCTGTTCCAGAGCGCGCGCGAGGAGCGGGGCCTGGCCTATGCCGTGGACGCCTGGTTCGAGGGCTATGAGGACACGGGCGTGCTGGGCATCTATGCGGGCGCGCCCCGGGCCGGTCCGAGGAGCTGGCCCGCGTGGCCGCCGCCGAACTGCGGACCCTGGCCCGGGACGGCCCGACCGAAGAGGAGCTGGCGCGGGCCAAGGCGATCCTGAGCGCCAGCCTGTGGATGGCGGACGAGAGCCTCGTGTCCCGGGCGGGACGCAATGCGGCCCAGACCCTGTTGTTCGGCGCGCCGATCCCGTCCGAAACCCTGACCGCCCGCGTCGAGGCGGTGACGGCGGAAGACATGCGCCGTCTGGGTGCGCGTCTGCTGACCCCCGCCCGAAGCGCCACCGCCGTGCTGGGGCCGAAGGCCGCAGGGGCGGCGGGGCGCGTCTTCGCCGACGCGCTTCACGCCTGACGGCGCGCGGCGGACGCGGTATAAGCCCCCCATGGCCCTTCTGGACTGGATGTCGGAACCGGTCGGCCCCGTGCTGCGGGGCCAGGGGGTGATCCTGCGCTCGCCCCATGCCTCGGACTACGCCGCCTGGTCGGCCCTGCGGGGCCTGTCCCGCGGCCATCTCCAGCCCTGGGAGCCCGCCTGGCCCGAGGACGACCTGACCCGGGCCGCCTTTCGCCGCCGGCTGTCGATCTATGAGCGCGAGCGCGAGCTGGGCAACGCCTGGCCGTTCTTCATCTTCGATCATCAGGACCGGCTGGCGGGGGGGATCACCCTGTCCAACATCCGACGCGGCGTGGCCGAGACCGGGACCGTGGGCTACTGGATCGGCCTGCCCCACGCGGGCCAGGGGCTGGCCACGGCCTCGGTGCGGGCCCTGACGACCCACGCCTTCGGCGCCCTGAGGCTTCATCGGCTGGAGGCGGCCTGCGTGCCGCACAACCACGCCTCGCGCCGGGTGCTGGAGAAATCGGGCTTTCGACAAGAGGGTCAGGCGCGGGCTTATTTGAAAATTAACGGGAGTTGGGCAGACCATCTGCTGTTCGGCCTTCTTGCTGAGGAAGCCGATGCAGGCGGACGCCCGACGTCCTGACCGGAGGGCGAGAAGCCTTGAACAGCCGATCCAGAGCCCTGGCGTGGGACCCCACCACCGCGATCGAGGCGCTCGCCGCCGCCGATGCGGCGCTGTGGGTGTGGACGCCGGCGCTTGATCAGCTTCAGTTCACCGGTTCGACCCGCTCCCTGGGTCTGGGGCCGCTGGCGCCGGAATGCACCGCTGCGGCCTTCACCGCCCTGGCCATGCCCCAGGACCGCGCCCTGGCCGAACGCATCCTCAAACCCCAGGACGAAGGCGGCGAGATCGCCGTCCGTCTGCGCATGCGCGGCGGCGACCTGGGCATCTGGCGCGGCGTCTGGCTCGAGGACGGGCTGCGCGCCGCCGGGGTCGTGGCGCTTGAAAGCAAATTCACCGGCTCGTCGGCCGACGCCCTGACCGGGCTGCTGGACCGCCGGGCCTTCCTGTCGCGGGTCAGGGACGCCCTGACGGCGCCGGGCGACTATGATCTGGTGGTGGCCGACGTGGACCGTCTGCGCCGCCTGAACGAGGCCCTGGGCCACGAACGGGCCGACATGGTCCTGTCGGCGCTGGGCTCGCGCCTTGCCGCCGCCTTCTCCGGCGATGCGGCCCCCGCGCGCATCGGCGAGGACGAGTTCGCCATCTTCGTCCGCGCCGAGGAGGGCGACGCCTGCGGCCGCGTGCGTCAGGCGCTGGAGCAGCCCCTGCGGGTCGCCGGCTTCGACATCTATCCCACCGTCTCCATCGGCGCCGTGCGCGCCGAGGGCGGTCCGGACGCCGCCGACGCGGCCGAGCTGCTGCGTCGCGCCGAACTGGCCGTGGAATCCGCCAAGGGCGCGGGGCGCGGGGGCATGGCCGCCTATGGCCGCACCCTGGAATCCGACAGCCTGTCGCGTCTGGCGCTGGAGAGCGATCTCAGGAACGCCTTCGTGCGCGGCGAGATCGAGCCCTTCTATCAGCCCATCGTGAACCTGGAGACCGGCGCCGTGGCCGGGTTCGAGGCGCTGGCGCGCTGGCGCCACCCCCGCCGCGGCCTGGTGCCGCCCGACGAATTCCTGGGCCTGGCCGACGAGATGGGCCTGATGAACGACCTGGGCCTGATGATGATGCGGCAGGCGGCGTCACAGCTGGCGGAATGGCTCAAGCGCCACCCGTCGGCGGGCAAGCTGTTCTGCAGCGTGAACCTATCCACCAACGAGCTGGAGCGGGACGGCCTGGTGGAGGACGTGCGCCGCATCCGCGCCGAGACGGGCCTGCCCGTGGGCGCCCTGAAGCTGGAAGTCACCGAGAGCGACATCATGCGCGACCCCGAGCGGGCCGCCGAGGTGCTGAAGTCCCTGCGCGAAGCGGGCGCCAGCCTGGCGCTGGACGATTTCGGCACCGGGTTCTCGTCCCTGTCCTATCTGGCGCGCCTGCCCTTCGACACCCTGAAGATCGACCGCTATTTCGTTCTCACCATGGGTCAGGACGAGGGCTCGGCCAAGATCGTCAAGTCGGTGGTCAATCTGGGCCGCGATCTGTCGCTGGAGGTTGTGGCCGAAGGCGTCGAGAACGCCGACCTGGCGCGCCTGCTGCTGGCGGCCAACTGCCACTACGGCCAGGGCTTCGGCTATGCCCCCGCCCTGCCGGCCCAGGAGGCCGAGGTCTATCTCAACGAATCCCTCGCCGACGGATCCGCCCCCATCAAGGCCCGTTCGGCCTGACCTTGCGGGGCGTTAAGCCTGTCGCCATGCTTTGGGCTGAAACATCGCGCAGGTTCGCGTCTTTGACGTGGGGCGTTTCGCCGGTCCGTTTCGCGGGCTATGAGCGACATCGAACGGGCTAGAGGATTTCCATGGCGGGTCCATCATCGGGACGCGGCGCGTCCGGCGCCGGCGCGGGCGGCGGACGCACCCTGCTGCAGCGGCTGATCTACTGGACGGCGGTGCTGGCCGTGTGGGGCCTGATCTTCCTCACGGTGTTCTTCCTGGTGTTCGCCCGGGGCCTGCCCGACACCTCGGCGCTCTACGATGTGGAGCGCCAGCCCTCCATCACCTATCTGGACCGGTCCGGCGCCCTGATTGCGGTGCGCGGCAGCCAGCACGCCCCGCCGGTGGAGCTGGACACCCTGCCCGATTATGTGCCCGCCGCCTTCATCGCCATCGAGGACCGGCGCTTCTATCACCACCCCGGCTTCGACCCCATCGGCATGATGCGCGCGGCCCTGGCCAACATGCGCGCCGGGCGGGTTGTCCAGGGCGGTTCGACCCTGACCCAGCAGCTGGCCAAGAACCTGTTCCTGACCCCGGACCAGAACGTCCGCCGCAAGGTGCAGGAGCTGATGCTGGCGGTGTGGCTGGAGATGAAATTCTCCAAGGACGAGATCCTCGCCCTGTATCTGAACCGGGTCTATTTCGGCGCCGGCGCCTACGGTATCGAGGCGGCGTCCCAGCGCTATTTCGACAAGTCGGCCGATGAGCTGACCGTGGGCGAGGCGGCCCTGCTGGCGGGCCTGCTCAAGGCGCCGTCCCGCTACAGCCCGCTGGGCGAGAGCGAGCGGGCGGCCGGACGCGCCACCGTGGTGCTGGACGAGATGGAGGAGTCCGGCGTCATCACCGCCGAGCAGCGCAACGCCGCCGTGCTCGAGCCCGTGCGCGTGTCGCGCACCCTGGCCACCCAGCACGCCCAGTATTTCGTCGACTGGCTGGACAAGGACATCCGCCGTCTGGTGGGCGAGCCCACCGAGGACATGATCGTCGAGACGACCCTGGATCTGACCCTGCAGACCGCCGCCGAGCGGTCCACGCGCCAGATCCTGGACCGGGACGCCTCGCGGGGCGTCGAACAGGCCGCCCTGGTGGCCGTGGACGGCGAGGGCCGCGTGCGGGCCATGATCGGCGGGGCGTCCTACGCCGACAGCCAGTTCAACCGCGCGGTGGACGCGCGTCGTCAGGCGGGTTCGGCCTGGAAGCCGTTCGTCTATCTGGCGGCGCTGGAGGCGGGCTACACCCCCGACACCCCGGTGATCGACCAGCCCATCACCATCGGCAACTGGTCGCCGCGCAACTATTCCGGCAACCACATCGGCCAGACGACCCTGGCCAATGCGGTGGCCCAGTCCACCAACACCATCGCCGCAGGCATCGCCGACCAGATCGGCCGCGACAGCGTGGCCCGCGCCGCGCGGCGGCTGGGCATCACCTCGCGCGTCGGCCTGGAGCCCGCCATGGCCCTGGGCGCCGTCGAGGTCAGCCCGCTTGAGATGGCCCAGGCCTATGCGGCCTTTTCCAATGGCGGCCGCCGCGCCGAGGCCCACGGCATCACCCGCATCCGCACGCCCGAGGGCCGCGTGATCTATCAGCGCCAGGCCGAGGACCGCCGCGCCGATCAGGTGATCCAGAACCCGTCGCTCTACTACCTGAACCAGATGCTGCGCGGGGTCATCACCTCGGGCACGGCGCGCTCGGTGGCCATTTCGGGCCGCGATCTGGCGGGGAAGACCGGCACCACCTCGGACTACAAGGACGCCTGGTTCGCGGGCTACACCGGCGGCTTCGTCACCGTGGTCTGGGTCGGCAAGGACGACAACACCGCCATGCGCGGCGTCACCGGCGGCTCGTCACCCGCCGCCATCTGGCGCGGCTTCATGCAGGCGGCCCTGCCGCGGCTGAACGTTCAGGACATCCCCAACGGCCCGCCCCTGCCCGAGGGCTGGATGCCCCCGGCCCCTCCGGGGGCGACCCGGCGGGCGATCTGCTGGGCGGTCTGGGCGACCTGTTCGGCGACGGCGATCTGCCGCCGCTGGGAGACGACCCTCTGGGCGCCGGCCCCGCGCCCACGCGCCCGTCCGAACCGCGCCCAGCGCCCCAGCAGCCG
This sequence comes from Brevundimonas abyssalis TAR-001, assembly GCF_000466985.1. Taxonomy (GTDB): domain Bacteria; phylum Pseudomonadota; class Alphaproteobacteria; order Caulobacterales; family Caulobacteraceae; genus Brevundimonas; species Brevundimonas abyssalis. The sequence continues at coordinate 41,195 of NZ_BATC01000013.1, forward strand.
GCCGTTCGCCCGCCCGAGCCCATCCGCACCGAGCCCCCGGCCCAGAATCCCGAGCCGGACCGCGAAGCGACCGACGTCCGGACCCGCTGTTCTTCTAGAGCCTAGACCCGCCCCGCGGCGTGTAACGCCGGGCCGTGGTCGCGCAGCCATTTGCGGAACGGCCGATGGTCACCCACCAGTCCGTGCACCACGGACCAGTAGGCCGGGCTGTGGTCCGCGTGGACCAGATGCGCCACCTCGTGGGCGGCCAGATAGTCCAGCACCTCGGGCGGGGCCATGACCACGCGCCAGGAATAGCGGATCGAGCGATTGTGCGGGCTGCATGAGCCCCAGCGCGAGGCCGGATCGCCGATGCTGACGCGGACGGGCTTGAGGTCCAGACGCTCCAGATGGACCTGGGTGCGCGCGGTCAGGGCCGCCTTGGCCTCGGCGCGCAGCAGGCGCTCGACCCGGCGATGGAAGGCGTCATCCTCGCCGCCGGAGATGATCGCGGGGCCGTCCGGGTGTTCCGGGACCAGCCGCGCGGCGGCGGCGTTGCCCGACGCAATCAGACGGACCGGGCGGCCGCCGAACAGGATTTCGGCGCCCGGGGCGAAGGGGGCGCTGTCGGTGCGTTTCGCCAGATGCTCGGCGATCCAGGTGCGGCGGCTGAGCGCGAAGTCGATGGCCTGGGGCATGGCCCGCTCGCTGGGGGCGGTGACCACCGCCTCGCCGGCGCGGGCGTCGATGCGGACGCTGACCCGCCGCGCCCGCCGGTTGACCGACAGACGTAGGCGAAGGCCGTCAATCTCCAGCTTTTCGCCGTGCCTTGGGCGCGGTTTTGCGAACAACGCGGTCCTCGTTGGCGGCGATGAAGTCGCGGGCCCGGGTGTAGATCTCGTCCCGGAACCGGCGGCCGTTGAAGACCCCGTAGTGCCCCACCTGCGGCTGGACGTAAAGCAGGCGCTGGTCGTCGGGGATGTTGGGGCACAGGCCGTGGGCGGCCTGGGTCTGGCCGACGCCGGAGATGTCGTCGTTCTCGCCCTCCACCGTCATCAGGCCGATGTCGGTGATGGCCTCGGGCCGCACCAGCCGGTCGCCGTGCTTGAGCAGGCCGCGCGGCAGCAGATGGCTCTGGAACACGATGTCGATGGTCTGGAGATAGAACTCCTCGGTCAGGTCCAGCACCGACAGATACTCGTCGTAGAATTCCTGGTGTTTCTGGATGCTGTCCCCGTCGCCCTCGACCAGATGCTCGAAATAGCGGCGATGGGCGTCCATGTGCCGTTCCTCGTTCATGGACATGAAGGAGTACAGCTGCACGAAGCCCGGATAGACCCGCCGCCCGGCGCCCGGATAGGGCAGGGGCGTGGTGTGGATCATGTTGGAGCGGAACCAGGCGAAGGGCTTTTCCTCGGCCAGCTGGTTGGTGACCGTGGGCGACAGGCGCGCGTCGATGGGCGAGCCCATGTGGATCATGGAGGCGGGGCGGGCCGGGTCCTCGTCCTCGGCCATCAGGGCGGCGGCGGCCAGAACTGGCGGGCCGGGCTGGCACACGGCGACCACGTGGGCGCGCGGGCCGATCTGGCCCAGCATGGCGCGCACGTGGTCCATGTAGTCGAAGAAGTCGAAACGGCCTTCCAGCACCGGGGTCTGGCGGGCGTTGGTCCAGTCGGTGACGTGGACGTCGAAGTCCTGCAGGAAGGTCTCCACGGTGCCGCGCAGCAGGGTGGCGTAGTGGCCGGACAGGGGCGCCACGATCATCACGGCGGGCGCCTTGACGGGCTTTCCGGCGCGCTTGAGATCGGTCTCGTTGCGGGTGAAGCGGATCAGGCGGCACCAGGGCGAGGACCAGACCACCTCCTGCACCGTGCGGACCGGATGGCCGTCCACATTGATCACGTCCAGGTTCCAGTCCGGCTTGCCGTAGCGCCGCGTCAGGCTCTCGAACATCTCGGCCGAGGCGTAGGCGGTGCGGCCCATGGCCGTCTGGGACGCCGGATTGAAGGGCGAGGACCAGAACTCCCGCATCATCTGGGCCCCCAGACGCATGGGGGCGGCGGACTGATAGGCGAGTTCGTGAAGCGTATAGAGCATGGACTCGAACAGGTGGCGGCCGGATCAGGCCAGACAGGTCAGCGGAGCATTAAACGCGCTGCACTGCAAAAAGATTATCAGTGATCAGGAATCGTTCCCGCGCGCCTCATACGGCGCCCCGGCCGCCTGGCGCGGAACCAGCCGCCACATGCGCAGGGGATGCCGCACGGTCCCCGCCTCCTCGCCCGCCTCGTCGCCGCGACCCATGTAGAAATCCGCGCGAACCCGGCCCCGGATGGCGCTGCCGGTGTCCAGGGCGGACATCAGGCCGAAATAGCTGTCGCGGGCGCCGATCAGCCCGGCGCCGTTGGCCGCGATCCAGACCGGCTCGCCATAGCGCCAGTGGGCCGGGTCCACGGCGATGGCGCGGCGCTCGGGCAGGGGAATTCCCGCCGCCCCGGCCGGACCCTTGCCGTCGTCGGGCTCCAGCCGGAAGAAGATGTAGCGCGGGTTCAGGCGCATGACCCGGTCCGCCTCCGGCCCCCGGTTGTCCGCCAGCCAGCGGCGGATGGCCTCGCCGGAGGTGCCGTCGCGGGGCAGCAGGCCCTCGTCAGCCATGGGCCGGGCGATGCCCAGGAATCTCAGCCCATTGTCGGCCGCATAGGCCGCCCGCGCCGTGCTGCCGTCCAGGAAGGTCAGATAGCCCGAGCCCTGGATCTGCAGGAAGAACAGGTCCTCCGGCTTCAGCCAGGCCATCACCAGGGCAGGATCATGAGACGTCTCGATGGCGGCCCGGTCGGGATAGTCCCTGACCGTGCCGTCCGGCAGGCGTTGGCGGTACAAGGCCCGTCCGTCGGGCCCTTGCGTCCGCGTCAGGTCCGGCGGGGGCGCCAGCAACGGGGCCGAGAATTCCGCGTCCCGCACGGCGCGGGCCTCGTACTCGGGGGCGAAATAGGCGGTCAGCAGGCCCGTTTCGTCACCGCCCTCGGGGCGGAAGCGGGTCTCGAAGAACAGGCGGGCGTTCTCGCCGGTCACGCCGGGTGAGGCCGCCAGCAGCCTGGCCGCCTCACACACGCCCCAGGCGCGGCTGTCGGCGTCGCAGCCCTCGGCATAGCCGCGCAGGGCCGCCAGATGGTCCTCCTCGGCCCAGCCGGGCAGGGCGGCGAAGGCGGGATCGGACGGCCCCGGCGTCCAAGGCGCCGGCTCGCCGGGGACCGGCGGGGCAGGCTGGGGTTGGGGCGTCGGCTCCGTCACGGGCGCGGCGACGGGGCGGTGGCGCAGGCGGCGGCCGTCAGGGCCAGGACCGCGGCCAGGAGGACGCCCCGCATCAGGCGCTGGCCGCCTCGACCCGGGTCAGCACCCAGTTGGGGTCGCTGGCCCCGATAGAGCGCTCGAAAGTCCACAGCTCGGCGGTGCGGCGCTCGTCCACGGTCTCCTCGCCCGAACCGCTGGTGGCGGTGCTGCGCAACTCGGCCAGGAACAGCACCTTGGCCCGGGCCCGGTCGCCCTCGGCCGTGGCCAGCTCCAGATCGGCGCGGGGCGGGTGCACGAATTCGACCGTTTCGCGCTCCCCCCGGCCCTCGCGGGCGGTGATGCCGGCTTCGAACGAGGTCAGCACGGTGGGGGCCAGCAAGGGCTTGAGCGCCTCGCGGTCGCCGGAGGCGTAGGCCCGCACGATGGTCTCATAGGCCCCGCGCGCCCCGTCCAGGAACCTGACGGCGTCGAACGAGGGGTCGCGCGCCTTCAGCCCTGCGGCGGCGGCGGCGGTGGCGGCGTCCACGGGAGTCTCCGGACGCGCATCCGGTTCGGGTGCGGCCGGGGCGCCGGGGATGCGGGGCGGCTTCTTGACCCCGTCCTCGGGCTGGCGGCCCACCTTCTTGCCCAGCACATTGTAGAGCTGGAACAGGACGAAGGCGGCGATGGCCGCCATCAGAAGGAGTTCGTAGGGAAAGGAGGACACGGCGTTTTCCTGAAAGGCGTCGTTCGGGCTTAAGGGCTCATATAGGGACGCGCAAGGCGAGCGCGAGCCTCTCCTGCGCGGCGACGGGCGTTGCGGGCGGCGTCCGCCGATGCTAGCAGCCCCGCGAACGTCCTTTCGGGCGAAACCTTGGCGTTTGCCCCAAACCGGAACCTTTCCTGCTCATGACCGACACCAACCCCGACAACGGCGCGTCCAATCCCGTCCCCCAGGCGCCCAGCCGCCCGCCGGCCCGCACTTCCGCGTCCTGACCCAGTACGTGCGCGATTTCTCGTTCGAGAACCCCAAGGCGCCGGAAAGCCTGCGCTTCGAGGGCAAGCCCCAGATCGACATGGGCGTGGAGATGAACGCCCAGGGCCGCGCCGACGGCCTGTTCGAGATCGATCTGAAGCTGTCGGTCAAGGCCGCCTCGGGCGACCAGCCCATGTTCCAGATCGAGCTGCTCTACGGCGGCCTGTTCCAGATCGGCGGCGTCGAGGAGAAAGACATCGAGAAGATGCTCCTGATCGAGTGCCCGCGCTATCTGTTCCCCTTCGCGCGCCAGATCATCGCCACAGCCACCAGCGACGGCGGCTTCTATCCGCCCTTCCTGCTGGAGCCGCTGGACTTCGCCGCCATCTACGCCGCCCGCAAGGCCCAGCAGAACGGCGCCCCGGCCATCCCGCCGGCCCAGGGCCAGGCCTGAACTGAGTCAGGAGGCGGCTGAAGCCGCCGCCTCCAGCCCATAGCCGCGCCACAGGGACAGGTCCTTGAACTGGCTCTGCAGGAAGGCGGCGTGGGCCGCCGCCTCCTCGGGCGAGACGCGGTCGGGCAGGGGGCGGGGCCGTTCGCCGTGGCTGACCGGCTTGAACCCCGGCGCCATGGGGCCGCGCGCGGCGCTGAGATCCAGCACCCGCTCCTTGCCGCCCTTCAGCTCGAGATAGACCGAGGCCAGCAGGCGGGCGTCGATCAGGGCCCCGTGCAGGGTGCGCTCGGCAAGGGAGATCTTGAAGCGCTTGCACAGGGCGTCCAGCGAATTGGCCATGCCCGGGAACCGCGTCTGGGCCAGGCCCAGGGTGTCGATCCAGCGCACTTCCTCCACCAGCAGCCGGCCGCACAGGCCCAGCTCGTGGTTGATGAAGGCCCGGTCAAAGGCGGCGTTGTGGGCGATCACCGGCGCGTCGCCGATGAATTCCAGCAGTTCGTCCGCCATCTCGGCGAATTTGGGCGCGCCGCGCACCTTGTCGTCGGTGATGCCGTGCACGCGGATGGCGTCGGGCGGGATCAGCCGCTCGGGATTGACCAGCCGGTGATAGGTGCGCCCGGTGGGCAGCAGGTCGTCGATCTCGATGCAGCCCACCTCGATCAACCGGTCGCCCGTCTTCGGATCAAAGCCGGTGGTTTCGGTGTCGAGGACGATTTCGCGGGCCATGGCCCACTATTGCGGGGTTTCGGCGCCCTTTGGAATCCCCCGGCGGCCCGCCCAGCCGGGTTTCAGCACCGTATCCACAACCGCGCGCACCTGATCCCGGGCATGATCCAGCCCCTTGTGGCTTTCGATGATGAAATCGGCCCGGGCGCGCTTGTCCGCATCGGGCGTCTGGCGTGCCAGAATCTCGGCGAAGCGCTCCGGGGTCATGCCCGGCCGCGACAGGACCCGTTCGCGCTGCACCTCGGCCGGCGCCGTGACCACCACCACCGCGTCCACCTCCGCGTCGCCCCCGGTCTCCATCAACAGGGGAATGTCCAGCACCAGTAACCGCGCCCCGGCGGCGCGGGCCTCGGCCATCAGGTCCGCCCGGTGTTCGCGCACCAGCGGATGGACGATGGCCTCCAGACGGGCGTAGCCGTCCGCGTCTTCGCGCAGGGCCGCGGCCAGTTTCGTCCGGTCGATCCCTTCCGGCCCCGTGACCCCCGGAAAGGCCGCCTCCACCGCCGCGACCGCCGCCCCGCCCCAGGCGTAGAGATCATGCACCGCCGCGTCCGCGTCCCACACGAGCGCGCCTTCCTCGGCGAACAGGGCCGCAGTGGTGGACTTGCCCATGCCGATGGAGCCGGTCAGGCCCAACACAATCACGGCTCAAGCCCCTGAAGGTGCGCCAGCACCACCGCGCGTGGGTCCAGAGTCGGCGGCGGGCGATCAAAAATAAACGCGAACGAGGGCCCGGCCTGTCCGGTCAGCATGCCCAGCCCGTCCACACCGATCAGGCCCCCCGCGCGCGCCGCCATCAGAAACGGCGTCTCCAGCGGCTTGTAGGTCATGTCCAGAGCCGCCTCGGCGTTCGGCGTGCGCCCGAAATCGAACGTCATGGGCCCCGCCACCGCATTGATCACCAGCCGCGCCCCGGCGATCTCGCCCGGATCGTCTCCCGCGACCCGCACCCGGTCGTCGAAGGTCTCCGCCAGCGCCTGCGCCCGGTCCCGGGTCCGGTTCAGGATCACCACCTCCGGCGCGCCCCCGGCCAGCAGGGCGGCCACCGACGCCCGCGCCGCGCCGCCCGCACCCAGAAACAGCACCGGCCCCGCCGTCAGGTCGACGTCGGGCGCCTGTTCAGCCAGCGCCTTCAGCAGCCCCTCCCCATCGGTGCTTTGCGCCCGCACCCGGCCGTCCCGGAAGGCCAGAACATTGGCCGAGCCGCAGGCCCGCGCGGTGTCACTGGCCTCGTCAGCCCGGGCCAGCGCCTGGCCCTTGAAGGGGGCGGTGACGTTCAGCCCGTGGATCATGCCCGCCCGGCCCGCCTCGATCAGCAGGTCGAAGGCCGCCTCGTCGGGCGGGGCGAAGGCGGCGTAGACCGCATCCATGCCCGCCGCTTCGATCCACGCGTTGTGGATGACCGGGCTGAGCGAATGGGCCACGGGCCGCCCCACGATCCCGGCCAGCAAGGCCGCGCCGGTGATGGTCATGACGCCAGAATCCCCCGCGTCCGCAGTTCCGCCAGCACCGGCCACAGGGGCATGCCCAGCACGGTGAAATAGTCCCCCTCGATGCGCTCGAACAGCTGGCGCCCAGACCCTCCAGCCGGTAACAGCCCACGCTGGACAGGATTCCCTCGCCCTCCGCCGCCAGATAGGCGTCCAGAAAGGCGTCGGAGAACGCCCGCACCTGCATGCGCGCCGAAGCCGCCGCGCTCCACACGGTCTCCCCGCCCACCGCCAGGGCGGCGGCGGAATGCAGCACATGGCCCTTGCCGCGGAAGGCGCGCAGCCGCGCCCGGGCCTCGTCCAGGCTGTCGGCCTTGTCGATCAGGGCCCCGTCCAGATCCAGCGTCTGGTCCGATCCCAGCACCAGCCCGGCATGCTCCCGCGAGGCCGCCTCCGCCTTGGCCCGGGCCAGCGCCAGCGCCACGCCCGCCGGGTCCGCGCCCTCGGCCAGCAGGCCGACCTTCAACGCCCCTTCGTCCACATCCGCCGATGTGGCCTGGTGGGGCACCCCCGCGCCGGTCAGCATGGCGCGCCGCGCCGCGCTCTTTGACGCCAGGATCAGGGTTCCGGTCATGACTGCGCCCCGCCCGCGTCCGGCTCGCCGGTCTTCGCCCGGCGCTCATTCAGCAGATTGATGACCTGGGCCGCCGTCTCCTCGATGGAACGACGGGTCACGTCGATAGTGGGCCAGCCGCGCCGTTCGAACATGCGGCGGGCCTTCACGGTCTCGTCGCGCACCGCCTCATGATCCACATAGGTGGAGCCGCGCACCTCCCCCAGACCCTCCAGCCGGTTGCGGCGGATCTGCACCAGACGGTCCGGAGACACGGTCAGGCCCACGACCAGCGGGTGTTTCAGCCCGTCCAGACGCTCGGGCGCCTCCTGGCCCGGCACCAGAGGCACATTGGCCGCCCGCACGCCCCGATGGGCCAGATAGATGCAGGTGGGCGTCTTGGAGGTGCGGCTGACCCCCACCAGCACCACGTCGGCGTTCTCCAGATCGTTCTGGCTCTGCCCGTCATCGTGGGAAATGGCGTAGTCCAGCGCCCCGATGCGGTTGAAATAGTCGGTGTCCAGGGCGTGCTGGGCGCCCACCCGGGTCGAGATGGCGGCGCCCAGATAGCGCGACAGGGCCCCCACCAGCGGGTCCAGCGCCCCGATCTGGGGCATGCCCATGCGCCGGCAGCCGTCCTCCAGCGCGGTGCGCAGCTCCCGGTCCACAATGGTGTGCAGCACCACCCCCGGCGAGGCGTCGATGGACTCCAGCACCTTGTCCAGCTGCTTGTGGGAGCGCACCAGGGCGTAGATGTGCTCGATGGGGATGACACCGTCGAAACGGGCCACCACGGCCTTGGCCATGGCGTTCAGGGTCTCGCCGGTGGAGTCCGACACCAGGTGCACATGGAAATAGGTGGCCAGACGGCCCGGCTTGGCGATCATCGGGGGGCGAACCTGTGGGCGGCGCCCCGAATGGCTGGGGACGGTTTCATGACTTTTCCATAGCGTCTCGAGCGGCCGGGCGCATCCTTCGGGATTACGGGGACGATCCCGAGAGTTGGGGTCATTCCGTCCCGCGTGTGTGATCCGACGGCGCCCAGCATGGGGATGGACAGGTGAAGACCCCACTTATCCCCGCCGCCCCGGAGTCCGCGACGGCCGTTCCGCAAAGGGTTGGTAAGGTTTTGTTAACACTATCCCGCCTGATCATCCCCACGGGCCCGCCCGGTGGATGATCGGCGACCGGCGGGGGAGGAACCCGGCGCCGTCTGGCGGGGACCTCAAAACTGTCCCCGTCGTCCCCCGTCCAAGACTCTACTCCCATCCCTCAAGACTCTAATTCATGAGTAAGGATTGAGTGGGACGGTCTGGCCCCGTAAACGCTCGGCATGGCCAGTCCCGACCCCGTTTTCCTTCGCGCCCTTCGGGGAGAGACCCTCGAGCGCCCCCCGGTATGGTTCATGCGTCAGGCCGGGCGCTACCTGCCGGAGTACCGGGCCTTGCGGGCCCGGTCGCCCGATTTCATCGCCTTCTGCCTGAATCCCGAGATGGCCGCCGAAGTGACCCTGCAGCCCATGCGGCGGTTCGGCTTCGATGCGGCCATCGTCTTCGCGGACATCCTGTTGATCCCCCGCGCCTGGGCCAGGAGGTCTGGTTCGAGGCTGGCGAGGGACCCCGCCTGGGCGCCCTGCCGGATGTGGCGTCCATGCGCGATCTGGCCGAAGGAGCGGGCGCGGCCCTGTCCGAGGTGGGCGAGACCCTGTCCCGGGTCCGCGACGCCCTGGAGCCCGAGCGCGCCCTCATCGGCTTTGCGGGGGCTCCCTGGACCGTGGCCACCTACATGCTGGACGGCGAGGCCCGCACCATCGGCAAGGGCGAGCGGGCCCAGGCGCGCACCTATGCCTATGCGGAGCCGGAGAAGGTGGACGCCCTTCTGGACGTGCTGGTGGAATCCAGCGCCTGGTATCTGAAGATGCAGGCGGACGCCGGCGCCCAGGCCCTGAAGATCTTCGAGAGCTGGGCCGAGGGCCTGCCCGACGACCTGTTCGATCGTCTGGTCCTGAAGCCGCATCAGAAGCTTGTTGCCCGCCTGCGCGAGCTGGGCGTCACCGTACCCCTGATCGGCTTTCCGCGGGGTTCGGCGGCGCTTGCGGAGGGCTATGCGCGGGATGTGGACGTCCAAGCCGTGGCGCTGGACACCGCCTGTCCGCTGGCCGTCGGCCGCCGGGTCCAGACCATCAAGCCCATCCAGGGCGCGCTGGACCCCCTCCTGCTTCGGGCGGGGGGTGCGGCGCTGGATCGCAGGGTGGATCAGCTGATGGAAGCCTGGGGGCAGGGCCCCTGGGTCTTCAATCTGGGTCACGGCATCCTACCTGATGTGCCCATCGCCCATGTGGAGCAGGTGCTCCGACGGATCGGAGCCCAATGACCGACGCCTCCACACCTCGCCGCATCGCCGTGGTCCTGATGAATCTGGGCGGGCCCGATGGTCAGGAGTCCGTCAGGCCGTTCCTGTTCAACCTGTTCAACGACCCGGCCATCATCGGCCTGCCCGGCATCGTTCGCACGCCGCTGGCGAAATTCATCTCCTCCAAGCGCGAGGAGGAAGCCAAGGCCAACTATGCGATGATGGGCGGCGGCTCGCCCCTGCTGCCCGAGACCGAAAAACAGGCCGCGGCCCTGACCGAACGTCTGCGGCGGGACTGGCCCGGCGACGATGTGCGGGTGTTCATCGCCATGCGGTACTGGAACCCCCTGACGCCTGAGACGGCAAAGGCGGTCGAGGCGTTCGGCCCCGATCAGGTGGTGCTGCTGCCGCTATATCCGCAGTTCTCCACCACCACCACCCAGTCGTCCCTGAAGGCCTGGCGCGAGCATTATCGCGGGTCGGGCCGGATCAGCGCCGTGTGTTGCTATCCCGAGGCCACCGGCTGGATCGAGGCCCAGGCGGCCCTGATCACCGCGCAGCTGGAGAAGGCCGGGGACAAGCCTGTCCGGGTGCTGTTCTCCGCCCACGGCATCCCCGAAAACCTGGTCCACAGGAAGGGCGATCCCTATCAGGAGCAGGTGGAGCGCACCGTCTTCGCCGTGGTCGAGCGCCTCGGCCTGCAGGACTGGACCATCTGTTATCAGAGCCGGGTCGGGCCGCTGAAATGGCTGGGCCCGTCCACGCCGGACGCCATCGAACAAGCCGGTCGTGACGGCGTCGGGGCCGTGCTGGTGCCCATCGCCTTCGTCTCCGAACACGTGGAGACCCTCGTGGAGCTGGACGTGGAGTACGGCCATCTGGCCGAAGAGAAGGGTGTGAGTCCCTATCTGCGCGCCCCGGCCGTGGGCGTGACGGATGCGTTCATCGAGGCCCTGTCGGAAGCGGTGGGCTCGGCCGTGGACCGCACCGGCATCGCGCCCTACGGCCCCGGCTGTCAGGGCGACTGGAAGGCCTGTCCCTGCCGCGGGATCGCCGCATGAACGCCTATGATCTGGCGCGCGCCCTGCACATCCTGGCGGTGATCGCCTGGATGGCGGGCCTGCTCTATCTGCCGCGCCTCTACATCTACCACGTCAAGGCGGCGCCGGGCGGCGAGATGGACCTGACGTTCCAGACCATGGAACGCAAGTTGCTGAAATTGATCATGAATCCGTCCATGATCGCGGCCTGGGTCTTCGGTCTGTGGCTGTTCTGGCTGCGCAGCGGCTCCGGTGCGGACTGGTCCTTCGCCCACCAGCCCTGGATGATCGCCAAGATCGCCGGCATCCTGTTCCTGACCGGCTGGCATCACTATCTGGGCGTGGCCCGCAAGCGGTTCGCCGCCGGGACCAACCAGAGGTCCGAGCGCTACTGGCGCATGACCAACGAACTGCCCTTCATCGCCGCCATCGTCATGGTCCTGTCCGTGACTCTGGAATGGGCCTTCTGAGCCGTTCCGCTTGACGTCGCCGCCGGCCTGTGGTGTCGCTGGCGACGAGGCGCAGAAATGCGCTGCCCTTCTCTCAAGACGACCCGACCGTTCCGCTTGACGCCCGGGTGCCCGTCTTTCCCCTCCGGCCTTGCGGCCAGACATCGCCTTTTCCTCCCCCGTCCGCCCGGCCCTCGCCGCGCGGCCTCTTCGCGATACGCTCATGACCGACACCGAAAACCAGACCCCCGCCGACGACGCCACGGTCGAGGATCAGACCGCCGACACCCCGTCCGACGCCGATGGGGATTCCGACAGTGAGTCCGAAAACGGCGATGACGAGCGCGGCGCCGGTCTCGGCGAGCGCATCTCGCTTGAGGAGCTGAAGGAGAAGTCGGCCGCCGACCTGGTCGCCTTCGCCGAGGGTCTGGAGATCGAGAACGCCTCGAACCTGCGCAAGCAGGATCTGCTGTTCGCCATCCTCAAGGTTCTGGCCGACGAGGAGGTGGAGATCTCCGCCGACGGCGTGCTTGAGGTTCTACCCGACGGCTTCGGCTTCCTGCGCAGCCCCGACGCCAACTATCTGCCCGGTCCCGACGATATCTATGTCAGCCCGTCCCAGATCCGCCGCTTCGGCCTGCGCTCGGGCGACACGGTCCACGGCACGGTGCGCGGCCCCCGGGAGGGCGAGCGCTATTTCGCCCTGCTCAAGGTCGACACCATCAATTTCGAGGACCCGGAGACGGTCCGCACCAAGGTCAATTTCGACAACCTGACGCCGCTCTATCCCGACTCCCGCCTGAACATGGAGATCGAGGATCCGACGCTGAAGGACCGCTCGGGCCGGGTCATCGACATCGTCGCGCCCCTGGGCAAGGGCCAGCGCTGCCTGATCGTCGCCCCGCCGCGGGTCGGCAAGACGGTGATGCTGCAGAACATCGCCAAGTCCATCGAGCAGAACCACCCCGAGGTCTATCTGATCGTCCTGCTGATCGACGAGCGCCCCGAGGAAGTCACCGACATGCAGCGCACGGTGAAGGGCGAGGTGGTGGCCTCCACCTTCGACGAGCCCTCGACCCGTCACGTGGCGGTGGCCGAAATGGTCATCGAAAAGGCCAAGCGCCTGGTCGAGCACAAGCGCGACGTGGTCATCCTGCTGGACTCCGTCACCCGCCTGGGCCGCGCCTACAACGCCACGGTGCCGTCGTCGGGCAAGGTCCTGACCGGCGGCGTGGACGCCAACGCCCTGCAGAAGCCCAAGCGCTTCTTCGGCGCCGCGCGCAATGTGGAGGAGGGCGGCAGCCTGACCATCATCGCCACGGCCCTGATCGACACCGGCAGCCGCATGGACGAGGTGATCTTCGAAGAGTTCAAGGGCACCGGCAACTCCGAGATCGTGCTGGACCGCAAGGTGGCCGACAAGCGCATCTTCCCGGCCATCGACGTGCTGAAGTCCGGCACCCGCAAGGAAGACCTGATCGTGCCCAAGGATCAGCTGGCCAAGACCTATGTGCTGCGCCGTATCCTCAACCCCATGGGCCCCCAGGACGCCATCGAGTTCCTGCTGGACAAGCTGCGCCAGTCCAAGAACAACGGCGACTTCTTCCAGTCCATGAACACATAATCCGGCCCTAACGCCTCGCACGCGGTGCGAGGCTGCTTGAGGGCTGTTTCACGTGAAACACGGGAGCCTGCGATGAAGGTCAAGATCGAGATCGATTGCGAACCGGCCGAGGCCCGGGCCTTCCTCGGCCTGCCCAATGTGGAGCCGCTCAACGAGCACATGGTGGCCGAGATGCAGCGCCGCATGGACGAGAACATCGCCGCCATGCAGCCGGACGAACTGATGAAAACCTGGACCAGCTTCGGCCTCCAGGCCCAGGACCATTTCCGCCGCCTCATGGAAAGCGCGACGAAGCCATGATGTTTCTCCTCCCCCATCGGGGG
>NZ_BATC01000012.1:0-7500 GCF_000466985.1 Brevundimonas abyssalis TAR-001
CGCCCCCGCCGCCGCCTCCGACCTGCTGCCAGCCGCCGGCCCCGCCGCCGTGCTGCGGCGGTGGAGGCAATGTGAACGTCAACGTCAATGTGAACACCAACGTCAACGCCTCGGCCCGCGCTGGCGCCTCGGCGCGTGCGGGCTCGACCATCGTGGTCGGCGGTGGGGGCGGCGCCTATTTCCAGGTGGACCAGCCCTATCCCACCACGATCCAGGGCCTGAACGTGGGCGGCATGGCCATGAGCCGGATGGTGCGGGTGCCCTATACCGAGACGCGCCGCTCGATGCGCCGCGTGGTGATCCAGGCCGTGTGCATCGACACGCGGTCCGTGCCCCATCCCGCCGCCCAGGTGCGCCCCGGCCGCGACGTGCTGGAAAGCTATGAGGGCGAACTGTACCGCTGCCTGGCGGGCACGCGCCTGCAGGTGACCCTGGCCGAATATCTGGACGAGGTGAATTTCGACGGCGGCGAGACGCTGCAATGCCGTGCGGGCGAGTCCCTGTGGCATTCGCGCGGGATCGTCGAATGCCGCCCGCAGCGTCCCGAGCGGGACTGCAACGAGCGGTCGCTGCTGCGCCGCTACGGCGCGGGCATCAAGATCCTGACCCTGTATCGCGAAGAGACCTACACGGCCTGGCGCGAAGAGGTGATCGAGGAGTCCTATGGTGAAGTGATCAACTCGGCCATCACCCTGGACGGGGGCGTGGGCGGCCGGGTGTTCTGAACCCGCCGTTCAGCGCCGCGTCATGCGCGGCGGGCCACGATGGGCCGGTCGATCTGATCGACGCCTTCCTGAGTGCGACTTGACGGCCCCGGTCACCGACCGGGGCCGTTTTTCGTCAGCAAGCTTAAGCGAGAGCCTGATTCCCGGCATCGGTGGAATCGCGAAAGCGATCCCACCTCAACCGATCAGGTTCTATTCGGCCGCCGCCTCGGCCGTGACCGTGGCGCGCCAGGCGCGGTCAGGCTGGAGGTAGGCCTGGGCCGCCTGCTGGATTTCCTCGGGCGTGATGGATTCCAGCTCGGTCAGGATGTTGCGGACCGCTTCGATCTTGGTCGGATCGTCGTGGAAGCCGTCCAGGGCGTTCAGCCAGTAGGGGTTGGTGTTGCGAGCCCGCCGGATGGACTCGACCACCGACAGGCGGGCGCGGTTCAGTTCATCCTCGTCGACCGGAGCGTCGCGCAGGCCGGCCGCGATCTGGTCGGCCGTCTCGAAGAAGCCGTCCAGGGCCTCGGGCGGCGTCTCGATCTGGATGAAGGCGTAGCCGTAGTCCGGGAACACCGTCGAGGAGCTGGCCCCGGCGCGCGGCGAATAGGCCACGCCCTGGTTTTCACGCAGTTCGTCGGTGACGCGCAGCTGCAGCACCTCGGCCATCAGGCTGGCGATGCGGGCGTCGCGGCGATCGCCGATGGAGTCCGTGGTCGGCCAGGCCACATAGCCCAGGGCCTGTCCGGCCTGGCCCGTGTGGGTCAGGCGGACCGGTTCGGACACCGGGGCCGGGAAGGCCACGTTGAGGGCCGACGCCGGGCGCTCGGGCGCTGCCGAACGGGTGGGCAGGGCGCCGAAGGTGGCGCCGACCGCGGCGACGGCGTCCTCGACCGTCACATCGCCCACCACCAGGATTTCGACCGGACCGGCGCCGGTGGACTGGGTGAACAGCTGACGCATCTCATCGATGGAGCCGCCCGCGATCTCTTCGGCGGTGGGGAAGCTGAAGCGCTTGTCGCCGTTGGCCACGAGACCCGAGCCTCGAGCGCGAAGGCGCCGCCGGGGGTGGCGCGCAACTGGTCCAGATACTGGCCCATCAGGCCCTGCATCCGCTGGAACGGCTCCGGGCGCCAGGCGGCGTCGGTGAAATAGGCCGCCAGAAGCTGCATCTGGGTCTGGAAGTCCTCGGGCCGCGTGGCGCCGGAGAGGGTGAAGGCGTCCTGGCCCGCACCCGCGCTGACGCTGACCACGTCGGCGGCGAGGACCTGTTCGATCTGGGTGCGGGTCAGCTGGCCGAGGCCGCCTTCGCTGAGCACCGGATCGATGGCCCACAGGGGGGTCATGCGGTCGGAAGGCAGGTCCAGATCGCCGCCGCCCGCGCGCACGGACACCAGGATCTGCTCATCGCTGAAGTCGGTCGGCTTGACCGTCAGGCGGACGCCGTTGGGGAAGGTGACCAGGGTGGTGCCCATATCCTCGATCACGGACTGGTCTGAGGGCGCGGCGGCCGTTCCGAAGTCCGTGTAGGGCCATTCCATGGCCTCGGTGGCGGCGGGGGCCTCCACCGGAACCTGCTGGGACGCTTCCAGGGCCGCGGTGACTACAGCCGCTCCGCCCTCGATGGGCTGGGGGGTGGTGATCAGGGCCAGGGGGCCGTTGCCGTCGAAGGTGGCGCGCAGGATGGCGTTGACGTCCGCCACGGTCATGCTTTCGACCACGGCGTTGAAGATGGCCAGATTGGTGGCCGGGTTTGTGAAGACGTCCTCGTTGTTGACCGCGTTGAGCAGGCCGCCGGCCAGGGCCGGGGTCTGGCGCGTGGCGGCGCCGGCGGCGGCGTTCTCCAGCGCGGTGCGGATCTCGGTGACCTCGCGCTGCAGCTCGGCCTCGCTGACGCCGTGCTGCACCAGACGGCGCTGCTCCTGTTCAGCGGCCTCGATGGCCGGCTGCCAGGCGCCGGTCTCGAAATTGGCGACCACCAGGCCGATGTCCATGGCGCCGAACAGTTCCTGATGACCGCCGCCGCCGCCGAGGAAGGGCGGGTTGGAGGATCGCGACAGTTCGCTCATGCGCCGGTTCAGGACCGCCAGGCCCAGGTTGCGCAGGACGCCTTCGCGGCGCGTCTCAAGGCTGTCGGGACGCTGGTCGGGCTCCTGGGTCCAGATCAGCTGGGCGCTGGACTGGGCGCCGGGCTCGATATGGATGTAGGTCTCGGCCTCGCGCGGCTGCAGTTCGCCGATGACCGGATCAGGCCCGGCCGGATACTCATTGGTCCAGTCCGCGAAGGTGTCGCGGATCTTGGCTTCCATCACGTCCACGTCGAAATCGCCGACCGCGATCAGGGTGGCGCGCTCGGGACGGTAGTAGGCGCGGTAGAAGTCGACGAAACGCTCGCGGGGCGCGGTGCGGATGATGTCCAGGTCGCCGATGGGCAGGCGGTTGGACAGGCGCTGGCCGGGGGCCACGAACTGAAGCAGGGCCCGGGTGGCGCGCAGCTGGGGCGTGTTGCGGGTGCGCTCCTCGCCGACGATGACGCCGCGCTCACGGTCCACGGCTTCGGGATCGAACAGCAGCTCGCTGGCGGTTTCGCGCATGACCATCAGGCTGGTGTCCACCACCTCGTCGGAGGTGTTGGGCAGGTTCAGCAGATAGGCGGTCTGGTCAAAGCTGGTGAAGGCGTTGGTGTCGCCGCCGAAGGACAGGCCCAGCCGCTCCAGCCGCCGGGTCATCTCGCCTCGGGAATGTTGGTGGAGCCGTTGAAGGCCATGTGCTCGAGGAAGTGGGCCAGGCCCAGCTGATCCTCGTTCTCCGCCAGGGAGCCCGCGTCGATGTTCAGGCGAAGGGCGGCCTGCTGGGGCGGGGTGGCGTTGCGCATGATGGCGTAGCGCATGCCGTTGGGCAGCTGGCCGAAGCGCACATTGGCGTCGGCGGGGATGTCGCTGGTCGCCTGGGGCCAGCCGGGCGCGGCGGACTGTGCGGCCTCGGCCGACGCCGGCGCAGCCTGCCAAGCATGGGCGGGCAGGCCCGTGGACGTCAGCAGCACGGCGGCGGACGCGCCCATGAGCAGGCGGGAAAGACGAGAACGCATGGTAAACTCCGGTCGGTCGCAGCGGGCGGCGCAAAGCGCGAATTCCCGGCGAGCAGGCGACCGCGCGCCCCTTGCGGCGGCCTGGCGCAACCGTAGTGGGCATGCCCGTCAGGGGCAAGCCGGGATGACGATCAGTCCCCGCCGGGCCGGGTGACGTAGAAGGTGGCCGAGTTGCCGACGGCGTTGACGCCGGTGATCACGGCCCGGCCATGGCTGTCGACGCGGGTGTTCGCGGTGGCGGTGACGGCGCCGCTGTTCACCTGGGTGTTGGCCGCCTCCAGATAGCCGGGGCAGTCCGAGCAGGAATAGGCGGTGATGGTGTTGCCCGCGGCGTCGGCGCCCACATAGGCGTCATAGCCGCCGTTGCCCTGGAACGAGGCGTCGGCCTGGACGCCCCCGGAGTTCACCTGGGTGTTGTCGATGCGCACATAGATGTCGGCGTTGCCCACATGGACCGAGTTTGCGGTGGCGCCCGCATGGCTGGTGACCTCGCCGAAGTCGTAGGCCGTGACGATGGCGTTGGCGCGCACGTCCGCGACGTTGCCCTGGTCGGTGCGGGAGATGACCGAGCCGCCCTGGTTGGCGACGGCCACATGGTTGGCGGTGGCGCGGGCGCGGCCGGCCAGGTCCCAGGCGTTGCCGGCGTTGGCGCTGGTGGTGGCCCAGACGGCGGCGCCGGTCTGGCGCTGGCGGATGGTCAGATCCTGGTCGCCCTGGGTGACGGTGGAGGCGACGGTGTTGCCGATGGCCTCGGCGGTGAACTCGGCCTCGGCCGGGACATACTGGGGATTGGCGAAGGTGTAGGCCTGGGTGAAGGCGGCGCTGGTCTGGTCGATGTCGGCGGTGACGACGCCGGCCGAACCGGCCATGGCCGTGACATTGCCGCTGGCCGAGGACTGGACCCGGCCGCCGCCGAGCATGCGCCCGGGCGCGCCGTTGACGGCGACGTCGGCGATCAGGTCGGCGGCGCCCATGGTCTGGGTGGCCTGAACATCGAGATCGGCGCCGTAGGCCTGGGCCTCCAGCCGGTTGCCTCGACCTGGGAGGTGAGGGTGACGGGCCCCTCGGCCTCGCCCGACAGGTTCAGCTCGATGGTCGAGCGGCCGTTACCGGTCATGGTCTGGTCCGACTGGACCTGAAAGCCCACGCCGTCATCGCCCGACGCCGAGGCGCGGTTGCCCACCGCATAGGTGGAGGCGGTGATCTGATCCTCGGAATCGACCACGTTCAGGGTCTGACCCGCGAAGACGTCGGCGTTGTTGATCTGGCCGTTCAGGACCAGTCCGGGATCCTGCGCTGCGGCCTCAGTAGCGGCCGCGACGCACAGTGTCGTCGCGGCGATCGTGCCAGCGAGACGGGTCGGCGCGAGTCTGGGCATTGTTCGCATCCGTGTTCTGATAAGCGGGGTAATAGCCGCCGGTCGGGCCGACGGTCGAGCCGCCCAGGGGATCGTTGGCGGCGTTCAGGCAGACTTCCGGGCCCGGCGCGCCGTAGAGGTTGGCCATCATCTCGAGCACAGCGCGCTCCACCAGGGTGCGCACGGCCAGCTGGACCGGCTCCATGCCGCCCTGACCGGCCGAGATGTCGAAGACGTTGCCGTTCAGGAAGTCGAACACGCCCGCCGAGATTTCGCGGCCGACGATCTGCTTCTGATAGGAGATGACGTCCACGATCTCCATGGACGTGGTCTGGACCATGCGCAGGTCCAGGGCGACGTTCATGACGAAGACCCGGCCGTTGATAATGCCGGAGCCCCCGGTGTCGGTGTCCACCTCGCCGCCGGCGATGTCGAAGCCGGCCGAGCGGATGTTGTAGTTCACCTCGGTGATGCCGCCGACAATGTAGAAGTCGGAGCCGGGCACCTGTCCGGCCAGGATCTGGCGGAAGGGCGGGGCCTCGGGATTGTCCGCGCCGCCTTCCTCGCCGATCAGGCGGTTGTTGGCGTAGCGCAGCTCCAGTTCGGACACCGAGGTGTCGTAGCGCTCGACCATGCGGGCGCCGGACTTGGCCAGGGCCGAGAAGGCCATCAGGGACGCGCCCTGGGTGATCTGGCGGCCGCCGTCCGTCGAGACCGTGCCGGTGTAGTCGCTGATCCGGCCCACCGCGATGCGCGGCGAGGGCAGGTCGTAGCGGCGGGCGTAGTCGGCCAGGCAGTACAGGGCCGTGGAATAGGGGGTCGGGTTGGCCGTCACCGGCGCATTGCCGATGGGCCTGGCGTAAAGGCCGTCAGGTCCGGCCGAGGTGCTGACGCAGCCGGCCATGAGGGCGGCCGCCGCCGTGGCGGCGATCAGAGGCCGGAAGCGGCGTCTGGTCTCACTCATCATCGCCATCCAGGTTCAGCGTGCCGTTCAGCGCGGTTCCGGCGGTGATGTCGCCCGTGTTGGTCTGGCGCGAATTGATGATGACGGTGTTCCGGCTGCCCTGGATCACCACGTTCAGGCTGTTGCCGATGGCCGTGGCGCCGGCGATGCCGGTGGAGCCGTTGCCGGCCCCCGAATAGGCGGAGGCCACGCCGCCCGAGCTCTGCGAATAGGCGCTGGCCCCGGACTGGATGATGCCGTTGACGATCAGGCGGTTGCCGTTGGCGTCACGGGTCGAGCCGGTGGCGGCGCGCGCGGTGGTGTAGCGCGACCCCTGATAGCCCGCCTGGAACGGAGCCGCGCCGGAGGACCCGGCCGACTGGGCGGCCGCCAGTTCCGGCGCCGCCAGGGCCACGGCCAGGGCCGTCACCGCGATAATCTTGCCGCCTGCCATTTCGACGCTCCCGCGCGAACAGAGTGAACGGGCTGGAAAGCAACCCGCGTGCCAAAGTGGGGCAGGGTCGTTAAGAAGCGCTTGATGACCGGGGGCAGGACGCGCATTTGATCCCCATGGATTCCGAACGCCCCGCCACGCCGCCGACACCCGAATCGCCGCCAGGCCGCGAGCCGGTGTTCAATGCGCCGGTGCTGGCGCTGTTGCTGGCGACCTCGATCGTGGGTCTGTACGCCCTGCAGAGCGGACCCGACGAGATGGAGATCAGCTATCGCTACGGCCTGATTCCCGCGCGCATGGCGGAGGGAGACTATGCCGGGCTGGTTACGCACATGCTGGTCCACGGCGGCTGGATGCACGCCATCATGAACGGGGTGGGCGCCCTGGCCTTCGCCGCGCCGGTCGCCCGCCTGATGGGCGGACTGAAGGGGCTGATCGGGTTCTTCTCTCTATATATAGCGTGCGGCGTGATCGCGGGCGGAGGCTACGCCCTGCTGCACCTGGACGGGACCGCGCCCCTGGTGGGGGCGTCGGGAGCGGTGTTCGGCCTGATCGGGGCGGCGACGCGGATGCTGGGCGGGCAGGGGCGTGTCCTGCCGCTGACCGACCGACGGGTGCTGACGTCCGCCGCCGCCTGGATCGGCGTGAACGTGCTGATCGGGGTGATCGGCAGCGCGGGCGTGACGCCCGGCATGGAAGGCGCCCGAATCGCTTGGGAGGCCCATGTGATCGGCCTGATCGCCGGGCTCCTTCTGATCGGACCCTGGGCGAAACTGTTCGGCCGCCCGCCGACGGTTCGTCAGTCCGCGTTTGATTCGCCGGGCCATATGAGCGACCTTGATCGCCGTGGCGGCCCCTGGGGAGCCTGACGGCCCCGGTTCGGCCGCTCTCTAATAAAGAGGAGCGCCGAAGTTGCTTGTCGCGGAAATACTGAAAACCAAGGGCGACGCC
>NZ_BATC01000012.1:12500-60861 GCF_000466985.1 Brevundimonas abyssalis TAR-001
TGGGATTGCTTTGACAATCAGGAGGTTGGCTTAGAAGCAGCCATCCTTTAAAGAAAGCGTAACAGCTCACTGATCAAGCGATCCTGCGCGGAAAATGTAACGGGGCTCAAGCCGTGCGCCGAAGATATGGGTTTGCAGTTTACTGCAAGCGGTAGCGGAGCGTTCCGTAAGCCTGTGAAGGTCGCCTGTGAGGGCGGCTGGAGGTATCGGAAGTGAGAATGCTGACATGAGTAACGATAAACAGTGTGAGAAACACTGTCGCCGAAAGACCAAGGGTTCCTGCGTAAAGCTAATCTGCGCAGGGTTAGTCGGCCCCTAAGGCGAGGCTGAAAAGCGTAGTCGATGGGAAGCAGGTAAATATTCCTGCACCAGCTGGAAGTGACGGATGACGTAAGTTGTCGGGGCTTATTGGATTGTTCCCGGCAGCGAAGTTGTCCCTGGAAATAACTCCAGCAGAGACCGTACCCGAAACCGACACAGGTGGTCAGGTAGAGCATACCAAGGCGCTTGAGAGAACTGTGCTGAAGGAACTCGGCAAATTGCACGCGTAACTTCGGAATAAGCGTGACTCTTCTTTGGGCAACCAGAGAAGAGTGGCACAAGCCAGGGGGTAGCGACTGTTTAGCAAAAACACAGGGCTCTGCGAAGCAGCAATGCGACGTATAGGGTCTGACGCCTGCCCGGTGCCTGAAGGTTAAAGGGAGTTGTGCAAGCAACGAACTGAAGCCCAGGTAAACGGCGGCCGTAACTATAACGGTCCTAAGGTAGCGAAATTCCTTGTCGGGTAAGTTCCGACCTGCACGAATGGCGTAACGACTTCCCCACTGTCTCCAGCACAGGCTCAGTGAAATTGAATTCCCCGTGAAGATGCGGGGTTCCCGCGGTCAGACGGAAAGACCCTATGAACCTTTACTATAGCTTCGCCTTGGCGTTAGCGACCGTATGTGTAGGATAGGTGGGAGGCTATGAAACCGGGGCGCCAGCTCTGGTGGAGCCATCCTTGAAATACCACCCTTACTGTCGTTGACGTCTAACCGAGGGCCGTTATCCGGTCCCGGAACATGGCGTGGTGGGTAGTTTGACTGGGGCGGTCGCCTCCTAAAGTGTAACGGAGGCGCGCGATGGTGAGCTCAGAGCGGTCGGAAATCGCTCGTCGAGTGCAATGGCATAAGCTCGCCTGACTGAGAGACTGACAAGTCGATCAGAGACGAAAGTCGGCCATAGTGATCCGGTGGTCCCGCGTGGAAGGGCCATCGCTCAACGGATAAAAGGTACTCTAGGGATAACAGGCTGATTTTGCCCAAGAGTCCATATCGACGGCAAAGTTTGGCACCTCGATGTCGGCTCATCACATCCTGGGGCTGGAGCAGGTCCCAAGGGTATGGCTGTTCGCCATTTAAAGTGGTACGTGAGCTGGGTTCAGAACGTCGTGAGACAGTTTGGTCCCTATCTGCCGTGGGTGTTCGAAGCTTGAGAGGATCTGTCCCTAGTACGAGAGGACCGGGATGGACATACCTCTGGTGGACCTGTCGTGGCGCCAGCCGCGCAGCAGGGTAGCTAAGTATGGAATAGATAACCGCTGAAAGCATCTAAGCGGGAAACTAACCTCAAAACAAGGCTTCGCTGAGGATCGTGGAAGACTACCACGTTGATAGGCCAGGTGTGGAAGTGCGGTGACGCATGAAGCTTACTGGTACTAATAATCCGATCGGCTTGATCGTTTCTCAGCAAAACTCATTCGGTTTTACTTGCCGAAACAAAAACGCGACGATGTCTTCTCATTTCTGTGTGTCTGGTTGACCTGGTGACTATGTCGGAGGTTCCCCACCCGATCCCATTCCGAACTCGGTCGTTAAGCCCTCCAGAGCCGATGGTACTTCGTCTTAAGGCGCGGGAGAGTAGGTCGTCGCCGGGTCTACCAGACACACAGAATGCTTTTCGGCCTATGCTCGCAACGCGGTTGCTCGCGACTTGAGGCCGGATCGTTCTCGAACCCTTCTTCCTTCACATAGACCGCCTTGCCGCGGGATGGAGCAGCCCGGTAGCTCGTCAGGCTCATAACCTGAAGGTCGCAGGTTCAAATCCTGCTCCCGCACCCAAGACACAAAAAACCCCACGGTTCGCGCCGTGGGGTTTTTGCTTGTCCGGCGTCCAGTCAGCGGGCTTGAGCGTCAACCAGACGGGCGACCGCGTCGGCGGCGGCGGCCATGGCCGCCTCGGTCCCGTCCCAAGGCACCGCACCGAGGCCGGCGCGCGCGGACCTGGCGGTCGAGCGGCGATAGGCGGGGTCGTAGTGGTCGCGGATCAGGCTCTCGGCCAGGTCGGCCATTTCGCCGGCGCGGGCCTGGGCCAGCCAGGCGGCGCGGGCCTCGCGGCTGTGATGGGCGGGCAGGGCGGCGATGGCGGCCTGCAGCCGGGACAGGTCATTGGCGATGTCGGCGTATTCCTCGACGGTGCGGCGCACCCGCGCCGCGATCGGCACATCGAGGGTGATCGCCGGCGCCGCCTTCATGGCGGACCACAGGCCGTGAGGAATGATCAGCCGGCCGATGCGGCTGGACTCCGCCTCCACCACCATGGGGCGGTTGGGGTCGCAGCCCGCAAGAGCCGCGGCCAGGCGGCTCTCGAACAGCTTCTGGTCGGGCTGGGGCTCGGCCGCGGCGCCGAACAGGGAGCCGCGATGGTTGGCCAGGCCCTCCAGATCCAGGGTCTGGACGCCCCGAGCGGACAAAGCGGCGAGCAGGGCGGTCTTCCCCGCGCCAGTCGGGCCGTCCAGCAGGATCACACGCGGCGCCTGGGCGGGATCATGCAGGCTGGCGACCACATGGCGCCGCCAGGTCTGATAACCGCCCTCCAGCTGGGTCACCGGCCAGCCCACCTGATCCATCACGCTGACCATGGCCCCGGAGCGCTGACCGCCGCGCCAGCAGTAGACCAGGGGGCGAAAGGCGCCGGGACGATCGGACAGGACGCCGTCCAGATGCGTGGCGATGTTGCGCGCCACCATGGCCGCGCCCAGACGGCGGGCCTCGAACTTGGATTTCTGGACGTAGAGGGTTCCCACCTCCACGCGCTGGGCGTCGTCCAGCACGGGCAGGTTGATGGCGCCGGGCAGATGATCCTCGGCGAACTCGGCCGGGCTGCGCACATCGATCAGGGCGTCGAAGGCGGCCAGGGCCTCGGGCGAGACGTCGCGGGTCAGCCGCGCCATCAGACGACGCGGACGGCGGGCGGGCCGTCGGTCACCCGGCCGATGCGGCGGGCCTCCACGAAGCCGTCCGCGCGGATCAGGTCCAGCACGGCGGCCGCGGCATCCTCGGCCACGGAAATCAGCAGGCCGCCGCTGGTCTGGGGATCGGTCAGCAGGTCTCGGGACGCGGGATCGAAGCCGTCCGGCAGGATGACGCCGTCGCCATAGCTGTCCCAGTTGCGTCCGGAGGCGCCGGTGCGGACGCCCTCCCGCGCCAGACGGGCGGCCTGGGCGATCAGGGGCACGGCCTCGAGCTCGATGTGCAGCTCGCGTCCGGCGCCGCGCGCCATCTCCATGGCGTGTCCCAGCAGGCCGAAACCGGTGACGTCGGTGACCGCGTGGACGCCCTGGACGTCGGAGAGGCGCGCCCCGATGCGGTTCAGGCGGGTGGTGGTGGCGATCAGGGCGGCGTAGCCGTCCTCGTCCAGCCGGCCCTGCTTGAAGGCGGCGCTGAGCACGCCGACGCCCAATGGCTTGGTCAGGATCAGGACGTCCCCCGCGCGGGCGCCGCGATTGGTCAGGATGCGGTCGGGATGGACCAGGCCGAGGGCGATCAGGCCATAGATCGGCTCGACGCTGTCGATGGAATGGCCGCCCGCGACGGGAATGCCCGCCTCGGCGCAAACGGCGGAACCGCCGTCCAGAATGCGGCGGATCACCTCGGCGGGCAGGACCGAGACCGGCATGCCCACCACGGCCAGGGCGAAGATGGGCGTGGCCCCCATGGCGTAGACGTCGGACAGGGCGTTGGTCGCGGCGATGCGGCCGAAGTCGAAGGGATCATCCACCATCGGCATGAAGAAGTCCGTGGTGGCGACCAGGGCCTGCTGGTCGTTCAGCCGCCAGACGGCGGCGTCGTCCGAGGTCTCGCGGCCCACCAGCAGGTCCGCGAAGGCGCCCGGCGCCGGGGCCTCGGACAGGATGGAGCGCAGCACGGCGGGCGCCAGTTTGCAGCCGCAGCCGCCGCCATGGGCCAGCGAGGTCAGGGGAGGGTGCGGTTCGGACATGACCAGCGCATGACGAATGCCGCGCCGCGACGCAAGCCCCGGGGCGATGACCATGCGCCGCCACCCCGGACCCGGACAATCGGTCGAGTGAGTAGGTGTTGAATATAGAATCTCACATAACATTCGTATGCGATATATCGACAATGTAGTGAATTCGCCGTGCTGACTTGATTAATTAGTCATGAGTCAGTGCTGGGCGTGCCATCGGACTTGACCAATTATGATCATTGGCTAGAAATGGAAAAACAATGTTTTGCGGCATACGATTCTCAGCCGAATAGGTGATCGTCTGTGGATCGTAACGCAGACATTCAAGCGAGGGGCAAATTATGAGGAATTATGGGCGCTTAGTCTGTCTGGCAGCTCTGTCGGCGATGCTGACGGGATGCGGCGTGATCGGCGGGGGCGGGTGTTCAGCCGTTGAGCTGGATGTGCTGGTCGAGCGGGGCATGTTCGCCAACAACGTGTCGGCGCGCATCGAGAATAATTCCGATGACGAACGGCGGGTCACCATTTCAGCGGCTGATCCCGACGGGAATGCCTCGACCGTCGGTCCTCTGACGATCGCAGCGAACGGTTCCCGCACGGTTCCCCTTGGACCCCTGCTGACCAGCTACGGCTCGAACCAGGCGGAGCTGGAGCGCAGCGGGGCCAGTTTCGAGATTATCGACTGTGAGTGACGGCGAAGCAGATTTGCCGGTCCTTTTTTATTGGGTGAGGGTGTGATGAGAAAAGTGTCTTTGATGGCGGCCTGTGTGTCCGCTCTGGCGCTGGCGGCCTGCGGGTCCGGGGATGAAACATCCGAAGCCGGGGCGGACGGGGCTTCCGGGGAAGTGACGACCGCAGGACCGGGGGGCTCACCCGCGCCCAGCCTCGAAGAGAAGCGCGCGCTCATGGACGCCTTCCGCGAAGGGCCGCCCGCCGGCTGCGCGGATAATTTCGTGGAAGCGACCGATGACAGCGAGGGCAGGGAGTTGTCCGGAACATCCTTCGTTGCCTGTGCGGGGTCGGAGTCGTCAGAAGAACCCTATGTCTTGTCGTTGATCACAGAGGGCAATGGTCAGATCGAGGCCGGAACCATGGAGTTCTATATGCAGGCCAACTCGCATCCTCTGGCCTATGAGGCGCTCAAGGACATGATGCACGCCGCCGCAGGCATCGAAAGCGATGCGGAAAAAGTCCGCTTCGGCACGGAGCTGGGCCGCTTCATGATGGCCGGGGGCAACATGCCGCGCAACACCTACACCCTGTACGAGACGTCCGGCGGCGTCACCACGAGCGTCATGCCCAACAGTCCGGAGGGCGGATGGATTACGGTCCGGGTGCTTCCGTAGGAAAGGAAAAGTTGAAGTCTCGTCGCCTGTTTCGGGCGGCGGGGTGAGGTCAATCGGGTTGGACACCCGCGCACTCCAAGGGGGAAAAGATGACGGACATGCAGGCGCGCCTGGACGACTGGCGCCGGTTGAAGAAGGGGCATGCGCAGACGAGGCGAGGCGCCATGATCCTCGGGATCGCCACGGCGCTGGGCTGGGTGCTGTTCCTGTTCAAGATCGCGCAGACGTCCGAGATGGCGCTGCGCTATTCCGAGGCGGCGCAGGAAGACATCGGCAAGTGGGTGCTGATGCTGCTGGTCATGACCGCCGTCAGCATCGCGCTGTTCGTCATGGCGGGTCTGGCCAAGAAGCGCGTGGCCCGGGCGGCGAACGACCTGACCACGGCTCTGCGCCAGGAGCTGAGCGGCGCGGAAGGCGGGGACCGGGCGCGGATCGAATCCCAGCTGAGAGAGCTGGGCGCCTAGCAGAGCGAGGCGGGGCGAGCTTTATCCCCCGCCGCGACATCCCCGGCCCTTTTCCGCCGCCGTGCAGATGCTAGACCCGGCCCATGGCGTTGCATCTGATCAAGCTGTGCGTGGGCGTGTCCGAGATCGAGTGGCTGGAGACGCGGGCGGGCTCGGGGCGGCCGCTGATCGTGCACACGCGCATGACGCCCAAGCGGGCGGCCGAGATCGAGGACGGCGGATCGCTGTACTGGGTCATCAAGGGCGCGGCGGGATGCCGCCAGCCGATCCTCGACATCACGACCCTGGGCGAGGGCAAGACCAGCCGCTGCGAGATCACCCTGGAGCCCCGCGTCATCCGCACCGCGCCCTTGGCCCGGCGGCCGTTTCAGGGCTGGCGCTACCTGGAGGCGAAGGACGCGCCGACGGACCTGACCACGGCGGAGGCGACGGATCTGCCTCAGGATCTGGCCAAGGCGTTGCGCGAAATGGGAGCCTGGTGAGGTGAAAACCTCGTCTGCGATCATGCTGATCGGCGCATAATCGTTGTTCCACCGCGCCCGTTTGCCTATCTTGTTGAAATGAACACGCGCTGGACTCCCGACAGCTGGAGATCGAAACCCGTCAAGCACATGCCGACGGACTATCCCGACATGGCCGCCCTGGAGCGGGTGGAGGACGAGCTGCGCGCCATGCCGCCGCTGGTCTTCGCGGGCGAGGCGCGCAACCTGAAGGACCGTCTGGCGCAGGTGGAGGCGGGCAACGCCTTCCTGCTGCAGGGCGGAGACTGCGCCGAGAGCTTCAAGGAATTCTCCACCGACAACATCCGCGACACCCTGCGGCTGATCCTGCAGATGGCGGTCGTGCTGACCTTCGCGGGGCGCAAGCCCGTGGTGAAGGTGGGCCGCATCGCCGGACAGTTCGCCAAGCCGCGCTCTTCGGCGATTGAGCAGATCGGCGAGGTGGAGCTGCCCAGCTATCGCGGCGACATCATCAACGGCATGGGCTTCACGCCCGAAGAGCGTCTGCCGGATCCGCAGCGCCTGCTGAAAGCCTATCACCAGTCCAGCGCCACCCTGAACCTGCTGCGCGCCTTCGCGGGCGGGGGCTATGCGGACCTCTACAACATCCACCGCTGGACCCTGGGCTTCGCGGCCGAGAACGCCTACGGCGCCAAATACCGGGATCTGGCCGACAAGATCAGCGAAGCGCTGGCCTTCATGGCGGCGGTGGGCGTGACGCCGGAGACCCATCCGGACCTGAGCCGGGTGGAGATCTTCACCAGCCACGAGGCCCTGCTGCTGAACGTGGAGTCGGCCATGACCCGGCTGGACGGCGCCACGGGCGAATGGTTCGACACCTCGGCCCACATGCTGTGGATCGGCGAGCGCACGCGCCAGCTGGACGGCGCCCACGTGGACTTCATGAAGGGCATTTCGAACCCCATCGGCGTGAAGTGCGGCCCGACCATGGAGCCGGACGACCTTCTGCCCCTGATCGACGCTCTGAACCCGGACAACATCCCCGGCCGACTGACCCTGATCGGGCGCTTTGGCGCGGACAAGGTGGGCGACCGCCTGCCGGCCCTGATGGCCGCCACCAAGGCGGAGGGCAAGCGGGTGATCTGGTCCATCGATCCCATGCACGGCAATACGCTGAAGGCGTCCACCGGCTTCAAGACCCGGCCGTTCGACCGCATCCTGGGCGAGGTGCGCAGCTTCATCGACGTGGCCGAGGCCGAGGGGGTTCACCCGGGCGGCGTCCATCTGGAGATGACCGGCCAGAACGTCACCGAATGTCTGGGCGGCGCCCAGGCGGTGACCGAGGACGACCTGTCCAGCCGCTATCACACCCACTGCGACCCGCGCCTGAACGCCGACCAGGCGCTGGAGCTGGCCTTCCTGGTGGCCGAGCGGCTGAAGTCGGGCCGGGTGGAGACGTCCGAGGCGGCTTGATCATCCTCGCCCCGGAGTGAGGAACGGCCGGGGGGAATGCTGATGCGGCGTGTGATCGTTCTTGCACTCGCCGGGGCGTTTTGGATCCCCGGCATCTATCTGATCGCCAGCGTGTTTCATCCGCCCTTGCTGCTGTTTCCGCATGTACGGACCGTGGGCGAGACGCGGGTCTATTCCGAAACGCCGATCCCGGACGAGATCACGGGGGTCATAGTCCGCGCGGACACCCTGGTCCGGGCAAGCCCGCTGTTCCGCGGCGAGGTTCTGAAGCGACCGGTCTATCTCACGAACGGGGACCTGCGCTGGCGACTGCTGACCTTCAGTTCGAGCGCGTTGGCCATCTCGCGCCCCCCGACCGAGACCATCGTGATCAACCGCTCCAGCATCGTCACGGACGAGGTATGGAACAGCGTGGATCCATTCCCGGCCCGGGATCTGTCAGGGGTCATCGCCCACGAACGGACCCATGTGCTGATCCGCCATCGGTTCGGTTTCCTGGGGCATCGATCGTATCCGACCTGGGTCGTGGAGGGGTACTGCGACCACGTATCGGGTTCGGGGAGCCTGTCCGATGAAGCGGCGGCCCGGTTGATCGCCGAGGGGCGGCGGACGCCGGCGCTGTTTTACTACGAGAGCCGCCGGCGTGTGGAGCGTGAACTCGAGGCCAACGGCGGCTCGGTGGAGGCGTTGTTCCGCTCAAGTCTGGACGATGGTGGTTGACGCGCGACTGTTCGCGGTTACGCGAACAGCCGCGCCACCGTATTGATCGCCTGCTCCGCCTCGGCGCGGTCGGCGACCTCCTCCTCGATGCCATAGCCGTACATGTCGCTGCCGCCCAGGGCCTGGACGACGATGCCGTCGGGGCGGGGGACGACCGAGACGCCGCTGTAATAGAGGCTGTAGTCGACCTCCGGCTGGGGGGCGAGCCAGCTGATCTGGCCGCGCACGGGGGTGAGGGTGTCGTCGCCCCACAGGGCGCGGGCGCCGTAGCCGGTGCAGTTGACCACCACCGGTTCGGACAGGCGCGCAAGGTCGGCGGGGGTGTGGAAGGTCATCTGCTGGATGCGGCCGCCCTCGCGCAGGAAATCGTCGGTCAGGCGCGCGGCCAGGGCCGCGACATTGAAGGTCATGGTCAGGCCCAGACGCGCCTGGGCGACGGGGAAGGGGTGCTCGTGCGGCTCGAGCGGGCGGGACCGGGAGCCCAGGTCGCGCACGCGGCTGGAGTAGTTGGCGAAGTCGATGGCTGGTCGGCCCGGGTCCGGCGCGGGCTGCGTACCGGGCTGCGTCACGGGCGCGCGCGGGGCGTCGCGCAGGATATAGTTGTCGTTCCAGAACAACGGCCGGCCGGGCAGGCCCACATAGGTCTGGTGCATGGCCCAGGAGTCGCGGGTCATGCGCTCCCAGACATCCCCTAAGGCGGCGGGCGCCCGGGCGGCGTCGGCGATGCGGGAATCCGGCGACCAGACGCCGGTGGCGCGGGCCGAGCGGGTCTGGGGGGTGCGTTCGGCGGCGTAGATGCTCACGCGGGCGCCGGCCCGTTGCAGCGTCAGGGCGGCGGTCAGACCCAGGGCGCCGCAGCCGATGACGGCGATGTCGCGATGGCCGCCCTCCAGCGCATTGGCGGCCGCGATGCGGGCCGAGCCCCAGGCCAGGGACCAGCCGCTGCCGCCGTGGCCGTAGTTGTGCACCACCCGCTTGTCGCCCACGGTCTCCACGTCCAGTCGCGGCCCGGCGGCGCGGAACGGACGCAGGCAGACGGTCATGTGGGTTAGGCGCGACATGTCCATGCGCAGCGGCGCCAGGACGCGCGGCTGGAAGCCGGGACGGGCCGGAGCCGGAGCGGCGGGGGAAGTGGTGGCGCATCCCGCCAGACCCGCCACGCCGAGTCCGCCCACACCGGCGAGAACATGACGGCGGCGGACGGGGGCGAGGATCATGGACGGGCTCCGTGGACTGCGCCGACCCTAACGAGCGACGCCTGAGGACACCACCTCCTCTCTTGGCGCCCTGCGTGAAACGGCGGATATGTAAGACATGAACGCACCGGATCCATCGCAAGGCCCGGCGCGGGTGGCCTATCAGGGCGCGCCCGGCGCCTTCAGCCACGCGGCGTGCCTGGCCCTGCGGCCTTGGGACGAGCCGGTG
Organism: Brevundimonas abyssalis TAR-001; assembly: GCF_000466985.1. Taxonomy (GTDB): domain Bacteria; phylum Pseudomonadota; class Alphaproteobacteria; order Caulobacterales; family Caulobacteraceae; genus Brevundimonas; species Brevundimonas abyssalis. Next base: position 22,635 of record NZ_BATC01000012.1, read on the forward strand.
GCGTTCGAGACCTTCGATCAGGCGATCGATGCGGTGCGCTCGGGCGACTGCGGCCTGGCCCTGATCCCGGTGGAGAACTCCACCATCGGCGTGGTCCAGCCCGCCGCCGATCTGGTGGCGGCCTCGGGTCTGGCGGTGGTGACGGAGGTGTGGCGGCCGATCCGGCTGGCGCTGATGGCGGCGCAGGGGGCGCGCCTGTCGGACCTGAAGACCGCCGAAAGCCATCCCGCCGCCCTCGGGCAGTGCGTGAAGGCGCTGGCCGAGTTGGGGCTGGAAGCGCGCGAGGTTTTCGACACCGCCGGGGCCGCGCGGGCCGTGGCCGAGGCGAAGGATCTGAGCCGCGCGGCCGTGGCGCCGCCGCCCGCGGCCGAAATCTATGGATTGTCGATTCTGCGCCACGATCTGCAGGATTCAGCGGATAACCGCACGCGCTTTGTCCTGTTGACGGCCTCAGAGGGTTGACGGCGCAAGGATTTTGCGTGTTCTGGGCCGCACGGTCGATCTGACCGCAACTGCCGGACCCTTGTCATGTCCATGTCGCGCGCGCTTTCCGTCTCCACCTCTGACCGTTCGCGCGCGGCCTATTTCGGCTATTTCGCCTCCGAGTTTCGATACGCCGGCTGAGGCGTCGGGTTTTCTGAAAACCGACCGCCTCGCCGGCGACCGCTCTGAACGCCAGAGCGGCGGACCGCGCCCCTGTCCCTGAAACTCCTCTCCAGCGAAATCACCCATGTCCAATTCGACCCTGCATCAGGTCTGGCCTGAATCGGCCGCTGACTCTCCCGAACACAAGGCGCTCGCCGCCCTGCGCGCCCAGATCGACGCCGTCGACGACCAGCTTCTTGAGCTGTTCCAGAAGCGCCTGGATCTGGCCGGTCAGGTGGGCCGGGCCAAGGACGCGCCGACGGGGCCGCACACCAAGCTGCGCCCGGACCGGGAAAAGGCCGTGCTGGCCCATGTCCACGGCCGTGCGGCCGCCCCCCACAAGGAGGCGGTCACGGGGCTGTGGCGCGAGATCGTCGGCTGGGGGCTGGCCCAGCAGGGCCAGCTCAAGGTCCAGGTGTGGTCGCCCAACGAACCGGCCCGGGCGTTCGACGGGGCGCGCCAGCGGTTCGGCCGGGCGGCGGACATCCGCATGGTGCAGGACGCCGAGGCCGCCCTGCGCTTCGCCTCGGACGGGGGCGGCGTAGCCGTGCTGGCGGTGAACAACGACACGCCCTGGTGGATAGGACTGCGCAAGGAGTGGGCGCACCTGAGCGTGTTCGAGGGCTTCGGGGGCGAGGTTCCGTCAGCCTTTGCGGTCGGCCCTATTGACCCGGCGGCCCTGCCGGGCGGACGGCGGGTGGTGGTGTCGGCCGGCGGCGACGCGGGCGACGGCGCGGGCGCACGCCGCTGGGGCCTGCACACCCACCACGGCTGGACCCTGGCCCTGACCGAGGCGCGCATCGCGCCGGGCGGGCCGGAGGGGTGTGTCGGAGCGGTGGGTTAGCTCGCTAAGGGGAAGGACACGCAGTCGTAGCTGTCAGCAAGGTTCATTGTACCGACCGCCTATCCCCCGGGTTCTCTACTGCTTGAGTCAGTATCGTTTCGCTTATTCACTAGAAAGGCCGATACAAATAAAACAAAAATCAATACATATGTTGTGTAAAATACTATTGCCAAATCAGTCGGAACATATCGAGGCCCCGGATTGTATATGTATACAGCGTATTTGGTTATATCCGTTTTTATCAAAGAGCTGCGTTCGTAGAGATAAACGCACAGAAAGAATGACGCAACTGTGATGTAGCTAAGAATGTTGTGAAACTTTTTCATTCTTCCGGACATGATCCGTTTAGCCGCAGGCGTTGAAGAAGCTTTCGACGGCGGCTTCGGACCCGGCGTGGGCGGCGTAGGCTTCGCGGCGGTCGCCGACCCAGGAGGCGATCCAGCCGACGCGGCGGAAGCGCTGGAATACCGGATGGGACGGGTCGGCCGTGGCGCTGAGGATCACACCGCCGCTGAGCATGGACGGCTGGGCCTCGGCGGGGAAGCGTTCGGTTTCGCCGCCGGATTCCAGATGGATGACCGGCGCCGCGCCCTCTTCCACATCCTTGTAGAGCATCAGGCCCGGCGTTCCGGTTTCGCAGTGCAGGCTGAGGCGCACGTCGTCGCTTTCAGCGACGCCATAGGCCAGGGCCGCGCCGTCGGCATGGCGGTTGAAGTGCCAGTCGAAGCCGGCGATGGGCGTCGGCGCGGGGCTTTCCGGACGCACCCAGGGTTCCGGCGTCGGCGTCTCCACCGAGGCGCAGGCGGCCAGAATCAGCACGGACGATACGGTGATCAGGGGATTGAGGGCTCTCATGGGGCCTCCGGGGTCAGCCGCCGCAGGCGCGGCGAAGTCATTGAGCAGGGCGCCGTGCCGGGCGCCCACGCGCACGGTCCAGCGGTTCTCGCCCTGGTGCAGGGCCAGGGCTCGGGTTTCCAGGAAGGCGGCGAACACCGGGTGCTCCATGCGCATGGAGGCGGTCAGGCGCGTGGCGCCTCCGTCTTCGGCCAGTTCGCCCTGGGACGCCGTGGAGGCCTGGCCCGAGCGGATCGAGACATAGCCGGCGTCGGCGCCCTCGCGGTCGAACACCGAGACCAGAACCGCGCCGCTGCCGGGGTCGCACTCGAGGGTGGCGCGCAGGCTCGGGGTGTCGGGGATTTCATTGGCCAGGACGACCCTGTCGCCGCCATCCGCGCCATAAAGGGTCCAGGTCCAGCGCGCCTGTTCGGGCGACTGGCCGGCGAGCGCCGCAGCCATCAACAGCCATGCGGTCATGGTTCAGGCACCCCCGTTTCCTGAACCGACAGTGATCAGGCGCGGTCCGAAGCGCAATAGCCGAGGAATCGCGAAACCGTGAGGCGCTCGGCCTCGGTGGCGGGCAGGGTGAAGGCGCCGGCGGCCCCCTCGACCTGAAGGGCGCCGCGCTCCACCAGATTGATCAGGGCGGAGTCGTTCAGGGCGATGCGGGTTTCATAGGCCTCGCCGCCCGACAGCGGGTCGGGCTCGGAATAGCTGACGGAGGCCCGCATCAGGCGGGGGGAATCGGGCTGAACGTCCCCATAGATCACCGCGCTGCGGTCACCGGGATCACAGGTCATCATCAGGGCCAGCTGGTCGGAATTGGCCACGCCATAGGCCAGCTTGGCCATGGAGCCTTCCTGGTGCAGGTGCCAGCCCATGGGCTGAACGTCCTGCTGGACCTCATAGCCGGACGACGCGGGCTGGGCGGCCAGGACCACAAAGCCCAGAAAACCGGCGGCGGGAATAAGAACCTTGAACATACTGTTACTGCCTCCGCCGATCAGAACGCGGACGGCCGGGAACAGTTCACGGCTCAGCTTTCTGCGTTCGATGATCAGACCCTGACAGGCCGAACATGAACGGAAGCTGAGCCGTTTTCGCGGGTCAGAACGGGTTGAAGCGCTCCACCAGGGACTGGGCGGCGGGGGCGCCCTGGACCCGGCTGATGTCGCCGCGTCCGCCGTAGTGGATGCGGGCCTCGGCGATCTGGTCGTGGCGGATGATGTTGGCCGAGGAAATATCTTCCGGGCGCACGATGCCGGCGACGGTCAGCTCGCGCACCTCGCGGTTGGTGCGCACTTCCTGCCGACCCTGGATCACCATGTTGCCGTTGGGCATGACCGCCGTGACCACCGCGGCGATCGTGACGTTGATGTTCTCGGAGCGGCTGACGCTGCCCGAGCCGGCCGAGGTGGAGCCGCCGCCGAAGCCGATCAGGGCCGAGGGGTCGAAGGCGCCGCCGATGGCGTCGGCGGCCTCGGCCTCGAGCCCGAAGAAGTTGGTGACGCCCGAGTTGATCTCGTTGGACCGGCTGCGCTGGGTCGAGTTCTGGGTCTGGGCCCGGTCGCGGATGTCGATGGCCACGGTCAGGATGTCGCCGACGTTGCGGGCGCGCTGGTCGCCGAAGAAGGTGCGCGAGCCCGAGCGCCAGATGGAGTTGGCCGAGGCGGGGCGCGTCTCGGGCGCGGGCAGGATCTGCTGGGTCGCCGGCACCAGGGCGGCGGGATAGCCGATCGGCGCCAGTTCGGGGCCGCGCACGGCCTCCATGGCGGTGGAGCAGGCGCCGAGCAGGGCCAGGGGGACGATGGCGACGAGGGCTTTACGCATGACGGGATTCCTCTAGCGCAGGGCGGCGAATTGTTGGGGATTGGCGCGGGCGGCTCGGGCGGCGGGACCGGCGACAGCCTGGCCGGGACCGACCGCCACCGCATCGATGGCGCGACCGGAGTCGAGGTTGGTGACGATCACGGGCTCGCCCATGGCGGCGTTGCGGGTGGCGCGGCCGGTGACGGTCAGGCGCACCCCGCCGGAGATGAAGGCCACCTGGACCATGTCCCCGCGCGCGATCACCTCGGGCGCCGTGAGGTCGCGGGACTGGACCGGCGCGCCGGCGCGCATGGCGCGGCGGGCGGACAGGCCGATCACCTCGGCCGCATCCTGGGGCGCGCCCGCGGGCGCTGGTGGGCCTGGACCTGGGACCAGACCACGTCCTCGGGCTGGACCACATCGCCGGACGCGAGGCTGCGGGCGTAGGTCAGAACCTCGACCGTCGCGCCGGGACGCCCGGCGGGGGCTGAGGTCTGGGTGAGAGAGGCGCCAGCCGATCCCTGTCGCACCACGATGCGGCGCAGACCGTCGGGGTTGCTCCAGTGCAGCCCCGCGCGGGCGGCGGCGGCCTGGATCTGGCCGGCGTCCAGAACGGCGGTCGGGCCGCTGCGCCGGGCGACGACCACGGACGAGGCCGAACCGGCGCCGTCGAACAGTTCGCCCAGGGTGATGCGGCCGTCGTCATCCATGGGGTTGGCGGACAGGCTGACAGGGCTGGAAAGGGCCGGAGTGGCGGCGACCACGGCGATGATCAGGGCGGCGAGGGCGGCGCCCCCCATGCCCATGCGGGCGCGGCGGCGGCGCGGCATCACCTCGAAGGCCGGGCGGCGATAGACGGCTCTCATCATGACTTCACCTGGGCGGAGACGCTGAGCATTTCGTCGGCGGTGGAGATGACCTTGGAGTTCATCTCGTAGGCGCGCTGGGCCACGATCAGGGCGGTGATCTCGCTGACCGCATCCACATTGGAGGCTTCGGTGTAACCCTGCAGAAGTTGCCCGTAGCCGATGTCGCCGGGCGCGCCGATGGTGGCGGGGCCCGAGGCGGCGGTCTCCAGCAGCAGGTTGTCGCCGATGGCCTCGAGGCCCGCCTCGTTGAAGAAGGTGGCGATCTCCAGCTGGCCCACGACCTGGGGCTCGGCCTCACCGTCCAGGATCACCTGAACCTGGCCCGCGCGGGAGATGGACACATCCACGGCCTCCTGCGGAATCGCGATGGCGGGCTCCACCTGATAGCCGTCGTCGGTGACCAGAAGGCCTTCCTGATTGACCGAGAAGTTGCCGGCGCGGGTGTAGGCGATCTCGCCCGAGGGCATGGTCACCTGGAAGTAGCCGCGCCCGTCGATGGCCAGGTCGTAGGTGTTGCCGGTCTGGGTGGGCGAACCCTGGGTCATGATGCGGTAGACGCTGCCGGCCTTCACACCGGCGCCGATCTGGATGCCGGTGGGCACCACGGTGCCCTGGGCCGAGGACTGGGCCCCCATACGCTCGACGTTCTGGTACAGCAGGTCCTGGAACTCGGCGCGCTGTCGCTTGAAGCCCACCGTGTTCATGTTGGCGATGTTGTTGGAGATGACCTCCACGTTCAGCTGCTGGGCCAGCATGCCGGAGGCGGCGGTGCGAAGTGCGCGCATGGTCAGCTTCTCCTTTCGTTTCCCTGGCGCTCGGCCCGCAGGGCCTCGCTGCTTGAGGGAAGGGTTAATTCACGCGTCCGAGGCGCTCGACGGCGCGTTTGGACAGGTCAGACTGGTTTTCGATCATCTTAGCCGCCCGCTCGTAGGCGCGGCTGATCTCGATGAGGCTGGTGATCTCGAGGATGGTGTTGACGTTGGAGCCCTCCAGCATGCCCTGGCGGATCTGGACGTCATTGGCCTCGATGGGGGCTTCATTGGCGGTGTTGCGGTAAAGGCCGTCGCCGCCCTTCTCGAGCACCGACAGCAGGGCGAAGCGCACCACGCCGAGACGGCCGGTGACCTGGCCGTCCTGGGTGATGGTGCCGTCCTCGGCCACGGTGGGGGTTCCGAGCGCAGGGTTCAGGATGATCTCGCCGCCGTCGCCCAGAACCGCATTGCCGGCTTCGGTGGTCAGGCGGCCCTCAGGGTCGAGCGTGAAGGCCCCGTCGCGGGTGTAGGCCTCGCCGTCGCCGTCCGTGACGGTGAAGAAGGCGCCTTCGCCCTCGATGGCGAAGTCCAGGGTGCGGCCGGTCTGGCTGAGCGCGCCCTGGCCGAAGTCGCGGCCCACGCCGTTGTCCAGCACGAAGCTGGTCGAGGGGCGGATGCCATGGTTGCGCGCCCGCTGACCGATCTCGGTCCCGACCATCAGTTGCTCCACCTTGAAACCGGTGGTGTCGGCGTTGGCGATGTTGTTGGCCACGATGTCCAGCTCGCGACGAAGCGTCATCTGGCGGGACAGGGCGACATAGGCGGCGTTTTCCACGGGCAACTCCTTGCCTCCAGTCCCGAGCAAGGGTCGGGCCAACAGGGTTAATCCTTGTCGCATAAGGGATTGGTGCGGATCGGAGGCCCCGCCGCCCGGCAGAAACTGCCGGTTATGAACGCCTCGTTAACCAAACCCGCGTCATCTGGAGACTGGAATCGACTGGTCGGGATTCGCCGGCCGCGGGGCGTCTGAAGACATGCTGAAGTTCGGCAAGAAAAAGAAGGACGCGGGCCTGCCCGCCACGACCGACGCGCCCACCGAGGGCGGCGACGCGGCCGAGGGCGAAGGCGCGCCCGGCAAGAAGAAGCCCCCCATGCTGCTGATCATCGGCGCAGCCGCGGCGGTGGTGCTGCTGGGCGGCGGGGCGGCGGCCTTCTTCCTGATGCAGCCGGGTTCGGCCGAGGCGTCGGGCGATGAGGCGCCCGCATCTCCGCCCCCACCCGAGAAGGGCGGCGGCCACGGCGGCGGCGGCGGCGAGGAAGGCGGCGAGGGCGTAGGCGTCATCGCCAGCGGACCGGATGGCGTGACCTTCTACACCCTCCCGGACATGGTGGTGAACATCCAGTCGGCGGACGGCCGTCCCACCTTCCTGAAGCTGAAGCTGACCCTGGAGATGGAGGACGCGCACCTGGCCCAGACGCTGCAGGCCGAGGCGCCGCGCCTCCAGGACATGTTCCAGGGCTATCTGCGCGAACTGCGCCCCGAGGAGCTGGCCGGCTCGGCGGGAAGCCACCAACTGCGGCAGGAGCTGCTGCGGCGGGTCAATCTGATCGCCGCGCCGGGCCAGGTGGACGCCGTGCTCATCGAAGAAATGCTGGTGCAGTAAGCCATGAGTGACGCCGACACCGTCGACACGGAAGCAGAAGCGGGAGCGGCTGAGGACGGCGGCGAAGCCGGCCTGTCCGAACGCGTCCTGAACCAGGACGAGATCGACAGCCTGCTGGGCTTCGACCTGGGCGACGACGACGGCTCGGACCGATCCGGCATCCGCGCCATCATCAACTCGGCGCTGGTCAGCTACGAGCGCCTGCCGATGCTGGAGATCGTCTTCGACCGCCTGGTGCGGTTGATGACGACATCGCTGCGCAATTTCACCTCGGACAATGTCGAGGTGTCGCTCGACAACATCAGCTCGATCCGGTTCGGCGACTATCTGAACTCGATCCCGCTGCCGGCCATCCTGGCGGTGTTCCGGGCCGAGGAACTGGACAACTACGGCCTGCTGACGGTCGACTCCAACCTGATCTACTCCATCGTGGACGTGCTGCTGGGCGGCCGCCGGGGCACCGCGGCCCTGCGCATCGAGGGGCGGCCCTACACCACTATCGAGCGGATGCTGGTGCAGCGCATGATCGAGGTGGTTCTGGCCGACGCCCAGGCGGCGTTCGAGCCCCTGACGCCGGTGCATTTCAACCTGGACCGGCTGGAGACCAATCCCCGCTTCGCCGCCATCGCGCGGCCCGCCAACGCCGCCATCCTGGTCAAGCTGCGCATCGACATGGAGGATCGCGGCGGCCGGGTGGAGCTGCTGCTGCCCTATTCGACGCTGGAGCCCATCCGCAAGATGCTGCTGCAGCAGTTCATGGGCGAGAAGTTCGGGCGCGACAACATCTGGGAAAGCCACCTGGCCACCGAGCTGTGGACCACCGAGACCGAGGTCCGGGCCGTGCTGGAGGAACAGCAGATGCCGCTTCAGAAGGTGCTGGACCTGAAGGTGGGCGACACCCTGATGCTGAACGCCGGACCCGACAGCGAGATCAGCGTGCGCTGCGGCTCGATCCCGGTGACCACGGGTCGCATGGGCCGCAAGGGCCAGCACATTGCGGTGCGGATTGAACGTCCCATCAGCGTCGAAACCGCCAGCCGACTGACCGGAGGAAAACGATGAGCGCGACCGGATTGATCCTGGACGGCGTCCTGATGCTGCTGCTGATCGGGGCCGTGGCCTTCGGCATCCGGCTGGAGCGCAAGCTGGCCGCCCTGCGCAACGGGCAGGCCGAGTTCGCCAAGGCTGTGAGTGAGCTGAACGCCGCCGCCGGAAAGGCCGAGAACGCCCTGATGGCGCTGAAGTCGGCGGGGCAGGACACCGATCTGCTGCATGACCGCATCGTCAAGGGACGCCAGTTGAAGGCGGAGCTGGAGGCGCTGATGGCCAACGCGTCGAAGCGCGCCGAACCGGCGACTCGCCCCGAGCCCGCGCCGGTGGTTCAGGAGCGCCGTCTTGAGCCCAGCGCCCCGCCGGCCGCCAGGGCCGATCCGGCCCCGGAACAGGCGGCCGAGCGCGCCTCCATGATCCTTCAGGCCCTGGCCGCTAACCAAACTGCTCAACAAAGCCTGAACCGCGCCCGGCGTAAGCTGGACGAAGACCTGTTCGCCGCCTGATTTCCGGAAAGCCCGCCTGATGAAGATGCCCCGCATCCTGCCCCTGATCGCCATCGCCGTGGGCGGCATCGTCGCCGTGCGGGCGGTGGGGCTTGCGCCCGACCTGTTCCAGGGCGCCCAGGCCTGGGCCCAGGAAGGCGTGGTCGCCGCCGGGGACGTGGCCCTGCCGACCATTGCCTCGGCCCCCGCGGTCTGCGCCCTGTCGGAAGAGCAGCTGGCCGAGCAGGCGGGCATCTCGCCGGCGGAACTGCGCATCATCCAGAGCCTGTCGGCCCGGCGGGACCAGCTGGACGCCCGCGACACGGATTTCGCCACCATGCTGCCGCTGATGGCGGCGGCGGAGCTGAAGCTGGACGAGCGGATCGCCGAACTGAACGCAATTAAGGCCGAGCTGGAAGGCATGCTGGGCCAGGCCGACGAGCGTGAAGAGGCCGAGGTCAACCGGCTGGTCCAGGTCTATCAGGCCATGCGCCCGCGCGAGGCGGCGGCGGTGTTCAACACCCTGGCCGACTCGGTTCGCCTGCCGGTGGCCCAGGCCATGCGCCCGCGCGCCCTGGCCGCCATCATGGCCCAGATGCCGCCCGCCGAGGCCCGCGAGCTGACCGAGAAGCTGGCCGACCGCTATGAGGCCGAGGACCTGGCCGCCCGCGCCGAGGCGGCGGTCGCGGATGAGCCCGCGCCCCAGCCCACGCGCACGGCCCAGGCCGCCGAGCCCGCCCCTCAGCCGGCCCGCCGACCCGCTCCGCGGCCGGCGCGCCCGCAAGCCCAGGCGGCGCAGGCCGAGACCCCGCCCGCCGCTCCTCCCGGGCCGCAGCCCTATGCGGCCGAGGGCGAGGCCCCCGCGCGCACCGAACCGGCCCGGCAGACGGTGCAGTAGGGCAAGGCCCTTTCGATCCGGGGCGGGCTCGGCTAAACGGCGCTCACTGTACTGCCGAAAGAGACGCCATGTCCGAAACGCCCCCCGACCGTCTGTCCGTCAATCCCGCCAGCCCGCACCATGACGAGGCCATGCTCGCCCGCGGGGTCGGCATCCGCTTCAAGGGCGAGGAGAAGACCAACGTCGAGGAGTACTGCGTGTCCGAAGGCTGGGTCCGTCTGGCCGTGGGCAACCGCGTGGACCGCAAGGGCAACCAGTTGACCGTCAAGCTGCAGGGGCCGGTCGAGCCCTACTTCAAGGACGACGGCGAAGCCTGATCCGACTGCCTGCTGCCGAGAGCGCCGGTGAGGTCGAGCCCGCTGGGCTGCTGGAACAGGCGCAGGCCGAACTCGGGCAGGATGGCGATCAGGTGGTCGAAGATGTCGGCCTGGATGCCCTCGTATTCCGCCCAGTTGGTGGTGGTGGCGAAGCAGTAGATTTCCAGCGGCAGGCCCTCGGGCGTGGGGTCCAGCTGACGCACCAGCAGGGTCATGCCGTGGGCGTGCACGCGCGGGTGATTGCTCAGATATGACCGCACATAGGCGCGGAAGGTGCCGATGTTGGTGACGCGGCGGGTGTTGACCGGATCACGCCCCGCCTCGATCAGCTTGCCGTTCCAACTCTCCAGTTCCTCACGCTTTTCGCCCAGATAGTCATCGATGAGGGCGAAGCGGCACAGGGACTGACGCTCGTCGTCGGTCAGGAAACGAACGCTGTTCTGGTCGATCAGCAGGCTGCGCTTGATACGGCGCCCGCCGGACTCGCTCATGCCGCGCCAGTTCTTGTAGCTCTCGCTGACCAGCTTCCAGGTGGGGATGGTGGTTATGGTCTTGTCGAAATTCTGGACCTTCACCGTGTGCAGAGCGATGTCGATGACGTCGCCGTCGGCGTTCATCTGGGGCGCCTCGATCCAGTCGCCGATGCGCACCATGTCGTTGGAGGTCAGCTGCACCGAGGCCACCAGCGACAGGATGGTGTCCTTGAACACCAGCATCAGCACCGCCGCCATGGCGCCCAGACCGGACAGCAGCAGCAGGGGCGACCGCTCGATCAGGGTGGCGATGACCAGGATGACGGCGATCGCATAGAGCACGATCTTGACCACCTGGATGTAGCCCTTGATGGGGCGGTTCACGGACTCCGCGCGGCGGGACCAGGCGCTGTTGACCAGGTCCAGCCCGCCCGCCACGGCCAGCACCACGCTCAGGATGACGAAGGCCGAGGCCACGTTCTGGATCACCGTCGCCGCGGCCGGCGCCAGATTCGGGATCGCGGTGACGCCGTTGTAGATCACCAGCGCCGGAGCGATGCGCGCGAGGCGGTGGGCCACCGGCGCCATGGGTTCCGCCTCGTCATCCAGACCGACCGTCTTGAGCACCTTCTGGCCGATGCGCAGCAGCACGTGACGAACCAGCCAGTCGACCAGCACGGCCGCCAGCACGAGCAGCGTCAGACCGATGGCGGCCTCCAGCATGGGGTATTCGGCGATCTGCGCGCGCAGGGTGTCCAGGGCGGGCATGGGCCTCCGTCTCGTTCATTCAAGTGCGGTGTGACCCCGGGTCATAACAGGCGCGCCGTCCGCAAGACCACCGCATGGCTGGACTTTCCGTCCCGGGTCGGTTGAAAGTGCGCATCGACATGGGGGCTTCAGGACGGGCTTGGGCCGGTCAGCTCCCGCCCGATCCTGTAGAACATGGACGCCTGATGACCGACGCCACGCCGGCCACGCCCAATGGTTCAACCCCTCCCGGCGCTCCGCCGCCGGGCAAACGCAACGCCTTCACCCGCTTCCTCGACGGGGTGGAGTGGCTGGGCAACTGTCTGCCACACCCGGTGACCCTGTTCTTCCTGCTGGCCGTGGCCATCGTGCTGCTGTCCGGGCTGTTCGGGGCCATGGGCGTGGCGGTGGAGGACCCCCGGCCGCTGGGCGCGTCCGGCCGGTCCGAGGACGGCATGATCCGCGCGGTCAGCCTGATGACCGCCGACGGCCTGCGCCGCATCTTCACCAGCCTGGTAGACAATTTCACCAGCTTCGCGCCGCTGGGCGTGGTGCTGGTGGCCATGCTGGGCGTGGGGGTGGCGGAACGCTCGGGCCTGCTGTCGGCGGCGGTGCGCGGCATCGTGCTCGGCGCCTCGCCCAAGGTGGTGACCATGGCCATCGTGTTCGCCGGTGTGCTGTCCAACACCGCGTCCGAGATGGGCTATGTGGTGCTGATCCCGCTGGCCGGGGCGGTCTATTACTCGCTTGGGCGACATCCGCTGGCGGGCATGGCGGCGGCCTTCGCCGGGGTGTCGGGCGGCTATTCGGCGAACCTTCTGATCGGCACGGTGGACCCGTTGCTGGCCGGGATCACCGAGGAGGCCGCGCGGCTGATCGACCCCACCTATGCGGTCACGGCCACGGCCAGCTACTTCTTCATGGTCGTCAGCGTGTTCCTGGTGACCATCATCGGCTCGCTGGTCAGCATCTACATCGTCGAGCCCAAGCTGGGCGCCTATGACAAGTCCAAGGCCGATCCCGAGATCCTCAAGGGCGGCTCCATGGACGCCCTGACCGACAAGGAGAAGAAGGGCCTGAAGGTGGCCGGCCTGGCGGTGCTGGGCGTGTTCGCCGTCATGGCTCTGACGCTGGTTCCCGACTGGGGCCTGTTGCGCGATCCGGAGACCGGAGACCGCATCCGCTCGCCCTTCTTCGGCGGCTTCGTCACCTGGATCCTGCTGTTCTTCCTGGTGGTGGGCTTCGCCTATGGCCGCACGGTCGGCACCATGAAGAACGACCGAGACGTGATCGACGGCATGGCCTCGGCCATATCGACCCTGGGCCTTTATGTGGTGATCGTCTTCTTCGCCGCCCAGTTCGTGGCCTTCTTCGCCTGGTCGAACCTGGGGGCCATCACGGCGGTCAACGGCGCCACCTTCCTGCAGAACAGCGGCCTGACCGGACCGGCGGTGTTCATCGGCTTCATCCTGATCTGCTGTTTCGTGAACCTGATGATCGGCTCCGCCTCGGCCCAGTGGGCCATGACCGCGCCGATCTTCGTGCCCATGCTGATGTTGATCGGCTACTCGCCCGAGGTGATTCAGACCGCCTACCGGATCGGGGATTCCACCACCAACATCATCACCCCGATGATGAGCTATTTCGGCCTGATCCTGGCGTGGGCGACCCGCTACAACAAGGATGTGGGCATCGGCACGATGATCGCGATGATGCTGCCCTATTCGATCTTCTTCACGATCGGATGGACCATCCTGTTCTTCCTGTGGGTGTTCGGCTTCGGCCTGCCGGTGGGACCGGGTTCGCCGACCTATTACACGCCCGGCTGACCGCTCAGTCGGTCAGGGTGATCGCCGACAGCAGGCGTCCGAAGTCCGGCTCGCCGCGCTTGAAGGCCCGGCGGTTGGAGAAGAAGCGCGCCTCGTCGGTGCAGGTGTCGTGTCCGGTCCAGGCGGCCTGAACGACGCCGGCCTCGGCCAGCCGCCACAGGACGAAGCCGGGCAGGTCGAACAGGCGCTTGTCCGGCGTCGCGCCGGGTCGGAAGAAGCGGCCCGCGCCGCGATTGTGGTGCTCGAACCGTTCGTGGAAGTCCGCGTCCACCTCATAGCTGTCCGGACCGATGCAGGGGCCGACCACGGCGACCATGCGCTCGGGAATGGCGCCCAGGGCCTGCATGGCGGCCACGCCGCTGTGGACCACGCCGTTCAGGGCGCCCTTCCACCCCGCATGCACCGCGCCCACGACCCGGGCGTGGGGGTCGGCCAGCAGGATCGGCGCGCAGTCGGCGGTGAGGGCCCCGCAGACCAGGCCGGGCCGGTCGGTCACCACCCCGTCGCCCTCGGGCCGCTGATCGCCCCACGGCGCCTCGGCCACGCGGATGAGGGTCGAGTGGATCTGGTAAGCGGTGAACAGATGGTCTTCCCCGGCGCCGAACACGGCGGCGCAGCGGCGGCGGTTCTCGCGCACGGTTTGCGGATCATCGCTGGAGCCGAGCCCCACGTTCAGACTGTCGTAGAGGCCGGTGGAGGCGCCGCCGCGCCGGGTGAAGAAGGCGTGGCGGACGCCCGGCAGGTCCAGCAGGGGATGGGTCAGGGACTCAGCCATGTCAGCCCTCGAAGCCGGGGATGGACAGGCTCTTCGGCGCGAACACGCAGGCGGCTTTGAACAGGTCGCCCATCTGGTCCGGCGCGGTCAGGCGGTGCAGCTGGCGTTCGATCACCGGCGCGGCGTCGGGGCGGGACTGCATCAGCCTCTGGGCTCGGGTCTCGACGCCGAGCGCCCGCAGGAAATCGCCCTGGCCGCGACAGCCGGTGACGTCGGCGCCGGACCGCACGGCAGCCTCCAGAACCACCGGAAAGTCGGCCCACTGGGTCAGGTCGGCCTCGCCCGGCGTGTACAGGGGATCGACCTTCTCGTGCCGCTTCAGGGCCTGAAGGGTGTCGCCGGGACCGGGCCGGTCGCGGCCGTAGTCGATCAGAAGCGCGGCGCCGGACGCTTCGCGGATCAGGGCGCCAAGGTCGCGGCCGAAGGCGGCCTGCTGCTCGGAGATCTCGAAGATCTGGCCGGGGGCGATGTCGAATCCCGGTTGGACGAAGCCGGCGCTGGGCGCGGTCAAGCCGAAGGTCAGGCCGTCGGCGTCGTCGAGCCCCACGCGCCGCTCGGCCCAGCCGGTGTCGGTGCGCATGAACTGGCGCGCGGGCAGGCAGTCCAGCACCTCGTTGGCGATCAGGATGACCGGGGCGTCGGTCTCGACGGCGTGCAGGGATTTGACCCAGCGCGGCTGGCGGTCGTGGTCGGACAGGCGGCGGGCCTGAGCCTCGCGCAGCGGCGCGCTGGGCTCGATCAGGACCAGGTCGCAGGCTTCCAGAAAAGCGGGGGCCAGACGGGCGGCGCGCAGGGCGTCGTCCATCAGGGTTCCGTCGCCGGGCCCGACCTCCACCAGCCGGAATCGGTCCGGCGCGCCGAGGCGGGTCCAGACCTCCACCGCCCACAGGCCGATCAACTCGCCGAACATCTGGCTGACCAGAGGCGCGGTGATGAAGTCGCCACGCGCACCCAGATTCGGCCGGGTGGCGTAGTAGCCGTCTTTCGGGTCGTGCAGGCAGCGGGCCACGTAATCCGCCACCATCATCGGTCCGGTCAGGGCGATCTCGCGCCGCAGGCGGTCGATCAGGGGCATGGGATCACCCTTGCGCGGGCGGTCGGCTCCAGGCCCGCCAGATCAGCCAGGCACCGATCAGCATCATGGGAATGGACAGCAGCATGCCCATGGTCACCATGCCCTGCAGGGCGTCCGGCATATGGGTGTCGGGCTCGCGCACCGTCTCCAGCACCGCCCGGGACAGACCGTAGCCCAGCAGGAAGATGCCGGTGACATAACCGGGCTTGGCCAGCAGGCGCCATTTCCAGACAGCCATAGCCAGGATGACGAACAGGACAAGGCCCTCGAGCGCGGCTTCATAAAGCTGGCTGGCGTGCCGCGGTTCCAGACCGGCGGGGCAATAGCCGTAAAGCTCGAGGATCCGGTCGTTGCAGAACACCACGCCCAGCGGGCCATCGGTCGGGCGGCCCCACAGCTCGCCGTTGATGAAATTGGCGATGCGGCCGAAGAACAGGCCGATGGGCGCCACCGGGGCGATCAGGTCGCCCAGCGACAGGGGATTGATCTTCTGGCTGCGCGCGAAGAAGAACAGCGCGATGGCGACCCCGATCAGACCGCCGTGGAACGACATGCCGCCGGTCCAGAGCTGCAGAATCTCCAGCCGTTCGCCGAGGCTCGATCCGGTGAAGATCTGGCCGAGCAGGTCGGGGCGATAGAACAGCACATAGCCCAGCCGCCCGCCGCCGATGATGCCGAGGGTTATCCACAGCACCAGATCGTCGATCTGCGGCCCCGAGACCGGAGGCGTGCGCGGCGTCCACAGGCTGGTGCGCCTGGACAGCATCACCGCATAGCGCCAGCCCAGGACGATGCCCGCGACATAGGCCAAGGCGTACCAGCGGATGGGCAAAGGCCCCAGCTGGATCAGGACCGGATCGAATTCGGGAAAGATCACGCGGGACTCCATCGGCTGGGGTGGGCTTCGTTTAGCAAGCGTCGCGGGGGCCGTCGCCCCGTTTTCTCGTCTCCGGGACGACGGGCCGCATCGACATCAAGGTTTCATTCACCATATCGGGCGGAAGGTTAACGGACGCGGTGCGTCCGTTGAGTCGTTTCCAGTCGCCAGGACAGTCCCATGCAGACCCGCAATCCGTTTCTCGATGAATTCGCCAAGCTGACCACCGGCGCCATGGGCCTGGCCCAGGCGGCGGGCGAGGAGGCCAAAAGCGCATGGCGCGCCCAGGCCGACCGCTTCGTGGCCGACATGGATCTGGTGCGCCGCGACGAGTTCGATGTGCTCAAGGCCGAGATCGCGGCCCTGCGCGCCGAGGTCGCGGAACTGAAAAAGCCCGTCAAAACAGCCGCAAAGACGCCTGGAAAGGGAACGTCCACAGCGGGGGCTCGCCCGAAGGACGCAGCCGGTTGAGCCGAATCTGCGAACACGCCTACCGTCCTGAGACGGAGCCTGAGTCGCTTCGTCCTCTCACGCCTCCCACAGGGAATCGGAAAGTTTCATGGACGCACTGACCCCCGACGAGGTCGAAACCCCATACGACCCGCTCGATGTGGTGGAGCATGTGCTGACGGCCGAGAACCTGCCGTTTGACCGCAACGACCAGGGCGACCTGGCCTTCGCCCTGGCGGGCGACTGGAAGGACTACGAGCTGTGGTTCGCCTGGCGGCCCGAGGGGGATTGCCTGCAGCTGTGCTGTTCGCTGGACATCCGGGCGCAGAAGTCCCGCCGCGCGGCGGCCTATGAACTGGCGTCCCTGCTGAACCAGCGGGTCTGGCTGGGCCATTTCGAGGTCTGGAGCGAGGACGGCGAGATCGTGTTCCGCCACGCCCTGGCCCTGCCGCACGGCGAACGGCCGACCCTGGCCCAGGCGGCGTCCATGATCGATGCGGCCATCGACGCGGCCGACCGTTATTTCCCGGCGTTCGACTATCTGATCCGCGGGGGCAGCGCCCCGCGTGACGCCATCGACGCCTGCCTTTTTGAAACCGCGGGAACCGCCTGACGCCTTGACGGATCGACCTGTAATTCTCGTGGGCTGCGGACGACTGGGGTCGTCCCTGGTCGAAGGGTGGCTGAAGACCGGCGGGCTGGACCTGCGGAATCTGATCATCGTCACCCCGTCCTCCAAGCCGGTCGCCGAGACGGCGCGCGAGAAGGGCGCCCTGATCAATCCCGGCGACGAGGCCCTGGCCCGCGCCGACCGCGTGATCCTGGGCGTGAAGCCGGCCATGTGGCGGCGGGTCGCCGCCGACATGGATGCAAAGCTGGCGCCGGACGCCTGATCATCTCCATGATGGCCGGGGTGCGGGCCTCAGCGCTTTCGGACGGCTTCAAGTCGCGGCCCGTGGCGCGTGTCATGCCCACCACCAGCATGGCGGTGGGCGAGGGCGTGGCCTCCATCTGGGCGGAAACCGACGCCGATCTGGACAAGGTGCGCGGCCTGTTCGGCCCCGTCGCCCGTGTGGTGGGGCTGGCCGATGACGGCCTGATGGACGCGGCCACGGCGGTGTCCGGCTCGGGCCAGGCCTATTTCTTCGCCTTTGTGGACGCCCTGACCAAGGCCGGGGTGGAGCAAGGGCTGTCGCCGGAACAGGCCGAGGCGTTGGCCTCCGGGACGCTGGTTTCAGCCGCCGCCGCCATGAAACAGGACGGCGCCCGCGCCGAGGACCTCATCGCGCGGGTGGCGTCTCCGGGCGGCACCACGCGGGCGGCGCTCGATGTGTTCGCGAAGGACGGATCGCTGGAGCGGCTGGTGTCCGAAGCCGCCGCCGCCGCGGTCGCCGGGCGACCGAGCTGTCCGGCAGCTGATCCTGATCCGGATCTAGAGCCGGCCTTCGGCCAGACGACGCGAGAAGCGCATGAAGGCGCGGTCCGCGTCCTGCCAGGTGCTCTGATAGCGCGCGTCACGGATGTCGTGGCTGTACCAGTCATACCGGACCGGACGGACCTGGCCGTCAGCGGTGGTGATCTCGCCTTCGATGGCGGCGCCGCCGACGCTGAAGCTGCGGATGTAGTCCAGGCCCGGCGTGTCGCTCAGCTGCTGCCGGGTGGGCCGGTTCGGGGCCACGTCCGTCAGCACCAGATGGATGCGCGCCCCCTCATAGGCGGGATTGGACGCCAGCTCCCGCTCGAGCCGGGCCTCAAGGGCGCGGGCCTGTTCGGCCACCTCGGCGTGGCCGAGCTCCCGGCCGGCTTCGCGCTCAAGGCGGTCGCCGAGTGTGACCGTGACCTCGGCGGGCTGGGCATGGGCCGCGCCCGCCAAAGCCGCGGCGACGCCCGCGGCGGCGAGGAAGGAAAGTGTACGCATTGGCGAGCCTCCTGGCGAACCTGAATGACAGCCCCACGGCAGGAAAGATGCGCTCGATCCGCCGATTTCGCCAGAGGCGCCGCGCGAAATCGTGATGCCTCCGGTGTCAGCCCGGCAGCCGGATCACCGCCTTCAGCCCGCCCAGATCGCTGGCGTCCAGAGTGATGTCGCCGCCGTGACTGCGCGCCACGTCCCGGGCGATGGCCAGGCCCAGGCCCACCCCCTTGGTGTTCTGGTTGCGCGCGTCGTCGAGGCGGGAGAACGGACGGAAGGCGTCCTCGCGCTGGGCTTCGGGGATGCCGGGCCCGTCATCCTCCACCGCGATCTCCACGCCGCCGCCGACCCGGCCCAGCGACAGGCGCACGCGTCCGCCGTGGTCGGCCGCGTTGCCGGCCAGATTGGTCAGGGCGCGGCGAAAGGCGAGGGGGCGGACCCTGGCCTCGACGGACGGCTCGGGCGCGACGATCTCCACCTTCGCGCCGCGCTTCTTGATCTGGGCGCCTATGGCCTCAAGCAGGGCCTTCAGGTCGATGGACTGGGACGCCTCCCCGGCCTCGCCGCGCGCGAAGGCCAGGTATTCGTCGATCATGTGCTCCATCTCGTCCAGATCGCCCTGCATCGCCTGGGTGCGCCTGGTCTGGTCGGCGAGGGCCAGCTCCAGCCTCAGGCGGGTCAGGGGCGTGCGCAGGTCGTGGCTGACCGAGGCCAGCAGCACGGTGCGCTGTTCGATGTGGCGCTGGATCCGTTCGCGCATGTCCATGAAGGCGCGGGCGGCGGAGCGCACCTCGCGCGCGCCGGACGGGCGGAAACGCGGCGCGTCGATGCCGCGCCCGAAGTCCTCCGCCGCCTCGGCGAGCCGCTCGATGGCGCGCACCTGGTTGCGGATGAACAGGATGGCCACGGACATCAGCAGCACCGTGGCCAGGGTCAGCCACAGGACGAAGATGTGGCCCTGGGTGGCGATGGCCCGCTCGCGCGGGGCGATGATGCGCAACACCCCCTGAGG
The DNA here is from genome assembly GCF_000466985.1 of Brevundimonas abyssalis TAR-001. Lineage (GTDB taxonomy): Bacteria > Pseudomonadota > Alphaproteobacteria > Caulobacterales > Caulobacteraceae > Brevundimonas > Brevundimonas abyssalis. Next base: position 41,955 of record NZ_BATC01000012.1, read on the forward strand.
CTGCTGGACCTGGATGTCCACATAGGCCGGATAATCGGTGGTGCTGAACCAGAACGGGTCATCCAGCCGGGAGTCCAGAGCTTCGTTGATGGTGCGGTCGACCACGCCGAAAACGCTGGAATCCCGGTCGTCGGGCAGGGTCCGGCCTTCCTGCAGGGCGATGGACAGCTGCATCGACCGTTCCGCGCGGTCGGCGATGGTGGCCAGATTCGAGGGGGAGGGGTCGTCGCGGTAGCTCTCCACCGCCCAGGCGATCTCCCCGGCCAGGCCTTCGGAAAGACGCGCGGTCACAGTCTGCCAGTGGGCGTCAAAAAAAGGCCCAGGTCACCGCAACCTGCATCAGGAACACCGGCAGGATGATGATCAGCAGCGACCGGCCCCACAGGGAGCTGGGCAGCCGCCGCCTGAGGAACCGGGCCCAGAACCGGGGCCAGTAACGCCAGGCGTGGCCGGTGGACGGGCTCATCAGTCCGGCGCCAGCATGTAGCCGACGCCGCGCACCGTCTGCAGATAGCGGGGGTTCTTGGGATCCTTCTCCAGCTTGCGGCGCAGGCGTGTCACCTGCACGTCCACGGCGCGGCCGGTGATGTCGGCGGTGTCCGACGCCAGTTGCATGCGCTCGACCGGCGCGTGGGCGCTCTGGGCCAGGGTCTTGAGCAACTGGGCCTCGGCCTCGGTCAGGCGCTGGGGCTGGCCGTCGCGGGTCAGCTCCAGCCGCTCCATGTCGAACAGGGCGTCGCCCAGCCGGACCTCCTTCGGCCCGATGGGCTTGGGTCCGGTGCGGCGCAGGATGGCGTCGATGCGCAGGCGCAGCTCGCGGGGGTCGAAGGGCTTGGACATGTAGTCGTCCGCGCCGCGCGACAGGCCCTCGATGCGGTCATCCGCATCCCCGCGGGCGGTCAGCAGCAGGACCGGGGTGCTGGATGTGGCCGCCTTGGACCGCACCCAGCTGGTCAGGGACAGGCCGTCTTCGCCCGGCATCATGATGTCAAGCACCACCAGGTCGAACTCCAGCAGCTCCATCAGCCGCCGCGCGGCGGCCGCGTGGGCGGCGCCGGTGACGCGGAATCCCTCGCGCGCCAGATACTCTTTCAGCAGCTCACGGATGCGGTCGTCGTCGTCCACGACCAGCAGATGCCGCCCCTCGCCGGGCGCGGCCACGGGGCCGGAACGGCCCGCCCCGGTATGGGAATCCGACGCGCTCACCGGACCCCTCCGCGCGGCGAGGCGTTGACCTGAGCCGCCGCGCCCGTTCTAAACGGAGAATCGGTGCAGGAGATTTTATTCAATGACGTTCGTTCCCTTCGACGATCGTGACGGCTGGATCTGGATGGACGGTGACTTCGTTCCCTGGCGGGAGGCGAATACGCACGTTCTGACCCACGGCCTACACTACGCCTCTTCCGTGTTTGAAGGCGAGCGTATGTATGACGGGGAAATCTTCAAGATCACAGAGCATTCCGAGCGTCTGCACCGATCCGCCGGCATGCTGGATTTCGAAATCCCGTTCAGCGTCGCCGATCTGGACGACGCCAAGCGCGCCACCTGCGCCAAGATGGGCTTCTCCGACTGCTACATCCGCGCCGTCGCCTTCCGGGGTCCCGAGCAGCTGAGCGTCTCGGCCTTCCCCAACAAGACGCGCGTGGCCATCGCCGCCTGGGAGTGGCCCAGCTATTTCGACGCCGCGACCAAGGCGAAGGGCATCCGGCTGGAGTGGGCCAAGTGGCGCCGGCCCGACCCGGCCACCGCCCCCTCGGCGGCCAAGGCGGCGGGCCTGTACATGATCTGCACCCTGTCCAAGATGGCGGCCGAGAAGAACGGCTTCTCCGACGCCATGATGCTGGACTGGCGCGCTATGTGGCCGAGGCCACCGGCGCCAACGTCTTCTTCGTCCAGGACGGCGCGCTGCACACCCCGCCCACCGACGCCATCCTCGACGGCATCACCCGCCGCACGGTCATCGATCTGGCGGCGGCGAAGGGCATCGAGGTGGTGGTCCGCCACATCCGCCCCGAGGAGCTGTCCGGCTTCACCGAGTGCTTCGTCACCGGCACCGCCGCCGAGGTCACCCCCGTGGGCCAGATCGGCGAGTACAGCTTCACGCCGGGCGAGTTGAGCCTGGGGTTGATGGAGGATTATGGGCGGCTGGTGCGGCGTCAGGGCTGATCGGTCTCGACGGGCTTCGGTCTGGCGATCTTCTGATTGCGCCGGGCGCGCCATTTCAGGCCCAGCCAGACCAGCGGCACCGCAATCAGCGCGATCGGCAGCAGTCCGGCCACGATCAGGATCAGCCCGCCCAGCGTGGAGGTGAAGGCCGTCAGGGCATTGCTGAGCGCATTCGAAACCGGCCGCCATGCGCTGTCCGGCGCCAGTTGTCCGGCGGACTGATAGTTGACGGTCAGGCGCGAGGTCTGCACCCGCGTCCGCATGGTCTCCAAGGCCGATCTCGTGGCGTCCAGTTCGCCCTGCACCCGCGCCAGTTCGCGCTCCACCTCAAGAAGTTGCTCCAGCGGTCCCGAGCGGTTCGCCAGCAACTGCTGCAACCGGTCGCGCAGGGTCGTCAGGGCGTTCAGCCGCGCCTGTGTGTCCGTCAACTGCCGGGTCAGGTCTTCGCTCTCGGTCGAGGAGGAGGCGACCCGTCCGCCGGCGTCCTCCGCCTGTGCGCCGACGCCTGGCGAAAGGCGGCGATCCATGCGGGCGTGGCGCGCAGGTCAAGCTGGGCCGACAGGGTGTCCTGTCCATCCCGGTTCGAGGCCGCCCCCAGCACCTGACACACCGTCGGACCCGCCTCGATGCAGGCCTGCTCATGCCGCGCCATCAGCGACAGCGCCTGCTCGGTGGGCAGGCTGAGGGTGTAGCGATAGACGTAGGCGATCCGCGCCGGGGTCGCGGGGGCGGGCGCCGTGGGCTCCCCGGCCGAGGCCGCAGCGTCCCCCGCCGGAGCGACCTCCATCATGGCGCCTTCGGCAGCGTCTTCGGACGTGTATTCGCTGGCCTGCCCGCATCCCGACAAGGCCACCACGCAGGCGACGACGATCAGACGAGTCCGCATTTCAAAACCTCCGGCATCACGGTTCCGTGATCAGCCGTCATCAATGAGGCGATATGGCGGCGGCCTGCGGCCGCGAGCGGTCTCGCCGCTCCCGATCATGAAGACGGCGTGGGCCCAGTGGGCTTGAACATCATCCGGAACGCCGCGCCTTTACGCCTGTCTGCTCGCTCCAGAATGAAGTCGCCGCCCATGCGGCGCATGGCGCTTTCGCAGATGGCCAGCCCCAGTCCGCTCCCGGAACGCGAATCTCCGGTTCCCCGAACGAACCGGGAGAAGCCGGAGTCGGGGAATGAGCGCGGCAGGCCCGGCCCTGTGTCGCGCAGCAGGACTGATCCATCGGCGGAAACCACAACGCTTACCCGTGTTCCGGCAGGGGTATGCTTCCGGACGTTGTCCAGAAGGTTCCTTATGACGAGGGCGATCAGGGTCGGATCGCCGATGACCTCCGTCGGCGTGTCCAGGCCGTCCGCCTCCAGGGACCATCCGGCGGACACGAGGCGCGGCGCGGCCTCGCGCAGGACCTGGGCCACGGTCTCGGCCAGATCCAGCGGCGCCGGGGCGAAGGCCGCGCCTCCATCCAGACGCGCGATGTTCAGCAGTTGCTCGATCAGTCGCGCCATCGCATCGACGTCGCGCATGGCCGCATCCCGGTCGTGGTCGTGCGGCAGGGATTCGAGCCGTAGCCTCAGGTCCGAGAGGGGTGTCCGAAGCTCATGGGCGGCGTGAATGGAGAAGTCGCGCTGGGCCGCGGCGCCGGCTTCGATACTGTCCAGGGCCTGATTGACGGCGTGGATCAGCGGCTGGACCTCCGCAGGCGCCGACGCGCCGACAAGCCGCTCGTGGCCCAGGGTGTCGAACGTGATCCGCCCGGCCTGGGCCGCGACCCGCCGCAGGTCGTGGAGACTGAACCGGACGATGACCACCGCGGTCATGACCAGAACCAGCGACATCGCCACGGCCGCCCATCCCAGTTCTGCGAGAGACTCGGCGAAGAAGGTGCTGGCGAGTGCAGACACGTCCGCCCGCGCCCGCGCCAGCCGGAACCAGACTCCGGCCTCCGGGACGTACAGTTCGGCGATGAGAAGAGGGCCGGATCCGTCCAGCGCCGGGCCGCTCGAGAGCACGACGTCGGAGCCGGCGGCGCCCGGCCGCCCCGACGGCGCCCTCGACTCCGAGCGATCCAGCACCGTCCCGTCGGCGTCCACCAGGGTGTAGCCATAGACCGGGCGATCGCCCGTCAGCAGTCCCGTGTAGGGCGGATCGATTTCGGACGAGGGCTCCGGGGGGTGAACGAACGCCACCGTCCCATCGGGACCGCGCCGGACGGACGGAGCCCACTCCCTGATCTGGGTAGAGAGCCCTCGCTCCTCGATCGCGAACTGGCCGCGCGTGAATTCCAGCGTCAGGATCGTGCCGGCGAGGATCAGCGTCAGGGCCGACATCACGGTCACGACGATCGCGAGCCTGACGTCGAGGCGATAGGCGCGCTTCATTCGCCGGTCTCGCACAGAACGTAGCCCAGGCCCCTGAGCGTCTTGACCTCGACCGTCGCTCCCGCCTTCGACAGCTTTCTGCGCAGCCGATGAATCAGGGTTTCGATCGCATTGTCCGACCAGTCCTGATGAAAGGCGTAGAGGTGTTCGCCCAGCATCCGCTTGGGCGTCACACGGTCGCCCGCCCGGATCAGCTTGTCGAGCGCGGCATGTTCCTGGGCCGTCAGCCTGACGGCCCCCTCCGCGACCGTGAGGCTCATGCTCTGGGGCGCATAGACGAGATTCCCGATCCGGAACTCGGTCACCGTGACCTCGGCCGAGCGGCGCCGGAGCGCTCTGAGCCTGGCCATCAGTTCGTCCGTCGAGAACGGCTTGACTAGGTAGTCGTCCGCGCCCGCATCGAGTCCGGCCACCCGATCTCCGATCTCGTCGCGAGCGGTCAGCATCAAGGTCGGCGTTCTCAGGCCGGCGGCGCGCGCTGATCTGACGAGGGTACGCCCGTCGCCGTCATCCAGCATGACATCGACGATGGACAGGTCATAGCTCGTTGATCGCCACGCGATCTCGGAGTCGGCGACCGTGGCGAAGACATCGACGGCGTGCCCGGCGTCCGTCAGCCGGCGGCCCAGCGCCTCCGAGAGCAGTCGATCATTCTCGGCCATCAGGATCCGCATCACGCTTTGTCCACGTCCGGGCCCGGGTTGGTCAACACCAACGTTCGGGGGCGGCCTTCAGCCTGGCTCTGCAAGCTGGCTGCAAGCTTCAGGGCGCAGGCGTGCCGGCCATGAAGCCAGCCGTAAAATGAGGACTCCCTTGTCAGACTTGATTCTTCCGGACCTTCAGGCGGTCCAGCGTCGGCGCAAACGCGTGCTCGGCTTCGCATCCGTAATCATGCTGTTCGCCGTCCTGACAGTCGGCTCCGGCTGGCCCGAGGGCTCATGGATACGGCGCGTCACCGGAGATGCCGGAATCCTCCTGATCCTCACCGCCATCGTCGGCCGCGCCTGGTGTTCGCTCTACATCGGCGGACGCAAGAAAAGCGAGCTCGTGCAGGAAGGTCCGTACTCCCTGTGCCGGAACCCCCTTTATTCCTTCAGCATCATCGGCACGTTCGGGGCCCTGGCCCAGACCGGCAGCCTGCTGCTGACCCTGGCCTTCACAGCCGTGACCGTGCTGATCTTCATGGCGGTGGTCCGGCAGGAGGAAGTCTATCTGTCGAGGGCCTTTCCGGAGGCCTACCCGATCTATGCAGGTCCGACGCCCCGATTTCTTCCAGACCCGAGGCTGTGGCGCACGAGCCAGGAACTGACCATCAGGCCCGGGCTGTTCGTCAGGACCCTGCTGGACGGCCTTCCCTTTCTGGCGGCCTGGCCGTTGTTCGAGTTCATCGGGCGCCTGCACGACGGACCCCTGCCGCCGCTGATGCGTTTGCCGTGACCAGACTCGTCATCTGACGCAGGAGGGCGCTCCCTCAATCTGCCGGAGGGGCAAGCCCGCGCCCTGCTGGCTTGCGCCTCACTCCCCCGCCAGCCGGAGGATCACGTCGTCCACCTGCACGCCGCCGCGGTCGATGACCAGGTTCTGGTAGTTGCGCTGGCCGTCGGCGGTTTCGGCCTGGACGTCGGCGACCTCCACCTGGAACTGGCGGCGCAGATAGGTGGACAGTTCGCCGGCGGTGACCAGATTGTCGCCGTTCTCGTCGGCGGCGCCTTCCAGCCCCGTACGCAGGAAGTGGACAGATAGCCCCCGGCCTGGAACTTGTCGGCCACGGCGCTGGTCAGGTCTTCCTCGGAGGAGAAGACGCCCATGATGCCCGGGCGGGTGATGATGTCGCGGGCGAAGCCGCCGCTGTAGCAGGCGTCGATCACCAGCAGGGCGAGGCGGGCGTCCACGGTCTCGAACAGGGCGGCCAGCTCGTCGTCGGACAGGTCGCCGTCGTGGAGCGACAGCAGCTCGCGCCGGCCGTCCAGCTCGGCCGGGTCGTCGCTGTCTTCCTGCACGCCGTGGCCCGAGAAGAAGAAGATGAACAGGTCGTCCGGCCCGGCCTGGGCGGCCACCTCGCGGAACGCGGCGGTCACGGAGGCCCGGGTGGCCTGGGCGTTGGTCAGGACGATGCTGGCGGGGTTGAGCACGCCCTGACGAGCCAGTTCTTCCTCCAGCTTGATGGCGTCCTCGTCGGTGAAGGGCAGGTCGTTGTGGTCGCCGGGATAGTCCGAGACCCCCACCATGACGGCGAAGACGCGCTGGCCCGCCTGCACGGTGCGCTGGCGTTCGGATTCCTGGCCCTGCGTCACCGACAGGGTGTAGCGGCCCGTCTCGCCGGGCGCGAAGCTGGTGACCTGAATGGTGTATTCGCCGTCCTCGGCCAGCACCTCGGTCAGGCGCGCGTTGGTGCCGTCGGGGCCGTCGTCGTTGTCCAGCTGGTCGCCGGTGGGCGGGCTGAGCATCAGATAGGTGTCGAACTCGTCGGACACCGCGTCGATGGCCACCCGCTGACCGCGCCGGCCGATGAAGGTGTAGCTGTCGCTGTATTCGCCCGAGTTGAGCTGGGCGTCCCCGGCCGCAAGGCTGCCGCTGATGGTGTCGCCGATGGACAGGCGGCCGCCGGACGGCGCGGCCTGTTCGCCGCGGGTCGGCGTGTCGGCCACCTCGGCGCCCGGACGGGAGACGCTGAGCCGGTAGTCGCCGCTTTCGCCCGGCGCATAGCTGGTGGCGGTGATCTCGTAGGCGCCGTCCGCCGGCAGGGTCGTGATCAGACGGCTGTTCAGCCCGCCGTTCCCGGTCGGGTCGTCGTCGTTGAAGGTGGAGAAGCCGCCCGGCCCGGAGAGCATCAGGAAGGGGTCGAACTGGTCGGAGGTCAGGGCGATCTCGACCCGCTCTCCGGCCCGGCCGCGCAGGGTGAAGGTGTTCACATATTCGCCGCTGCGCAGCTGGGCGTCGCCCTCGCCGAGACGGCCCCGGACCTGCTCGCCCACGGCGATGGCGCCCGTGGCCGCGCCCGGCGTCGGATCGGGGCGCGACGCCCCGGCGTCGGCGCGGGTCACGCTGAGGCTGTAGCGGCCGGTCTCTCCGGCCTCGAAGCTGGTGGCGGACAGCACCACCTCGCCGTTTTCAGGGAAGGTGAACTCCAGCCGGCTGTTCAGCCCGCCGCGCTGGGACGGGTCGTCGTCATTGTCCTCGCTGAGGCCCAGGCCGCGCACCATGAGGTAGGGATCGAAGTCGCTGGAGGACAGCCGCACCACGACCCGGTCGCCGCGCCGTCCGCGCAGGGTCCAGCTGTCGCGGTACTCGCCGCTGTCCAGCCGCTCGTCGCCGGAGGCCAGGGTTCCGCTGACGGTCTGGCCGGGCTCGATCACGCCGCCGCCCGGGGCGCCGCCCACGGGGCTCCGGGCGCGTCCACCACCGCGATCTGGTAGGCGCCAGTCTCGCCGGGCGCGAAGCTGGTGGCCACGATGCGGTAGCGGCCGGACACGGGCAGGCGCACGTCCAGGCGCGCGTCCAGATCGCCGGATTCCGCGTCGTCGTTCTCGTCGCTGAAGCCGCCGGGACCGTCCATCATCAGATAGGAATCCACCGCGCCCGAGGTCATCAGGACGGTCAGACGGTCGCCGCTGCGCCCGTCCAGCTCATAGACGTCCATGAACTCGCCGCTGTTCAGCCGGGCGTCGCCCGGGGACAGCTGGCCGCTTATGGTCATGCCGGGGCGCAGCACCTGCTGGGCGTCGGCCACGGCCGGAATGGACAGGCCCAGCGCGAGCGCGGCCAGGAGGGTGGAAGTCTTCATGTCGCGCCCCGAATCCAGAGAGGCGAACAGCCTAGCTTGCCGGACCGCTGCGGCAAACCGCCGTGATCGTGGCGCTCACCAGCGCAGGGCGTAGCGTCCGGTGAGGGCGCCGACCGCGCCGCACAGGAGCACCCCAAGGGCATACCATGTGGCCACGAAGGCGGCGGTCGCCTCGGGGCAATGCAGACCATAGGCCGTAGCCCCCACAGCGCCGGTCAGCACGCCCATGGCGGCCCCGGCCCGGACCGGCGCGTGGGCGCCAGTCCTCGCGCCGAAAGCCAGATGAACGGCGCAGCGAAAACGGACACCTTCAGGATGTTGGCGGAGCAATAGCGCCAGGTGTCCCCCAGCCAGACGTCCATGCGCGCGTCGGGCGCCGAGAGCAGGATCTCGCCCGCGCCGACGGCCAGGGCTGCGCCGACGACGGCGGCGAACGCCAGGCCCGGCGGCCGCGCCGATGCGCCCGGACAGCCCAGCCGCAGCACCAGCCAGCCGCCGACGACGGCCAGCGCGCCCGTATAGGCGGCCTTGGCCCAGAACGCCGGGCCCTGGACTGCGGCACCGAGATCGGGACGCAGGCCGAGCAGGAACAGCACCGCCACGACGGCCGCCGCGGCGGCGAGAGTCAGGGCGGCGGGGCTCAGCCGGGCGGGCCCGACGGGCTCGAGCCCGGCGCCCAGGGCGTCGATGAGATCATCAGTCTTCATGGGCGGTCACGCTGGCGGTCAGGGTCTTCATGGCGCGGTGGACGCTGACCTTTGCCGCGCCCTCGCTGAATCCGTTGCGGTCGGCGGCCTCGGCCACGCTGAATCCGGACAGGCGCACATCCTCGATCAGCCGGCGCTGTCGGGCGGGCAGGATGGACAGCACCCGCGACAGGTCGCGGCGCGCCACCCCCTCCTCGGCGGTTTCGGATGCCCAAAGCACGTCCTGATGGTCCTCCAGCGGCACGGTGGCGCGACGCCCCTGGCGACGCAGATGGTCGATCAGCTTGTAGCGCGCGATGGCGAAGCACCACGCCCCGACGCTCTGGTCGGGCTGAAAGGTCGCGCGCTTGGCGTGGATGGCGATCAGGGTCTCCTGCACCAGATCCTCGGCGTCGGCCTCGCCGTCGTACAGACGTCGCCGGAAGAAGGCCCGCAAGGATCCCGCAGTTCCGTCAACAGGCTTCGCCAGGCCGCGGCGTCACCCGCCAGACCCGCCTGCATCAACCGCTTCAGATGGACTTCACGTTCGGCCACGACTGGTTCCGGGTTCGTCCGGGGACGCCAAAGGTTACACGCGGTCTAGAAAAAAGCAGGCCGACAAATTTCGCCGACCGGCTGTAACCTTCGCGGGGCGGACGTCGAACCCGGTGTTGTCGGACCACTCAGGTTCCGATCGCACTCAAGGAGATCCCGATGAACCGCACCCTGATCCTGACCGGCGCCGCCGCCCTGATGACCGTCGGCGTCGGCGTCGCCGCCGCCCAGTCCGGCGGACAGAACGCCGAAGGCGCGCAGCGCGGCGAGATGGAGCGCTGCTACGGCGTGTCCCGCGCGGGCCAGAACGACTGCGCCGCCGGGCCGGGCACAAGCTGCGCCGGCACCTCGACCCGCGACTGGCAGGGCAACGCCTGGAAGTATGTGCCCAAGGGCACCTGCACCTCCATTGAGACGCCCCGCGGTATGGGCTCCCTGACGCCCGTCAACCGCTGATCCGGGGAGACCGTCCATGCAGCCGTCCGCCGGACTGGGTCTGAAGCCACGGCACTACGCCGACGCCCTGGCCTGTCCGACGGCCGGCCTGTGGTTCGAAGTGCACCCCGAAAACTACATGGTCGCGGGCGGTCCGCGCCTGGGCTGGCTGGCCGCGATCCGCGAGCGGCATCCCCTGTCCCTGCACGGGGTGGGGATGTCGCTGGCGGGCGCCGAGCCGCCGGACGCCGCGCATCTGCAGGCGCTCAGGGCCCTGATCGACCGCTTCGAGCCGTTCGTGGTGTCCGAACACCTGGCCTGGTCCCGCCACGCGGGGACCTATCACCCGGACCTGCTGCCGTTTCCGCGCACCCGGGCGCTGCTGGACCGCATCTGCGACCATGTGGATGCGGCCCAGGACGTGCTGGGTCGCCCGCTGCTGATCGAGAACCCGTCGCTCTATCTGGCCCTTAAAGGCCACGAGATGGAGGAGGTCGAGTTCCTGACCGCCCTTGCCCGGCGCACCGGCTGCGGCCTGTTGCTGGACGTAAACAATGTCCATGTGAGCGCCCGCAATCTGGGTTTCGACCCGACCGTCTACCTGGACGCGGTGCCCGCCGGGCTGATCGGCGAGGTTCACCTGGCGGGCAGCACGCCGGATTCGGAATGGGGCGAGACCCTGCTGATCGACAGCCATGCCGCGCCTGTCTGCGAGGATGTCTGGGCGCTTTATGACCGGCTGATCGCGCGCACGGGCCCACGGCCGACCCTGATCGAACGGGACGCCGAGTTGCCGCCGTTCGAAATCCTGCTCGCCGAACGTGAGCGGGCGCACGGCCTGCTGACCGCCAGTCAGCGGCGGAGCGTGGCCCATGTCTGAGTTCCACGACGCCTTTCACAGGGCCCTGGCCGGAGCGCCGGAGGGCCTGTCGCCATGGCTGGCGCTGGACGCGCGCGGGCTGGCGGGTCTGACGATCTATCGCAACACCGCCGCCCGGAGCCGCATCGAGGCGCTGGCCGCCAACTATCCGGTGGTGGCGGAGATGGTGGGCGAGGACTGGTTCGCCGGAGCGGCCCGCGCCTTCATGCGCGCGCACCCGGACCCCGATCCCGCGCTGGCGGCGTATGGCGAGACGTTTCCGGATTTTCTGGCGTCGTTCCCGCCGGCGCGGGAACTGCCCTATCTGGTCCCGGCGGCGCGGCTGGATCGCGCCTGGACCGAGGCCCATCTGGCGCCGGATCGCGGGCCGGGACCGCTTCATCCCTCGGCGCGGCTGTTCCGTTTCGACTGGAGCGCGCCGGCCCTGTGGCTGGCCCACCGCTATCCGGATCAGCCGGGCGCCGCCATGCGCTGGTCGCCCGAGACGCAGTCGCTTCTGATCCACAGGCCGCAAGCCGAGGTCCGCGCGCGGCTGCTGACGGACGCCGAATGGACGGTTCTGGACTCTGTCCGGCGCGGCCTGACCGGCGGCGCTGTCATGGCGCGCGTGCTGATCGACCATCCGGGCCAGACCCCAGCCGACCTCATGGCCGAACTGACGGCATGGGGCGTCCTTCAATCCTCGCAGGAGTTCAATCCATGACCACCGCTGCCGACGCCCCCGCCACCCGCCGCTTTCCGCTCGAAACCCTGCATGCACGCCTCGAGACGCTGACGCCGCACAGCCTGCTGGCCCTTGTCATGCGGCTGGGCGTAGCGGCGGTCTTCTTCATCTCGGGACGGACCAAGGTGGATGGCGTCCTGACCCTGTCGGACACCACCTTCTTCCTGTTCGCCGAAGAGTACCGCGTGCCCCTGCTGCCGCCGGACGCCGCCGCCTATCTGGCCACCTGGGCCGAGCATCTGTTTCCGGTGTTGCTGGTGCTGGGGCTGTTCACCCGGTTCTCGGCCCTGGCCCTGCTGGGCATGACGGTGGTGATCCAGCTGTTCGTCATCCCGACAGGTTGGCCGACCCACCTGATGTGGGCAGGGCCCATGCTCTATCTGATCTCGCGAGGCCCCGGCGCCTGGAGCGTCGACCGGCTGATCGGTCTGGAGCGATCGTCCCGCGCATGATCTGCTTGCACCCGGCGCGACGACCGCTACAGGGAGGAACGCGCGCGGGGACCCTTGTCGATGTTCACCCTTCTCAACGCCCAGAGCCTGATTGGCCTGGCGGTCATCATCGGCCTGTGCTGGGTGCTGTCGGAGAACCGGCGGGCCTTTCCGTGGAAGCTGGCGCTGGGCGCGGTGGCGGTCCAGACGGCCATCATCCTGTTCGTGTTCGGGGTGCCGGGTGCGGATATCGGGCTGGCGGTGATCTCCGGCGCGGTGGAGGGGCTGGCGACCGCCACCCGGCGCGGGGCCCAGTTCATCTTCGGCTATCTGGCCGGCGGGGATCAGCCCTATTCGGTGGAGAACCAGGAGGCGTTGTTCGTTTTCGCCTTCCAGGTCCTGCCGCTGATTCTGGTGATCTCGGCGCTGTCGGCCCTGTTGTGGCACTGGAAAATCCTCAAGTGGATCACCCGGGGCTTCGGCCTGCTGTTCCAGAAATCCATGGGGCTGGGCGGGGCCTCGGCGCTGGCGGTGGCGTCCAACATCTTCCTGGGCATGATCGAGAGCCCCATCGTCATCCGCGCCTATCTGGACAAGCTGACCCGGTCGGAGATCTTCCTGCTGATGACGGTGGGCTTCTCCACCGTGGCGGGCTCGACCATGGTGGCCTACGCCACCATCCTGGCGCCGGTGCTGCCCAATGCGGCGGGCCATGTGCTGGTGGCGTCCATCGTCTCGGCTCCGGCGGGCGTGCTTCTGGCCCGCATTCTGGTGCCGGAGAAGCCGGGGGAGGGCGGCGCCTACGCCGAATACGACTCGGCCCTGAAGTACGACAGCGCCATCGACGCCATCTCCAAGGGCACGGCCGACGGCCTGATGGTGGTGCTCAACATCTCGGCCATCCTGATCGTGTTCGTGGCCCTGATGACCCTGGTCAATATGATGATCGGCGGCTTCTGGCTGTTCGGCGAGCCGGTGACGGTGGAGCGCCTGCTGGGCTTCGCCTTCGCGCCGCTGGCGTGGGCCACGGGGGTCGAGTGGAGCGAAGCGGGCAAGGCCGGCTGGCTGCTGGGGGTCAAGCTGACCCTGACCGAGTTCGTGCCTTCATCGAGCTGGGCGGCATTCCCGACGGCGAGATCAGCGAGCGCACCCGGCGCCTGATGACCTATGCCCTGTGCGGCTTCGCCAACATCGGTTCGGTGGGCATTTCGGTCACTGGCCTGTCCATCCTGATCCCGGAACGGCGCGAGATGGTGCTGGGTCTGGTCTGGAAGGCGCTGATGGGCGGGTTCCTGGCCACCCTGGTCACCACCTCGGTGGTCGGCGCCTTGCCGGACAGCATCTTCACCGGTTAGGTTTCGAAAAGAAACGAACCGGAGGGCGACCCATGAAGCTCTATGACACCCAACGCGCGCCCAATCCGCGCCGCGTCCGCTGGCTGATGGCGGAAAAGGGCATCGAGGACATCGAGATCGTGCAAGTGGACCTGCTCGCCGGTCAGCATCGGACGTCCGAATATCGCGACAAGGTAGGCGCGCCGCACGTCCCGGCGTTGGAGCTGGACGACGGGACCTGCATCTCGGAATCCCTGGCCATCTGCCGCTATCTGGAGACGCTGTATCCGGAACCGAACCTGTTTGGCCGGGATGCGCGTGAACAGGCCGAGATCGAGATGTGGACCCGTCGGGTCGAGATGTACCTGTCCACGCCGATGATGCTGACGGTGCGCTTCACCCATCCGGCGCTGGCCACGCTGGAAGAGCCCAAGCCCGAGGTGGCCGCCTATAACCGCGACAGCGCCGAGCGCTACATGAAGGTTCTGGACCGCCGTCTGGCCGATCGGGAATTCATCGCCACGGACCGCTTCACCATCGCCGACATCGTCGCCGCCACCGGCGTGGATTTCGGCCGCCTGATCAAATACCGCCCGCCCGAGGACTACATCCACTTCAACCGCTGGCTCGAGGCTTGCCGCGCCCGTCCGACGGCGAAGGCAGGGCTTTAACGGAGGCCGCCATGCAGGTATTGGCGCCGGTCGAACGCTGGATGGCCGTGCTGCTGGCGGCGCTGGCCGGCTATGTGGACAGCATCGGCTTCCTGCAGCTGGGCGGTCTGTTCGTCTCGTTCATGAGCGGCAACACCACGCGCATGGCCGCAGGTCTGGCCCAGGGTGACTGGCGTCTGGCCGGCGTCGCCGGGTTGATCCTTCTGCTGTTCGTGATCGGGGCCATGCTCGGCGCTCTTGTCGCGTCTGGAGCCGGTCCGCGTCCGCGGGCCCGTGTGCTGGCCGTGGAAGCCGCCCTGTTGCTGGCGGCGGCGCTCGCGGCTGGAATGGGGCGCCCTGTCATCGCCGTCACCTGCATGGTGGTCGCCATGGGGCTCGAGAACGCGGTCTTTCTCCGGAACGGACAGGTAGGCGTCGGGCTGACCTACATGACGGGCGCCCTGGTCAAGATCGGCCATACACTGGCGGCGGCCATGCGCGGCGGCCCGCTGCGGGATGTGGCGCCTCCGCTGATGTTGTGGGGCGGGCTGACCGTCGGCGCGATTCTGGGGGCTCTGGCCTTCAGCCTCGGGGGCCTCGTCGCGCTCTATCCGGCGGCGGGTCTTGCGGCGGCGCTGGCCCTGGCGTCGGGGCGTGTCCGCTCTGCGTGAGTTGCGCTCCGACGTTAGCTAACCTAGCTTACCTGCCATGGCCGCCATCGCGAACATCCATGACGCCAAGACCAATCTGTCGAAGCTGATCGAACGCGCCCTCGCCGGCGAGGACGTGACGATCGCCAGGGCGGGCAAGCCGCTCGTGCGTCTTGTGCCGGTGCAGAGCGAGCAGGAACGGGTTGATCACAGCCAGTGGCTGGGCGCCCTCAAGGGGCAGGTCTGGGTCGCGCCGGATTTCGATGAAGCGGACGCCGAGGTCGAAGCCATGTTCGAGAAGGGCCTCGACAAGCCTTGAGGGTCCTGATCGACACCAATGTGCTGATCCGAGCCTTGACCGACCCGGACCAGCTGGGTGAGGAATTTCGCGAATGGCTAAAATCGCAGGCTACGACCCGCGTCGTCGTCAGCGATGTCAGCCTGTGGGAAATCGCCATCAAGCTGTCCATCGGCAAACTCCGGCTTCCGGAGAGGTTTCGAGCCCTTGTCGATGACGGTCCCTTTGAGCGATTGCCGATTACCGCCGATCACGTGTGGGCCGTGCGCAGTCTGCCGCGCGACGGCCACGGCGACCCCTTTGACCGGTTGCTGATCTGTCAGGCTCGCCTTGAGGGGCTTGTCTTTGCGACGGCTGATCGAAAGCTCGAGCAGTATGGGGTCCCCATCCTGCGCGCCTGACCTCACGCCCGCGGGGTGAACTTCTTGATCACGCCGGAGAAGGTCATCAGGGTTCGGCCCTCTGCGTGGATCTGGCCGCGCACGAAGATCAGCGAGCCGCCCGCGCGCACCACCTCGCCGGTGGCCTCCACCAGTTCACCCACATGGGCGCCGTCGATGAAAGTGGAGTCCAACTGCACCGTCACCCCGGACTTGCCTTCCATCTCCTGATAGGCGGTCTGGAACAGGGCGATGTCGGCGAAGGTCATCAGGCAGCCGCCGTGCATGCGCCCGCCCGCATTCATGTGCTTGGGCTCGGCCCGGAAGGCGCAGCGCATCTGGCCGTCGGGGTCCGGTTTGAAATAGAACGGGCCCACCACCTGGTCGAAGGTGCCGTGCAGGTCATAGGTCTGCCAGCCGGCGAATTCGCCCTCGCTCACCGTGATCTTCTCGACCATCCTCAATCTCCGACTCGAAATATCTTTTGCAGCGCAGCATATAGGCCCGATGACCGATCCAATCGAGAGCGCCATTTTCGATCACCTGAACCGGCTGGCGCCCGGCAAGTCCATCGAGCCGTCCGATGTGGCCAAGGAATTGCAGCCCGAGCAGTGGCAGCGGATGCTGCCCAAGGTCCGCGGCGTGGCCGTGGGCCTGGCCCGCGAAGGCCGCCTGATCATCACCAAGAAGGGCAAGCCCGTCGATCCGAACGCCTTCAAGGGCGTTATCCGGCTGAAGCTGCCGGATGCTCCTGGAGATGATGACCCCGCCTGACCTGAACGCCGTCCTCGCCGAGATCCGGGCCTGCCGCGCCTGTGCGGGCGAACTGGCGCACGAGCCCCGGCCGGTGGTCATGGTGGCGCCGGAGACGCGCTTGCTGATCTGCGGCCAGGCGCCGGGGCGGCGGGTGCATGAGAGCGGCGCCCCCTTCACCGACGCGTCCGGCGACCGCCTGCGCGACTGGATGGGCGTGGATTCGGACGTTTTCTATAGCGACCCGCGCATCGGCGTGGCGGCCCAGGCCTTCTGCTATCCCGGCACGGCCGCGGGGGGCGGGGACCATCCGCCGCCCAGGCGCTGCGCCCAGCTGTGGCGGCCCCGCCTGCTGGAGGCCCTGCCGGAGGTGGAGCTGACCCTGCTGGTGGGCGGCCACGCCCAGGCCTGGGCGCTGGCGGACCGCATGAAGCCGACCATGACCGCGACCGTGGCGGCGTGGCGGGATTATCTGCCGGACGTCCTGCCCCTGCCGCACCCTTCCTGGCGCAACACCGCCTGGCTGCGACGCAATCCGTGGTTCGAGGCCGAGGTGGTCCCTTATCTGCGCGGGCGGGTGCGGGCTATGCTGGCGTCATGATCCGTCCCGTCTCCGCCTTGATCCTGATGCTGGCCTTGGCCGCCTGCGCGCCGACGGTGCAGCAGCCCCTGACCCCGCCGCCGGGCTTCGCCGGGTCCGTCATCGAGCCAGACGCCTTCGTGGTCCAGGACGGCGCCCGGCTGCCCATGCTGCACTGGCTGCCCGAGGGCGAGCCGTGGGCGGTGGTGGTGGCCCTGCACGGCATGAACGACCACAAGGCCTCGTTCCATCTGGCCGGGCCGCAGTGGGCGGAGCAAGGCGTCGCCACCTACGCCTATGACCAGCGCGGCTTCGGCCGGGCGCCGGACGCGGGGTCTGGGCCGGGCAGGACCTGATGACCGAGGACCTGCGCACGGTCGTGGCGCTGGTCCGCGCCCGGCACCCCGATGCGGTCATCGCCGTGGCCGGGGAGAGTATGGGCGGGGCCGTGGCCGTGGCCGCCTTCGCCTCGGACCGTCCGCCCGCCGCCGACCGGCTGGTGCTGCTGGCCCCGGCGGTGTGGGGCTGGTCCAGCCAGCCGTTCAGCTATCGCGCCAGCCTGTGGGCTGCGGCGCGTCTGATGGGCTCCACCGCGCTGGAGCCGCCCGACTGGGCCGTGCGCGACATCCGCGCCTCGGACAATCTGGTGGAGCTGCTGCGCATGGGCCGAGACCCGGACATGATTTTCGCCACCCGGTTCGACGCGCTGGCGGGCCTCGTGGACTTGATGGAGACGGCCAGCCGCGATCTGGGCCGCACCCGCGTCCCGACCGCCCTGTTCTACGGGACCCACGACCAGATCATCGAGGACGAGCCCATGGCGCTGGCGCTGGAGCGGGCAGGTGAGCCGCCGAACCTGCGCACGGCCTTCTACGAAGACGGCTGGCACCTGCTGAACCGGGACCGGCAGGCCCTGCGCGTCTATGGGGACGTGGCGGCCTTCCTGCGCGATCCCGCCGCGCCGTTCCCGTCGGGCGCCCCGCCGGTTCCCGCCAAATAGTCAGCGCCTCGAAACCGTCATGCTTGCCCGGCAAGAGCAGGCGGCGTATCTGGCGCGCACAAAAATCTGCTCAGGGAAGGCTCAGTTCAGGGCATGACGCTTTTCGATTCGCCGTCTTTCGCACAACACGAAGGCGTGCACGCCTTCTTTGACGAGAAAACCGGCCTCAAGGCCATTGTCGCGGTGCACTCCACCGCGCGGGGCCCCGCGGTGGGCGGCTGCCGCATGTGGAACTACGGCTCCTCGGCCGAGGCTCTGGAGGACGTTCTGCGTCTGTCGCGCGGCATGAGCTACAAGAACGCCGTGGCCGATCTGGACATGGGCGGCGGCAAGTCGGTCATCATGGGCGACAGCCGCACACAGAAGACGCCGGAGCTGTTCCGCGCCTTCGGTCGCGCGCTGAACACCCTGGGCGGGACCTATTATTCGGCCGAGGACGTGGGCGTGTCGGTGGAGGACATCGCCGAGGCCCGCAAGGAGACCCCCTATGTGGTCGGTCTGTCCGGCGGCAAGGAGGGCTCGGGCGACCCCAGCCCCGTCACCGCCGAGGGCGTCTATCGCTCCACCCTGGTGGCCGCGCGCCGCCTGTGGAAGCAGGACGACCTGACCGGCCTGACCGTGGCCCTGCAGGGCGTGGGCCATGTGGGCGGCTATCTGGCCGACAAGCTGGCGAAGGCCGGCGCGAAGCTGATCATCACCGACGTCAACACCCAGGCGCTGGAAGAGGTCGCGGCCCGCACGGGCGCCGAGATCGTGGCCCCGGACGCCATCTATGACGTCCAGGCCGACATCTATGCGCCGTGCGCCCTGGGCGCGACCCTGAACGAGAAGACCCTGGACCGCATCACGGCCCGGGCGGTGGTGGGCGCGGCCAACAACCAGCTGGCCACGCCGGAGATCGGCCTGGAGCTGTTCCGCCGCGGTGTATTGTATGCGCCGGACTACGTGGTGAACGGCGGCGGCATCATCAATGTGGCCTCCGAAATGCGCGCCCGCGAAACCGGCGGCTCGTATGATCCGCAATGGGTCGAGGGCAAGGTGGACCGGCTGATGCAGACGTTGGAGGAGGTGCTGGAGCGCTCCGACGCCGAAAAGCGCCCGACCCACGAGATCGCCGACGCCATCGCGGAAGCGCGCATCAATGCGGCGCGGGACGAAAAAGAAGCGCAGCGCAAGGCGGCGTAACGACCTGCCCTTCTCCCGTTGGGAGAAGGGGGAACCC
>NZ_BATC01000011.1 GCF_000466985.1 Brevundimonas abyssalis TAR-001
CCCGATGGGGGAGGATTGGGCGCCGGCTCCGGAAAATCAGGCCGCCTGGGCGCCGGACGCCGGGGCGAGCCCCTGCATGATCATCTTGTTGATGTCGATCAGGGGCTCGAAATCCTCTTCACGGCGCATGACGGCCGAGGAGTGGCGGCTGACGAACAGGCTGATGGAGATGAGCTGCGCGCGCAGCGGGGCCGGCAGGTTGTTGTCGGGATTTGCGCAGTCCGTGGCCAGGGTCGACCACAGGCGCCGGTTCCAGTCCAGGGCGTCGATGCGCGTCTTCAGATCGCTCGGATCCGCGCGCGACGCCTCCATGAGGGCCCGCGTGACCTGGCCGAACAGGCGGTACTCCGCCTCGCGGGGGTTCTCCGCCCTAGCGGTCGCTGTCTTGTAGGCCTGAAGCGACATCGCCGATCCTCGATTCTTCGTATTCAACCAATTTGCGGGCGGCCATCAGGGCCTTGTAGTACTCGCGGGCCATCACGTGCCGTGAGGCGGCCACACAGTCAGCCATGGTGTCCGGATTTCGGGTGGCGCCCATGAACTCGGACAGGCGCATGGCGAATTCGTCGTAGAATTTGTCCGCCGAGGACTCATCCAGGTACATCATCATGACCGGGAAATAGATCCGGCGCGCCGGACTGGTCACCTCGTCGGCCTGCATGATGTCCTTCTCGCGCAGGACCGAGGCCTTGTTCTGGAGCAGAAGCACGCCACGACGGTCGCCGTTCTGGACGACGGCTCCGTTGAGGACGAATTTTTCGCCCGGCTTGAGCGACAGTTTCAGCGGCATGACGACCCTCCCGCGCCTCACACCTACCGAGGCTCGCCTGATGCTGATTAAACAAACGTGGTTAACCATCCCTTGTGTTTCGGTCGGCAGCATGAGGAGAAATCCGAGTCCGGGAGTGATCTGAGTTGAGCATCGCATTCGAGGCGCCCACCGCCCTGCCGGGGCTGGCGCGCGCCGCCGACGCAGCCGCTGGTGACGCCGCCTCGCCCGAAGCCGTCGGGCGGCTGTCGCGGGTCCTGGCGAAGGACGGCGGGAAGGCCAGGAAGCAGGCGCGCGCCGCCGTGGCCCAATTGAAGGCCGCCGTCGCCGACCTGCGCGTCCATGACTATGAGGGCGCCAGCAGGAAGGCTCTCAAGGCGCTGGAGCTCGACAGCAAGCACGGCGTGGCCTGGCACGTGCTGGCCATCGCGCGCGAAAAGGCCGGCGATCTGGTCCAGGCCCTGAACGCCTATGAGGCGGCGCTGAAGCTGCTGCCGAAGGATACGGCGGTGGCGCAGGACCTGGCGCGCCTGGCCCAGCGTCTGGGCTATCTGGAAATCGCCGAGAAACTGCTGCTGCACTATCTGGCGGCGGACCCGGACCATGTGGAGGCCATCAACAACCTGGCCTGCGTGCTGCGCGACCAGAATCGCTATGATCAGGCCATCGAGGTGCTGCGCGCGCGGCTGCAGACCGCGCCGGACAGCGCCATGATGTGGAACACCCTGGGCACCGTGATGGGCGACCAGGGAGACATGGCCACCGCCCTCACCTTCTATGACGAGGCCCTGCGGCTGGAGCCCGGCTTCGCCAAGGCGCGCTACAATCGCGGCAACGCGCGCCAGCCCCTGGGCGATTTCGAGGGCGCGCTGGAGGACATCGAGGCCGCCCTGCCCCACGCCGCGCCTGGATACGAGACCGGCATGATGACCATGGCCCGGGCCCTGACCCTGATGGCGTCCGGCCGCCTGAAGGAGGGCTATGAGGCCTATGAGGTGCGTCTGGATCCGGTCATGCCCGACGCCATCGCCGTCGTGGCCGACGGGCCGCGCTGGACGCCGGACCAGCCGCTGGAGGGCAAGCGCATCCTGGCCGTGGGTGAACAAGGCGTCGCCGACGAATTCATCTTCGCCAACATGATCCCCGACCTTATCCGGGCGGTGGGACCCGAGGGGCAGGTGTTCCTGGCGGTGGAGCCGCGGCTGGTCTCGATCTTCCAGCGCAGCTTCCCCGAGGCCGTGGTCGGCGCGCACCAGGCGGTGCGCAAGGCCGGACGGCTGATCCGCTTCGCGCCGTTCATGCAGGCGCACGGCGCGGTGGACGGCTGGCTGCCCCTGGCCAGCCTGATGGCGCCGTTCCGTCCGACCCTGGAGGCCTTTCCGGACCACGCCGGCTACATGACGCCCGACCCGGAGCGCGTGGCGCGCTGGCGAGACGAGCTGGCGGCCCTGGGCGACGGCTTCAAGGTGGGCCTCCACTGGAAGAGCCTGGTGCTGAAGGGCGTCCGGTCACGCTATTTCTCGCCCTTCGACCAGTGGCGGCCGATCCTGACCACCCCCGGCTGCATCATGGTCAATCTGCAGTGCGGCGACACCGCCGCCGAACTGGCCCAGGCCGAGGCGGAGGGGCTGAAGATCTGGACCCCGCCCATCAACCTCAAGGACGACCTTGAGGACGTGGCCGCCCTGTCGTCGGCGCTGGACCTGGTGATCGGCCCGGCCATCGCCGGGACCAATATCGCCGCGGCCGTGGGGGCGGACGCCTGGATGATCCAGGCGCCGGACGACTGGCACGTGCTGGGCTGGAAATCCTACCCCTTCTATCCGCGCATGCGGGGATGGGCGGCGGGCTCGTTCGGGCGCTGGGACGGGGTGATGGCCGATATGGCCGCCGAACTGGCGCGAATATCTTCGTCGCGCCGGAACGCCGCCTGATCGCCGCACGTTTCCCTCCCAGACAAGGGAGCCGAGACCATGGCCGAGCGACCGGAAGAACCCGACGAACAGGATCAGTCCGAGACCTTCGACGAGACCCATCTGGACGACGAGGGCGACGGCGACGTCACCCTCGAGGAGATGGACGTTCTGGATGTCACCCAGGAAGCGGGGGACGCGGACGACGAGGATCTGGAGCTGGAGGACGTCCAGGCCCTGGACGGCGTCGACCCGCGCGCTGACGCCCGGACCGACGGCGGCGAGCAGCCCGTCAACGAACTGGACGCCGAAAGCGACGGCGAATACGGCGCCGACGAGATCGAACAGGTGCCTTCGGGCCTGATGCGCAACGTCAAGGGCGCACAGGGTTCGGCCGCGCACTGGGAGTCCCGCCGCCTGGACGATGACGACATTGACTCCCTGGGCTACGGCCCGGACGAAACCCAAGAGGAAGCCCGATGAACGACAACACCCGCGACGACGACGTCAACGCCCCCTATTCCCGCAAGATCACGCCGGAAAAGGGCAAGCCCGATCAGATGCCGGGCGATGGCGAGGCCAGAAACCACCAGGAGGAGCTGATCGACGAGGCGGTCGAGGAGACCTTCCCGGCCAGCGACCCCGCGACGCCCAAGCGCATCACCTGAACCCTGTTCAGGTGCGTCCTGATCCGCTACCCACTCGGGTCTCTCATGGACGGAGTGGATGAATGGATCGGTTCCAGGGCACCGAGAACTATATTGCGACCGACGACCTGAAGGTGGCGGTCAACGCGGCCGTGACCCTGGAGCGGCCGCTGCTGATCAAGGGCGAACCGGGCACCGGCAAGACGGTTCTGGCCTATGAACTGGCCGAGGCGCTGGGCGCGCCGCTGATCACCTGGCACATCAAGTCCACCACCAAGGCCCACCAGGGCCTGTACGAATACGACGCCGTATCCCGCCTGCGCGACAGCCAGCTGGGCGAGGAGCGGGTCCATGACGTGCGCAACTATCTGAAGCGCGGCAAGCTGTGGGAGGCCTTCACGGCGCCGCAGCGCCCCGTGCTGCTGATCGACGAGATCGACAAGGCCGACATCGAGTTCCCCAACGACCTGTTGCAGGAGCTGGACCGGATGGAGTTCTACGTCCACGAGACGGACGAGACGATCCGCGCCGAGGTGCGCCCGGTGGTGGTCATCACCTCGAACAACGAAAAGGAGCTGCCGGACGCCTTCCTGCGCCGCTGCTTCTTCCACTACATCCGCTTCCCCGACGAGGAGACCATGAAGGCCATCGTCGAGGTGCACTATCCGGGCCTGAAGCCCCGGCTGGTGGCGGCGGCGCTGAAGACCTTCTACCAGATCCGCGAGACGCCAGGCCTGAAGAAGAAGCCGTCCACGTCCGAACTGCTGGACTGGCTGAAGCTGCTGATGGTGGACGATGTGACGCCCGAGACCCTGGCCGAGCGCGACCCCAAACGCCTGATCCCGCCCCTGCACGGCGCCCTTCTGAAAAACGAGCAGGACGTGCACCTGTTCGAGCGCCTGGCGTTCCTGCAACGCCGCGAGGCCGGGCGGCCCGGCGGCTGACGGGTTCCGTCAGGGCCGATTACCGCGATTTCACTGGCGTCTGAAAAACCCCAGCGCACAATAGGGCAGTAACAGGAGCCGACACCATGCGCGCCCTCATCCTTCCGATCTGCCTCGCCGCCCTGGTCGCGGCCTGCGACAGCGAGCCCTCGATCCGCATCTCGCGTGACAGCGACCAAAGCACGGAGTCCAGCGGCGCCCTTCGCGTTGTGGACTCCCTGCAGTGTCCCCAGACCCATGGGGTGCTGACCCGGCGTGGCGCGCCGGCCGCCGACGGCCTGTCCTGCGAATACACCGGTCCGCGCGGCTCCCAGGTGACCCTGCGGCTGGTGACGCTGGACAGCGAGGGGCTGGCCGCCCTGGACGCGCTGGAGACCGAGGTCCAGGCGCTGCTGCCCTCGGCGGTCGAGCGGGTGGGCGGCGCGGTCGCCGTGTCCGCCGTCGACGCCGGATCCCAGGCCTCCGCCTCCGCCGGCGGCGGCGACAGCGTGGCCGTTCAGGTTCCCGGCGTGACCATCGAGGCCGAGGGCGACAACGCCACGGTCCGCATCCCCGGCATCAGCATCGACACCGACGGCGGCCAGTCCCGTGTGCGCGTCGGCGGCTTCAGCATCCGCAGTGATGAAGCCGGGGATCAGGTCAACATCAGCAGCGACAACGAGGCCGTGCGCATCCGCGCCCGGGAGGAGGCGGTGGAAATCCGCACCCGCGACAGCTCGCACGGCGTCCGCGCCACATACATCCTGGTGGATGAGCGCGGCTCGGACCTGGGCTGGCGTCTCGTGGGCTACGAGGCGCGCGGCCCCGAGGGCGGCCCCCTGATCGTGGCCGTGGTGCGCAGCAAGGATCGCCACGAGGACGAAGTGTTCGACGGCGCCAAGTCCCTGGTCCGTCTGAACGTCGGAGAATAAGCGGACCGGCGGGCTTGATCGCTGTGCCCGAATGCGTCAGGTCCGGGGCCTCGAACCGACGGAGTGATCTTGGCCCAGGCGCGAAAGAGACCCAGCGAAAAGGCGCCCCGCGCCTGGCAGCGCATGCTGTCCGGACGACGGCTGGACCTGCTGGATCCCTCGCCCTTCGACATCGAGATCGAGGACATCGCGCACGGCCTGGCCCGCGTCGCCCGCTGGAACGGCCAGACCATCGGCGACCATGCCTTCTCCGTCGCCCAGCACAGCGTGGTGGTGGAGGAGATCGTCGCCCACATCCAGCCGGACATCGCCCCGAAGTGGCGGCTGGCGGCCCTGCTGCATGACGCGTCCGAGTATGTGATCGGCGACATGATCTCGCCGTTCAAATCGGCCCTGGGCTTCAACTACAAGGAATTCGAGGCGCGGCTGGAAAGCGCCATCCACCTGCGTTTCGGCCTGCCGCCCAAGTCCCCCGCCACCATCAAGACCCTGATCAAGAAGGCCGACCGGGCCTGCGCCTTCTTCGAGGCGACCCAGCTGGCCGGGTTCGACCGCAAGGAGTCCCTGCGCCTGTTCGGCTCCCCGCCCGCCGACTACGATCTGGTGATCCACCCCCTGCCCGCGGGCCAGGCCCAGGCGCGTTATCTGGAGCGTTACCAATTGCTGGCCGGGGCCATGGGTGTGCTGCCCGCCGCCGACGCCTGGCACACGGAGTGACCATGGACCGCGCCGTTCAGGACCAGGGTGTGCTGATCGGGCTGTCAGTGGTGGTGTTCGCCCTGCGCGACGGCGAGGCGGTGGTGCTGACCACCGGGGGCGGCCCCGACGGCGCCGGCCTGCCCTTCGGCCCGTTCCAGCCGGCGCGCCACCGCACCTTCGAACTGGCCCTGCGCGATTTCGTGGCCGAGCAGACGACGTTTCCGCTCGGCTATGTGGAGCAGCTCTACACCTTCGGCGACGCGGGCCGGGAGTCACCTCGGGCGGAGATGGGCGTGGGCGCGCGGCGTGTGGTTTCCGTCGGCTATCTGGCCCTGACCCACGACCCCAGCGCCGTGGCCGGCCCCGGCTCCGCCTGGACGCCGGTGCTGGAGTTCTTCCCGTGGGAGGACTGGCGCCGGGGACGGCCGGACATGATCGATCAGCGGATCGCGCCGGCCCTGGCGGCCTGGGTCGCCGAGGCGGAAACGGCCGCCCGCGCCGCCCGTGTCGACCGTCTGTTCGCCCTGAAAGGCGCGCGCTGGAACGAACAGCAGGTGCTGGAGCGGTACGAACTGCTCTATGAGGCCGGCCTGACACCCGAAGCGGCGCGCGACCACGGCCAGCCCGCGCGGGGCGCCATCCCGGGCCGCGCCATGGTGTCGGACCACCGCCGCATCCTGGCCACCGCGATCGGCCGTCTGCGCAGCAAGACGAAATATCGCCCGGTGCTGTTCGACCTGACCCCCGACACCTTCACCTTGTCCCAGCTCCAGGCCGCCGCCGAGGCGGTCTCGGGCCTGTCCCTGCACAAGCAGAATTTCCGCCGCGGGGTGGAGCGCACCGGCCTGGTCGAACCCACCGGAAGGCTGAGCGCCGCCACCGGCGGGCGGCCCGCCGAACTCTACCGCTACCGGGGGGCCGAGCCTCCGGCGGCGGCGTCACCGGCCTGTCCCTGCCCGGCCAGCGATAATCGCAACGGAACGCTTGCGGGAAACGCCCGAGCCGATTAGGTATCCCGCCTCGCTCGACCACCCCTAGGGGAAACAGCGACCGCGGAGAGGTGGCAGAGTGGTCGAATGTACCGCACTCGAAATGCGGCGTACGTGGAAGCGTACCGTGGGTTCGAATCCCACCCTCTCCGCCATTCGCCTTCGCAGCCCAGGCTAGAAAAATCGCCTGTTCGACGGGTCCGGCATGGGTCGCTGCACCTGTCCGTCGAAACGCCCTGCGCCGCGGCACGGCCGCCGCAGGCAGGACGATCGCGGGTCAGACCGTATCAAGCACCTTGCCGTGGGTGCTGATGACCTCGGCGTAGAGCAGGCCGGAGTCCTTTATGGTCCGCTCCTGGGTCTGGAAGTTCACGTGGGTGATGCCGAACCGCTTGGAGAAGCCCAGAGACCATTCCAGATTGTCCAGCAGCGACCAGGCCATGTAGCCGGTCAGGTTGACCCCCTTGTTGATCGCATCATGGGCGGCCTTGAGGTGGTTCTTCAGATACTCGACCCGCATGGGATCATGGATGCGGCCGTCGATGGCGTGGGGCGGATCGTACCAGGCCGAGCCGTTCTCGGTGATCATCAGGGGCAAACCGCCCGTCTGTTCGTGCAGCCAGACGAGTGTGTCGGTCAGGGCCGGGGGATAGACCTCCCAGCCGGTCTCCGTGTGGGCGTGCTGGACCTGCTTCACCGGCTTGGCCCGCACGGGCCAGGCGGACGGGTCGTTCTCGGGCACGGCGCGCGTGTACCAGTTCAGCCCCATCCAGTCGGTGGGCGTGGCGATGAGGTCGAAGTCCTCCCTGGGGAACTCGCGCCAGGCGCGCCCATAGACGTCCTTGAGCTCCTCGGGATAGCCGCGTCCCATCAGGGGATCGAGGAACCAGCGGTTCATCTGGGCCTCGGCGCGTTTGCGCGCGGCCTCGTCCTCGGGCTTGTCGCTGGCCGGGTATTTCGGCTCGATGTTCAGGACGATGCCGATTCGGCCCTCGCCCACCTCGCGGAAGCGGCGCACGGCGGCGCCGTGGGCGCGCAGGACGTTGTGACCCGCGATCACCGCCTCGAAGGCCGAGCGATGGCCCGGGGCCAGCGCCCCGTGCAGATAGCCGCCGTCGACGATCACCCAGGGCTCGTTGATGGTGCCCCAGGTCTTGATGCGGCCCTTGAACTTTTCGAACAGCACCTGGCCGTAGTCCGCGAACCAGTCGGCGATGTCGGGGTTCAGCCAGCCGCCACGATCGTCCAGCGCGGCGGGCAGATCCCAGTGGTACAGGGTGCAGAGCGGCTCGATGCCCGCCTCCAGCAGGCCGTCCACCAGCCGGTCATAGAAGTCCAGGCCCGCTTCGTTGATGCGTCCGCGACCCTCGGGCATCACCCGGCTCCATGACACGCTGAAGCGGTAGGCCTGAAGGTTCAGGCGCGTCATGAGGGCGACGTCCTCGCGCCAGCGGTTGTAGTGGTCGCAGGCCACATCGCCCGTGTCGCCGTCCTTCATGTTCCCCGGCGTATGGGCGAAGCGATCCCATATGGACGCTCCGGCGCCGTCGGCCATGGACGAGCCTTCGATCTGATAGGCGGCCGTGGCGGCTCCCCACAGGAATCCCTCGGGAAATTCGTAGCTTCGAGTCATCGGGGACGTTCCTGCACTGGTGTAGCGGCCAATACGTCATGTTCGAGCGTTCGACAAACGCTTGCGTAAACGATTACAGCCGTGTCATGTAAACGATTACACACTGAACGCCGGACCGCCGTCAAGGCCGCCGGGACGGTTCAGAGGGGTTTAGGGAGACGGCAACAGATGATGGCGAAAGCCTCTGCATCAGCCCGGGTGACGTGGTCTTGAGGCCCGCGACCATCAAGGACGTCGCCGCCCGCGCCGGCGTATCCGTGGCCTCGGTTTCCCGCGTCCTGAACGCCCAGGGCGTCGTCGGCGAGGACGTCCGCGCCCGCGTCATGGAGGCGGTCGAGACCCTGTCCTATGTGCCCCATTCCGGCGCCCGCAGCCTGATCACCCGAAAAACCGACACGGTGGGCGTGATTCTGCCGGATCTGTTCGGCGAGTTCTTCTCGGAGTTGATCCGGGGCATGGATCTGGCGGCGCGCGAGAAGCGGCTGCACCTGATCGTGTCCAGCTCCCACGACGACGCCGAGGAGGCGTCCTTCGCCATCAAGTCCATGCGTGGCCGGGTGGACGGGCTGATCATCCTGTCGCCCCATCTGGACGCCGCGGCGCTCGCCGCCAGCATGCCGCGGTCCCTGCCCGTCCTGCTGATGAACGGCGGGGCCCGCGATGTGGACCGGCCCTCCATCACCGTAGACAACCACGGCGGCGCAGAGGTCATGACCCGCCACCTGCTGGCTCAGGGCCGCCGCCGCGTGGCCCATGTGGCCGGGCCTGTCGGCAACCTGGAGGCCGAGGCGCGCCGGGCCGGCTACCTGGCCGCCATGGCCGAGGCGGGGATCGAGCCGGTGGTTCTGGACGGCG
Source organism: Brevundimonas abyssalis TAR-001 (assembly GCF_000466985.1). Classification (GTDB taxonomy): domain Bacteria; phylum Pseudomonadota; class Alphaproteobacteria; order Caulobacterales; family Caulobacteraceae; genus Brevundimonas; species Brevundimonas abyssalis. The sequence goes on from NZ_BATC01000011.1 coordinate 9,361, forward strand.
ACTTCGATCAGGCGTCCGGCTTTCGCGCCGGCGCCGCGATCGCGGCCATGGACATCCGTCCCGACGCCGTGTTCGCGGGCAACGACATGATGGCGCTCGGCGTGCTGCTGGCCCTGCAGGAAGCGGGTCTGCGCTGTCCCGAGGACGTGGCCGTCGGCGGGTTCGATGACGTGCCCATCGCGTCCCTGGTCCGGCCCGCCCTGACCACCATGAGAATCGACATCGCCGAGACCGGCCGCCGCGCCCTGGAACGCTTGGTGAGCCTGATCGACGCGGCAGGGGAAGCCCCCATCAACCACGAAATCGTGCGGCCAACGCTCGTCGCGCGCCAATCCAGCAACAGCAGCAACAGCGGGAACAGCGGATCCAAATCCGCGCTCGCTCAGGGAGGATGAAGACCATGATCCGGAACACCAGACGTCACCGCAGCCTGATGGGCGCATCGGCCGCCGCCATCGCCACCTCCTTGCTCCTCGCGGGCGGCGCAATGGCGCAGACGGCCACTTCGACCATTCGCGGCAACGTCAGCGACCAGGGGCAGGCCGAGGCCGGCGCCCAGATCGTCGCGCGTGACAGCGCCTCGGGCTACGTCTCGCGCGCCACGGCCAACGCCTCGGGCAATTATGTGCTGTCCGGCCTGCGCCCCGGTTCCTATGAGGTGACCGTCACCACCGCCGATGGACAGAGCACGACGGAGACGGTGAGCATCGGTGTCGGCCAGACCGGCACCCTGGACGTGGACGTTGCCAGCGCCGCCCCCGGCGTCACCGATGTGGCCGAAGTCGTCATCGTGGCCCGCCAGTTGGCTGACACTCGCACTTCCGAAGTCGCGACCAACGTCAGCCGCACCCAGATCGACACCCTGCCGCAGATCAGCCGCAACTTCCTGAATTTTGCGGCCCTGGCGCCGGGCGTGCGCGTGACCGAGGGCGAGACCGAACGGACCATCACCGCCGGGGGGCAGCCCGCTTCGGCCATCAACGTCTTCATCGACGGCCAGAACCAGAAATCCACCATCGTCGACGGCGGCGTGGCCGGTCAGGACGACAGCCGCGGCAACCCCTTCCCGCAAGGCGCCGTGCAGGAGTTCCGGGTCGTCTCCCAGAACTTCAAGGCCGAATACGAACAGGCCGGTTCGGCCATCATCACGGCCGTGACCCGCTCGGGCTCCAACGCGTTCGAGGGCGAGGTCTTCGCCACCTATCAGAACGAGGAGTGGATCCAGCAGGACTACTTCTCGGAGCTGCGGGGCGCGGACCAGCCCGAGCTGACCCGTGAACAGTACGGCTTCGTCCTGTCAGGCCCCATCATCGAGGACACGCTGCACTTCCTGGCGTCCTACGAGCGCAAGGACGAAACCCGTTCGGCCCAGACGTTCCTGACCCGGCCTGAATACGAGCCGCTGTTCACCGATCAGCTGGGCAATTTCGCCACGCCGTTCGAGCAGGACCTGTTCTTCGGAAAGCTGAGCTGGCAGGTCAACGACCGCAACCGCATCGAGCTCACCGGCACCTGGCGCGAGGAATCCGACATCCGGGATGTCGGCGGTCAGAACGGTCCTGAACGCGCCACGCAGATCAACGGCGAGACACGCTCGATCGTGCTGCGACACCAGTATCAGGGAGACAATTTCCTGAACGAGATGGCGCTCGACTATTTCAACTACACGTACAATCCCACTGCGCTGAACTTCGACACCTACGGGGCTGAATACGCGGTCTTCCGGGACAACGACGTGAACACGCCGGGCTTCCAGTTCAACGTGTTCAACCGGGAAGCGACCGTCTTCACCCTCGGGGGACGCAGCGACAATCAGAACATCGAGCAGGAAAGCATCACGTTCCGCAACGACCTGACCTTCACCAATATCGAATGGAACGGCGAGCACACCATCAAGCTGGGCTTCAAGTACTCTGACCAGAGCTACTTCGTGAACAAGGAGTTCGGGCGCAATCCGCAGTTCTGGTTTGATGTCGACGGCCGGCCTGAAATCAACGGATCGACCGAAATCCCGGTTCGCGTCTCGCTGGGCACAGCGGTGGCGCCGGCCGACATCTCGAACGCGGTCATCGGCCTGTATATCCAGGACGACTGGCGCATCACAGATCGGCTGGAGCTGAATCTGGGCCTGCGCTGGGACTACGAGGACAACGCGGTCAACAACGACTACACCACGCCCCAGAATATCCGCGGCATGCTGGCGGCCATGGAGGCCCTGCCGGGCTACAGCTTCCCGGAGTATTTCAATCCCGACGACTATGTCACCGACGGCGACCGCGACGCTTTCACCGACGCCTTCCAGCCGCGGATCGGCTTCTCCTACGACGTGTTCGGGGACCAGAGCACGGTGATCTTCGGCGGCGCCGGCCGCTACTACGACCGCATCGGCTTCAACTTCCCGTTCGACGAGCGGTTCAAGCCGACCCAGTTCATTCGCGAGGTGTTCTTCTCGGCGGATGGGTCCCGGCCCGGCACCGTCGCCTGGGATCCGGCCTATCTGACGCCGGAGGGCCTGGACCCGCTGCTTGCGGCCACGCCGGGCGCCGGCGAGGTGTTCCTGATCCGCAACGACGCTCCGCCGCCGCGCACCGACCAGTTCAACCTGGGTGTGCGTCAGCAGTGGAACGACTGGCAGCTGTCGGCCACCCTGGCCTATGCCTTCACCGACAACGAGTTCAGCTGGTACATCGGCAACCCGGCCACGGACGGCAACCGCTTCGGCGGACCGACGCCCGCCTCGGTCGGCTTCACAGAATTCCGCAACCTGATCTTCATCTCCAACCACGACCGCGAACGGGAATACGCCGCCCTGCACCTGCAGGCCGACAAGCCCTACAACCGCGCCGACGGCTGGGGCTTCCAGATCAACTACACCCTGTCCGAAGCCACCCAGAACGGCAGCCGCGATCAGGGCCTGGGCAATTTCGATTTCGACTACAACTGGATCGATACGACCCCGACCTTCTACTCGCCCACCGACGAACGGCACCGCATCACCGCCAGCGGTCTGGTGGACCTGCCCTGGAACTTCCAGCTGTCGGGCTTCCTGACCCTGGGATCGGGCCGGCCCTACACCATCTTCAACTGCCCCGACGCCCCGGCTGGCGGGCCCAACATCTGCTGGAACGAGGGCCGTCCGGAGAAGTTCAGCTTCATCATTCCGGACGCCTGGGCCTACCGTCAGCTGGACCTGCGCCTGACCAAGAACTTCGACCTGTTCGACGGTCATCAGGCCCAGATCTACGTGGACGCCATCAATGTGTTCGGCTTCCGCAACTACTCGGGCTTCAACCAGGACTTCAACTCAGCGGAGTACGGCCGCCCGAACAATGTGTCGCTGCCGACGCGCAGCTTCCAGGTGGGCATGCGCTACCGCTGGTGACGGTTTTCTCCTGAGCCTTGGCCGCTCCCACCTCTCCCCGGGAGCGGCCGCTTTTTTGCTATAGTATCGCGTAAGGAGGCTCCGCCTTGGACCGCCGTCGTTTCCTTTTGACCTCATGCGCCGCCGCCGGCGGCCTCTCGCTCACCGGGCTCGGCGCCTGCGCCTCCACCGGCCCGACGGGGGCGCTCGACCCCGAGATCGCCGAACTCCAGGAACGGACGTTCCGCTGGTTCTGGGACGTGACGCCCCATGCAACCGGACTGACGCCGGACCGCTGGCCGACGCCGTCTTTCTGTTCCGTCGCGGCGGTGGGCAGCGCCCTGACCGTCTATCCCATCGGCGTCGAGAACGGCTGGATCACGCGGGACCAGGCGCGCGAGCGGACCCTGAGCACCGTGCGCTTCTTCCACGACGCGCCGCAGGGGCCGCAGGCCACGGGGGTCTCGGGTCACAAGGGCTTCTTCTATCACTTCCTGGACATGCAGACGGGGCATCGCTTCGGCACGACCGAACTGTCCACCGTGGACACCGCCCTGCTGCTGGGCGGCATGCTGTTCGCGGCACGCTATTTCGACGGCGAGCACGCAGACGAGGTCGAGATCCGGCGGCTGGTCGAGGCGGTGTACGCCCGGGTCGAATGGCCCTGGGCCCAGGTGCGCGGCCACAAGATCAGCATGGGCTGGCACCCGGAGACCGGCTTCATCCCCCATGACTGGGACGGCTACAACGAGGGCATGCTGGTGATCCTGCTGGCCATGGCCAGCCCGACCCACCCGGTGGATCCGGCGGCGTGGGCGGCGTGGTGCTCCACCTACGACACCCTCAGCTGGACGGACCGCTGGGGTCAGCCCTACCTGCATTTCGCCCCGCTGTTCGGCCATCAGTACAGCCACATGTGGGTGGATTTCCGGGGCATCCTCGACCCCTACATGCGCGACAAGGGCTTCGACTATTTCGAGAACAGCCGCCGCGCCGCCTATGCGCAGCAGGCCTATGCACGGGCCAACACGGGGAACTGGACAGGCTATTCGGATCAGGTCTGGGGCCTGACCGCCTGCGACGGGCCCGGCGATTTCGTCCTGGACATCGCCGGACGCGAGCGTGAGTTCTTCAGCTATTCGGCGCGTGGACCGGGCGAGCGGGACGACGGGACCATCGCGCGACCGCGGCGGCGGCCTCCATCGCCTTCGCGCCCGAGATTGTCATCCCCTGCGTCAAGGCCATGAAGGCCCGTTATCCGGCCATCTACACCCGCTACGGCTTCCTTGATGCATTCAACCCCACCCTGACCGAAACCGGCGGGAACGACCTGCTGCACGGCGACATTCATCCCGGCGTCGGCTGGATCGCCGACGACTATCTGGGCATCGACCAAGGGCCCATCGTCATCATGATCGAGAACCACAAGTCGGATCTGGTCTGGCGGCTGATGCGCACCGACCCGCACCTGCGCCGGGGCCTCGAGCGCGCCGGATTCAGCGGAGGCTGGCTGAGCGCATGACCGGGTCCGGCCTTCATCGACGCGCGGCGCTCGGCCTGATGGCCGGGGGTCTGGCCGCGTCGGCGGGGGCCTGCGCGGGGCCGAACGACGGAGTCACGCGCCTGACCCTGTGGGCCATGGGCAACGAGGGGGCGGCGACCCCCGCCCTGCTGGAGGAGTTCCACCGCCTGAACCCGGACGTGCGCGTCTCGGTTCAGGCCCTGCCCTGGACCGCCGCCCACGAGAAGCTGCTGACCGCCTATGCCGGCGACTCGCTGCCGGACGTCAGCCAGGTGGGCAACACCTGGATCGCCGAGATGACCGCCATCGGCGCGGCCACGCCGGTGCCCGCTGACGCCGACGACATCGTGGCGGGCGGGTTCGAAAGCGTCATGGAGACCAACCGCGTCGGCGGCCGGATGATGGGCGCGCCCTGGTACGTGGACACCCGGCTGGTGTTCTATCGCACAGACCTTCTGGCGCGCGCGGGCTATGACGCCGTGCCCCAGGACTGGGCGGGCTGGAAGCGCGCCATGCACGCGGTGAAGCGAACGGCCGGTGACGGAAATTACGCCATCCTCATGCCGGTCAACGAGTTCGAGCAACTGCTGACCTTCGGCCTTCAGACCGGTGAACCGTTGCTGCGTGACAACGACAGCCGGGGCAATTTCTCGAGCCCGGCCTTCGTCTCCGCCCTGGCCTTCTACAAGAGCCTGTTCGACGAGGGCCTGGCGCCCACCATGTCGGCCACGCAGATCTCCAACGTCTGGGACGAGTTCAGCCGGGGCTTCTTCAGCTTCTATTTCTCCGGCCCATGGAGCGTGGGTGACTTCCGCCGCCGTTTGTCCGACGCCATGCAGGCGAACTGGGCCACCGTCGGCGTGCCGGGCCCCGACGGACCGGGCGCCTCGGCGCCGGGCGGCTCCAGCCTGATCGTGTTCGACAGCTCGCCGCGCAAGGACGCCGCCTGGCGGCTGGTGCGGTATCTGTCGCAGGTGGACACCCAGGCGCGTTTCAACGCCCTGACCGGCAACCTGCCCGCCAAGGTCGAGGCCTGGGCGGCCGCCGGCATCCGCAGCGACGACAAGCTGGCGCCCTTCGAGGGCCAGCTTGAGCGCGCCGTGCCGGTGCCCAAGGCGCCCGAGTGGGAACGGGTGGTCACCGAGATGCAGGTGGTGGCCGAACGCATGGTGCGCGGCGAATACACGCCTGAAACGGCCGGCGCTGAGATCGACCGCCGCGCCGACCGGCTGCTGGAGAAGCGTCGCTGGATGCTGGATCAGGGGCGCGCGGCATGAGCGCGGCGCGGACCGAACGGGCGGCCTGGGGCTTCGTGTCGCCGGCGCTGGCGGCGGTGGGCCTGTTTCTTGTGATTCCGGTGTTCGGCGCCCTGCTGCTGAGCCTGACCGATTTCGACATCTACGCCCTGGCCGACATCCGCAACATGCGCTTCGTGGGGCTGGACAACTACGTCAACTTGCTGGGCAATCCGCTCTTCTGGACGGCCATGCGCAATACCGCCTGGTTCGCCGTTCTGGGCGTGCCGGCGACCATCGTGGCCTCGCTGCTGGCGGCGGTGCTGCTGAATTCGAAGATGGTGAAGTGGCGGCCCATCTGGCGGGTGGCGTTCTTCGCCCCCTATGTGACCACCCTCGTGGCCACGGCGGTGGTGTGGCGCTACCTGCTGCACACCCGCTACGGCGTCATCAACTGGGTGCTGGACGGGTTCGGCATCCCGCCGGTGGACTGGCTGGGCCAGCCGGAGACGGCCATTCCCGCCATCCTGATCTTCGCGGTGTGGAAGCTGTTCGGCTATTCCATGCTGATCTTCCTGGCCGTGCTGCAGACCGTGCCCGAGGAGCTCTACGAGGCCGCCCGCATCGACGGCGCCGGTCCGGTCAAACAGTTCCGCCATGTGACCCTGCCGGCCATCGCGCCGACCGTCCTGCTGGTCAGCATCATCTCGGTGGCCACCTTCTTCCAGCTGTTCGCCGAGCCCTATGTGATGACCCAGGGCGGCCCGGCCCAGAGCACGGTGACGGTGCTCTACTTCATGTACGAAGAGGGCTTCAAATGGTGGAACCTGGGTTCCGCCAGCGCCGTGGCCTTCATCCTGTTCCTGTGCATCTTCGCCATCACCCTGGTGCAGCTGTGGGTCTCGCGCCGTCTGGGGAGCGAGACATGAAGCACGCCCTGCCCAAGGTTCTGCTCAACATCGCGGTGGCCCTGATCGGCCTGATCGTGCTGTTCCCGCTGGCGTGGATGGTCTCGGTGTCGTTCATGAGCGCGGGCGAGGCGGCCACCTTCCCGCCGCCGCTGCTGCCGGCCCAGCCGACGCTGGAGCACTACCGCGACCTGTTCGCCAATCAGGGCATGGGGCGCTATCTGTGGAACAGCGTCGCCCTGGCCGGGCTGGCGACGGGGCTGTGCCTGCTGGTCACGGTGCCGGCGGGCTACGCCTTCGCCAAGCTGAGCTTCACCGGGCGCGACCGGCTGTTCCAGATGCTGGTGGGCGCCTGGTGATCCCGGCCCAGATCGGCACCCTGCCCCTGTTCCTGATGCTCAAGCAGGTGGGGCTGGTGAACACCTACGCCGGGGCGCTGGTCCCGTGGCTGACGTCGATCTTCGGCCTGTTCCTGGTGCGCCAGTACGCCCTGTCGATTCCGGACGAGATGCTGGAGGCCGCGCGGGTGGACGGCGCCTCGGAGCGCCAGATTTTCACCCGCGTGGTGCTGCCGACGCTGCAGCCGATTCTGGTGACCCTGGCCCTGTTCGTGTTCGTGGGGTCGTGGAACGACTTCCTGTGGCCCCTGATCATCCTGACGGACCAGTCGAACTACACCCTGCCCGTGGCGCTGGCGACGCTGTCGCGGGAGCACGTGCAGGACATCGAGATGATGATGGCCGGATCGGTCATCACCGTCCTGCCCGTCCTGATCCTCTTCCTCGCCCTGCAACGCTACTACATCCGCGGCATGCTCGCGGGGAGCGTGAAGGGCTGACCCTGTGAGTGCGTAAGCCATGCTGACCCGTCTTCTGATCGCCCTGTTCGTCCTGATCCTGCCCGGCGCCGCCATGGCGCAGGAGACCGTGCTGGACGATTTCGAGGACATCTCGGCCTGGAGCGCGGACGCCTCAACCGACATCAGCGCCCGGGTCAGCCAGGTGGACGGCTACGACGGGCACGCCCTGCGGCTGGACTATGATTTCAACGATGTGTCCGGCTACGCCTTCGCGGCGCGCCCGCTCGTCATCGCCCCCCCCGCCAACTACGAGATCAGCTTCCGGGTGCGCGGCGCGGGGCCCGCCAACACCTTCGAGGTCAAGTTCACGGACGCCTCGGTGGACAATGTCCACTGGCGTCAGGTCACCCGTTGGGAAGCGCCCGACGACTGGACCCTGGTCACCATCCGCCGCCGGCACATCGTCAAGGCGTGGGGCCCGAACCCCGACCCCGTCTATCGCGGATCGGAGCGCATCGAGTTCGTCATCGCCGCGGGCGAAGGCGGCGTGGGCTTCATCGAGGTGGATCAGCTGACCCTGCTTGAACTGCCGCCCGAGCCGTCGTCGCCGCCCCGGCCCATCGCCGCCGCCACCTCCGAAGCCGGCGTGTTCGCCGCCGGACAGGCGGTGGACGGCGACCCCGAGACCCCGTGGCGCAGCGCGGCGGTCGGGGCCCAGGGCCTGACGCTTGATCTGGGCTATGAGCGCGAGTTCGGGGGCGTGACCCTGCGGTGGGCCGAAGACGAACAGGCGACCCGTTACACCGTCTCGACCTCGTCGGACGGGCGGCGCTGGACCCGGCTGCGCGAGGTGACCGGGGGCAACGGCGGGGCCGACCCGATCCTGCTGACCGAGACCGCCGCACGCTGGCTGCGGCTGGACCTGATGGACGGGCCGGGCGAGGCCTACGCCCTGAACGAGATCGAGATCGAACCCCTGAGCTTCGGCGAGGACGCCACCAGCTTCGTCACGGCGGTGGCCGAGGAGGCGCGGCGGGGCCTGTATCCGCGCGGTTTCCACGGCGAGCAGCCCTACTGGACGCTGGTGGGTGTGGACGGCGGCGGCGACAGCGGTCTGATGGGCGAGGACGGCGCTATCGAGTTGGGCCGCGGCGGGCCCTCGGTGGAGCCCTTCGTGGTGGAGAACGGTCGGCTGATCACCTGGGCGGACGTGGGCGTGGCCCAGAGCCTGATGGACGATTATCTGCCCATCCCGTCCGTGCGCTGGACCGCCGAGGACTGGACGCTGGACGTCACCGCCATGGCCGAGGGCGCGCCGGAGCAGGCCGCACTGTACGGCCGCTATGTGCTGACCAACATCTCCAACCGGACGCTGGACCTGACCCTGGCGCTGGCGGCTCGACCTCTGCAGGTGAACGGCCCGGTGCAGTTCCTGTCCACGCCGGGCGGGGTCAGCCCCGTGACGCGCATCGACTGGGACGGCCGGCGCCTGCGCCTCGGCGAGGCCTTCGCCGTGACGCCCCTGTCGGCGCCGGACGCGGTGACGGCCGCCACCTTCGACGCGGGCGCCGATCCGCAGAGCCTGATCGCCTCGGGTCGCGAGGCGTCCCATTCGGTTCAGGACGATACCGGCCTCGCGGCCGCCGCCATGACCTGGCGCGTGACGCTGGCGCCGGGCGAAAGCCGCGTGGTCGGCTGGGCCGCGCCGCTGGAGGGCGCCCTGCCCGCCCTGACCGGCGCGCCGGAGGCGGTGCTGGACGGCGTGGAGCAGCGTACCGCCGCCGTCTGGCGCGAGAAGCTGGACCGCTTCGACATCACCGTGCCCGACGAGGGACAGCGCATCGTCGACACCATGCGCTCCTCGCTGGCCCATATCCTGATGTCGCGCGACGGGCCCAACCTGAAGCCGGGCACCCGCTCCTACAATCGCTCGTGGATCCGGGACGGCGCCATGATCGCCGAAGGGCTGAACCGGCTGGGCTGGGTCGATGTGTCGGCGGACTATCTGCGCTGGTTCACGCCCTACATCTTCAGCGACGGCAAGGTGCCGTGCTGCGTCGACGCGCGCGGCGCCGACCCGGTGCCGGAGAACGACAGCCACGGCGAGTTCATCTTCCTGGCCGCCGAGACCTATCGCTACAACGGCGACCTCGACCTGCTGCGGTCGGTGTGGCCGCAGGTGCGCGGCGCCATCGGCTATATGGACCAGTTGCGCGCCTCGGAGCGGACGGCGGAGAACCGGACGCCGGAGCGGCGCCATCTGTACGGCCTGCTGCCGCCGACCATCAGCCACGAGGGCTATTCGGACCAGCCGGCCTATTCCTACTGGGACGATTTCTGGGGTCTGCTGGGCTACAAGGACGCGGTGTTCATCGCCGAGGCGCTCGGCGAGACCGAAGCGGCGGCCCGCATCGCCGCGGCGCGCGATGAGTTCGCGGGGGACCTGCACGCCTCCATCCGCGCCACGGCCGATCACCATGGCATCGACTTCATCGCCGGGGCGGCGGACCGGGGGGACTTCGATCCCACCTCCACCACCATTGGGCTGTCGCCGGGCGGGGAGCAGGCGCGGCTGGACCCTGCCCTGCTGGCCAACACCTTCGAGCGCTACTGGACGGAATTCGAGCAGCGGATCGAGAACCGCCGCGACTGGGACGACTACACCCCCTACGAGTTGCGCAACGTCGGGGCCTTCGTGCGGCTGGGGCAGCGGGAGCGGGCGCTGGCGGCGCTGGACTTCTTCTTCGGCGACGTGCGGCCCCGGGCCTGGAACGGCTGGGCCGAGGTGGTGGTGCGCGACAAGCGCGAGCCGCGCTTCATCGGCGACATGCCCCACGCCTGGATCAGCTCGGACTACATCCGCTCGGCGCTGGACCTGTTCGTGCACGACCGGGGCGAGGCCCTGGTGCTGGCGGCAGGCGTGCCCGGCCGCTGGCTGGACGACCCGGCGGGCGTGGGGGTCAGAGATGTGCGCACGCCCTGGGGCGCCATGACCTGGGCCCTGACGCCGTCGCAGGGCGGCTGGACCCTGACGCTGGACGGCGACGCGGCGCCGCCTGCGGGCTTCGTTCTGTCCTGGCCATCGGATGCGCCCGCGCCGGGCCGCACGGTCATCGATAGCGAACCGGTCACATGGGACGGGCTGAACCTGACCATCCCCGCCAACGCCCGGCGGGTTGAGATCTTACGCTAGCCGCTGGAACGCCTGCCCGTCCGCGTCGAACAGATGGGCCTGGGCGCGGGGCACATGGACCGTCAGGGCCTCGCCCGCCTTCGGCCGCACATCGCCGGGCAGCTGGCAGGTGATGCCGTCTGCGGCCGCGTCATGGGCCAGATAGGCATAGGTGGCGTGGCCCAGGGTCTCGACGAAATCGGCGCGGGCGGTCAGGGCGTTGTCGCCCCCGGTCAGGGTCAGGTGTTCAGGCCGCACGCCCAGGGTGACGGGGTCGCCGGGCTTCGCGCGCGCGGCGTCCACCGCCACGGTCAAGGCCTCGCCCGCCGCCGTGCGCACCATGGCGCCGCCGGCTGAGGCCTCCACCACTTCGGCCGTGAGGAAGTTCATGCGCGGGCTGCCGATGAATCCGGCCACGAACAGATTGTCCGGATGCTCGTACAGGTCCATGGGCGCGCCCACCTGCTCGATGCGTCCCGCCGACAGCACCACGATGCGGTCGGCCAGGGTCATGGCCTCCACCTGGTCGTGGGTGACGTAGATCATGGTGGTCTTCAGTTCGCCGTGCAGTCGGGCGAACTCGTAGCGCATGCGCACGCGCAGGGCGGCGTCCAGGTTGGACAGGGGTTCGTCGAACAGGAAGACCTGGGGCTCGCGCACGATGGCCCGGCCGATGGCGACGCGCTGGCGCTGCCCGCCGGACAGCTGCTTGGGCTTGCGGTCCAGCAGGTCGGTGATGGTCAGCACCTCGGCCGCCGCGTTGACCCGGCGGTCGACCTCGGCCTTGTCGGTCTTCGCCAGCTTGAGGCCGAAGCCCATGTTCTGGCGCACGGTCATGTGGGGGTAGAGGGCGTAGGACTGGAACACCATGGCGATGCCGCGGTCCGCCGGGGCCTCGCCGCTGACGTTGCGGTCGCCGATCAGGACGTCGCCGCCGGTCAGGTCCTCCAGCCCCGCGATCAGGCGAAGCAGCGTGGACTTGCCACAGCCCGACGGGCCGACAAAGACCACGAACTCGCCGTCCTCGATGGTGAGGTCCACGCCCCGGATCACCTCCGTGGCGCCGAAGTTCTTCCTGACCCCTTCGAGGGTGACATTCGCCATTGTTTCTCTTGTCCGTGAGCGTTTCCGGGCCTCAAGGTAAACGTTTACATCGAGGGGTCAACGCAAGGCGCCGGCCAGGCTTTCGGCGGTCAGTTCGGCCCAGCAGGCATAGCCCGCGTCATTCAGATGCAGCCCGTCCGGCCCGACGCCGCCGTTGTCCACGTCGGCCCAGCCGGTCATGGTCTCGAACCGGTTGAACACCCCGTAGCCGACGCGGCCCGCCTCCAGCGCGGTCAGGGCGGCGAAGGCGCCGAGCGCCGGGTTGCGGCCCCGGATGAAGTCCAGGTCGCGGTCCTCGGGCACCCGCTGGGAATCGATCACGATCACGTCCGCCTCGCTCTCGGACAACAGATCCTGACCCGCACGGAAGTCCGTCAGGAAGGCGTCCTCGGTCCGGTCCTGAAGCACGTCATTGGCGCCCAGCTGCCACAGGATCAGGTCGGGGTCGGCCGCCTCGATTTCGGCGGGAAACCGCGCGGCGGTCTGGCCCGCGTTCTCGCCGCCGATGCCCCGGTTTACGACCGTGACCTCGACGCCCGGCAAGCGCGCTTCCAGTCCGCGCTCAAGCAGCGGCACGAAGCTCAGGTCCGGCGCCGAAGCCCCTATGCCCTCAATGCTGGACGACCCCATGGCCAGGATGGTCAGGCGCCCGTCCGCAACCGCGGCGCGGGCGGCATCCAGCGGGCGGTTCAGCGTCAGAAAATCGGCGTCGGGCGGGCACTGGGCCATCGCCGGCGTCGCGGCGGCGGACATCACGAGCGCGAGAAGGATACGCATGGGGAAAGCCTCTTACTGTGGTCACCCTGCTCGAAGGGTCACCGTTCGTGAATGACGACGTCGATGCCAGTCTGCAACCGGCAGGCACAAGTCGGTACTGGACTGACAGCACCCCTTTTCCATTGCTCACGCCCGGCCTGCGAAACGTCGCCGGGTCCGGTATCCAGGTCAACGGGATGTCGTGCGAACCGCCTATGATGAAGGCGGCGGGCGGCCGGGACCGTCTAGCCGCCCGCCATCAGATGCGCGAAGGCGGCCATGCCCTCCGGGTAGTCGCGCCAGCCTCGCGGGCCTTGAGAGCATCCACCCGCGCGGTCAGGTCGTCGGGCCCGAAGCCGTCGGGCAGCCACTGGGCCTCGCCCTCCACGCGGGCGGCGAGGCGCACGCCGCCGGCGCCCGTGGTGACGGTCTCGCCGGTCAGCGGACAGTCGGGCGACATGAGCCAGCTGGCCACGGGGGCGACCCGCTCGGGGGACAGGCGGGCGGCCTGCTCGGGCGACAGGTATTCGCCGGTCATGCCGGTGTCGGCGAAAGGGGCGATGGCGTTGGCGGCGACGTTGCGGCTGGCCCCTTCCAGGGCGATGACGCGCATCAGGCCGATCAGGCCGGCCTTTGACGCCGAATACGCCGCCATGCCGTGAACCCCGTGCAGCCCGGCGGTGGACGTGGACACCAGAATCCGGCCGCCGCCCCTCTCGCGCATGTGCCTGTAGATGGGCAGGGTCGGAGTCAGGGTGCCGAAGAAATTGACCTCGAAATTGGCGCGGAATTCCTCGGCGGTCTGTTTGTGCAGGGTCGAGGCCTCGGGCGCGCCGGCGTTGTTCAGCAGGCCGTCGATGCGGCCGAAGGCGTCGAGCGCCGCCGCCAGCAGGCGCTCGCCGGAGTCCGCCTCCTCCACCGCTACGGGCGCGGCGACGGCGCGGCCGCCCCGGGCCTCGATCTCGGCCACCACAGCCTCGGCCGAGCCGGGCGCATCGGCGGGGCGGGGCCGGGTGTTGACCACCACCCGGGCGCCGCGCGCCGCCAGATCGAGGGCATAGGCGCGGCCAAGGCCCCTGCCCGCCCCGGTGACGACGATGACGCGATCCTTCAGGGCGCTCATGACGGTTTCCTCAGAGTGTCGGCGGCGCGGGCGCGCGGCCAGGGCAGGAAGCGGGGCGTGCGGGCGCAGTAGGCGGTCCAGGCTTCGCCGCGGGTGCGGGCCATGTGCGCCTCCTTGAACGGCGCGGCGGAAGCGTAGCCCATGAACCAGCCGGTGAAGAGCGGCGCGAACAGGGTGATCCAGCCCCACGGATGGGCCAGGGCGAACACGAACCACGCGGCCCACATCACCGTCTCGCCCAGATAGTTGGGATGCCGCACCAAGGCCCACACCCCGGTGTCCAGCAGGCGGCCGCGGTTGGCGGTGTCCGCCTTGAAGGCCGCCAGTTGCCGGTCAGCGAGGGTCTGTAGCGTGAAGCCGCCCAGCCAGACGGCGACGCCCGCGATGGCGAAGCCCCAGCGGGTGGTCCCGGAAACACTCTCCGGGACGGTCAGGGCGAAGACGATGGGCGCCGACCACAGCCAGAGGGTCACGCCCTGAAGCAGGTGCACCTGAAAGGCGCTCCACCACAGCCATCGTGACCCGTGGCGGGCCCGCCAGTGGGCGTAGGGCTGGCGCTCGGCGCCCATGTTGTGGCCCCAGGTCTGGATGATCAGCCGCCCGGCCCCGATCACCAGAAACACTATGAGCAGCAGGTCGGGTCCTGTGAGCGCGCGCCCTGAAGCCGCCAGGGTCAGGACCGCCACGGCCGCCGCCGCAGCGGGATAGCAGATGTCCATGACGCCGTGATTCCGGGCCAGAGTTCCCCACAGCCAGGCCACGGCCATCACGCCCAGCACCCCTGCCCCGCCAGGCAGAATCCAGATGTGGAGACTGTCGCGCAGGGCGGATTCCGGAGCGACCGCCGCCAGGCCGATGAACGCCAGTGGTGCGGCGGCGAGGCCGTAGTGCCAGGCCCGCCCGCGCGTCCCCGCCGGGATCAGGGCCAGCCACAGGACAGCCATGGCCGCCCATAAAACGCCGACCACGCCCATGGATGAAATGTCCGTCATTCGTCGCCCTCAATCACGCTTGCGTAAAAAGACTTGCAAAACTGGTTCATTAGCGCAAGCTACTCCTGCAACGAGCCCGTAAAGGGCCGAACACACCGGAGGGAATGTCTTGACCAGCATCAATATGCGCGGTTCGTCCTGGCGTCGGCGTCTGGCCGGCGTGTCGACGGCGGCCCTGGCCGTGACGGCCGGATTCGCCGCCCCGGCCGTCGCGCAACAGACCGAGCAGGCCCAGCCGGGCTCTGTCACGCTCGACGAAATCATCATCACCGCCCAGCGTCGGGAACAGGGCCTTCAGGAAGTGCCCATCGCCGTCACAGCCTTCAGTCAGGAGATGCTGGAGCGCACGGCCGCGACCGGTCTTCAGGACGTCGCGGGCAAGGCCCCGGGCGTCACCATGACCCAGTTCAACGTTGGCGAGCCGCAGATCTTCGTGCGCGGCGTCGGCACCACCAGCGACTCCGCCGCCAGCGACCCGTCCATCGGCGTGTCCATCGACGAGGTCTCCATCGGCCGCGCGGGCGCCAGCGCCCTGGCCTTCATGGATGTGCAACGAGTGGAAATCCTGCGCGGGCCCCAGGGCACGCTGTATGGACGCAACGCCTCGGGCGGGGCGCTGAACGTCTATACGAACCGGCCTGACTTCGCGCCCTTCGGCCAGTTGACGGCCCGGTATGGCAGCTTCAACGAGATGGGCCTGGAAGGCGTGTTCAATGGCGAGATCGCCGAGGACACCGCGGGCCGTATCGCCTTCCGCTTCAGCACCAACGACGGCTACGCCGAGAACGTGCTCACGGGCGCGGACCTGCATGGCGGGACGTCCTTCGGCCTGCGCGGCCAGGTTCTGCGCGAGGCCGGGAACTGGAGCTTCCTGGCAGGCTTCGACGGCAGCATGGAGGAGATGGACGGCCAGGCGCGCATTCCGGTCACCGTCGCCACGACCCCCGCGCCTTTCGTCGCCGTCATCAACAACCTGCGCGCCGGCCTCGACATCCGCGAGACCCTGAACCCGGACGCCACCTATCAGAACCGCACCAACTGGGGCATCACCGGCCGGGCGGAATGGCAGGGCGACAATTTCGGCTTCGTATCCCTGACCTCCTATCGCGACAACGACTACGACTGGCGCGACAATCTGGGCGGCCTGACCTATCCGGCCTTCCCCCTGCGGGTGGACAATCGAGCCGAAGAACAGGCCGACCAGTTCAGCCAGGAGTTCCGCTTCGTTTCGGCGGCGGATTCCAACATCAACTGGGTGGCGGGCGTCTATCTCTTCCGTGAGAACGTGGTCCGCACCGAGCGCTTCATTGTGGAGACCGCCCTGCCCATCGCCCCGCCCATTTTCGGCGGCGACACCACCTTCTTCCAGGATGCCACCAACACCAGCTATGCGGTGTTCGGTCAGGCGGCGATCCCCTTCGCGAGCATCTGGGAGCTGACCCTGGGCGCCCGCTGGACCCACGACGAGCGCGAAGTCCATCAGGTGGCTATCGACAACGACCTTGGTCTGAACGGGCCGCCGGGCATCCCCCTGGGACCGACGGGATCACCCTATGACGTCAGCGCCAGCACCACCTTCGAGGAGCCCACCTGGCGGGTCGCCCTGTCGGTGGAGCCCCTGCCGGACGTGCGCTTCTATGCGAGCTACGACCGGGGCTACAAGGCCGGCGCCTATATCAGCGCGGCCCAGACCGGCGCCCAGGCTGTGCAGCCGCTGAGCTCGGAACTGCTGGACAACTACGAGATCGGCGCCAAGACCACGGTGTTTGACGGACGGCTGCGCTTCAATGCGGCGGCGTTCCGGCTGGACTACACCGACCTGCAGGTCAATGAGCTGGCCGGACTGAACCTGGTCGCCTCCAACGCCCAGGCCGAGGTTGAGGGCTTCGAGATCGAGACGGCCCTGGCCGTCACCTCCGCCATCACCATCGGAGGATCGTACACCAGCCTGGACGCCCAGTTCACCTCGGACGCGATCTCGGCGGGCGGCACGCTGCCCTATGAGGGCAACATCCTGCCGCGTTCTCCGGAGAGCCAGTACACCCTCTACGCCGACGGTGAATGGCGTGTGGGGCAAGGCACCCTGGCCACGCGCATCGATTACCAATGGACGGACGACTACTTCTTTGACCCGTCCAACAACCCCGAGGTGCTGATCCCCTCCTACGGCCTGCTGAGCGCCTTCGCGTCCTGGGAGACGGACAACGGCTTCAAGGTGTCGGTCTACGGCAAAAACCTGACCGACGAGGAGTACCGCAACCACGTCATCAAGAACGTGGGCGTCGGCTTCAGCGTGTTCGGGCCGCCGCGCTCGTTCGGCATCGCCTTGAGCCGTACGTTCTGAGGTCACATCGAGACTGAAACCAGGCCGTCGCCGCATCCCCGCGGCGGCGGCCTTTTCGCGTCAGGGGGCGCCGCCCTTAGGCGCGGCTTCACGCTCGACTTCCCAGCGCACCCGACGCGGGTCGATGGCCCGGCCCGTCGACCGGTCGCAGACCACCGGCGAAAGAATCTCCCCCGTCGTCCTGCTCTTGAGCCGCAGGGGCGGGCTTTCATCCGGATACAGCCAGCGCTCGCTCCAGCCGTGCATGGCCAGAACGATGGGGTACATGTCGCGCCCGGCCTCGGTCAGGCGGTATTCGTAACGCACGGGCGCGTCCTGATAGGGTTTGCGCTCCAGCACCCCGTGCAGCACCAGACGCGACAGCCGGTCCGCCAGAATATTGGTGGCGACGCCCAGGGCGGCGTGAATCTCGTCAAAGCGACGCAGACGGAAATAGGCCGCCGACAGCACGGCCCAGCTCCAATAGTCGCCCATGATGTCGGTGGAGCGGTCGATGATGGGCCGGTCCGTCTCGATGGGCTGCGAGCGGCGTCTGCGCGAGGTCGGCGGGGCGATCGGCGTCATGGGCGCCGTGACCGCCCAGACCACATTGTCGATCCCCGCCGGGGTCCCATGCTCATAGCCCAGCACCACCGGCTCGAGCCGGTCTCCGGTCTGGCGGTCATAGAAGCGCAAGGCATAGCGCTCCTGCAGCGGCGAGCGGGCCCATTTCCGTTCCCACTGTCCCTGCATGACCGCCACGCCGAACATGTCCAGCCCCATGGCGGTGAGGCGGTACTCCAGCCTCGCCCCGCCTTCGGCCACAGGCCGGGTTTCGAGCATTCCGGCGGCCGTCAGGCGTTGCAGGCGGTCAGCCAGAACGCTGCGCGGCGCGCCGAGCTGATCGCGCCAGGCGCTGAAGCGGCGCACGCCGTAGAACGCCTCGCGCAGGATCAATTGGGTCCAGGCGTCGCCGGTGATGGCGAAGGCCCGCGCCACCGGATTGCCCATGATCAGGGCCCGCATGTCCGGCTCGTCCGCACGCTCTTCACTGGTCTGCATATCTCCCTCTACTCCAATTCGCGGCGGGGTCGAGGCGTGACGCCAACGCTTGCGTTAAGCGACCAAATGTCCGAAGGTCTGTTCTGAAAAGTTTCTGGAGGCAATTGCCATGGCCGACGACGCCGCCGCCGCACGCCGTATCGAAACCGGGCCGCTGAGCCCGCTGAATACGCTCAACCCCTATATCCAGGGCGCCTATGAGCCGGTCTCACGTGAGACCACGGCCATCGACCTGCCTGTGATCGGGGAAATCCCGCAGGATCTGCACGGCGCCTTCTATCGAAACGGGCCGAATCCCGCCCAGGCGCCCCAGGGCATGCACCACTGGTTCGACGGCGACGGCATGGTCCACGCCGTCTGGTTCGAGAACGGCAAGGCCGAGTACCGCAACCGCTACGTCCGCTCGGCGGACCATGTGGCGGACCTCAACGGCGGCTGCGGCGCGGGCGGGGTGATGGAGCCCTCCACCCGCGCCGATCCGTCGTCCACGCGCGGCGACAAGGTCTACAAGGACACGGCCAACACCGATCTGGTGCTGCACAACGGGTCGCTGATGGCGCTGTGGTACATCTCGGGCCATCCGGTGCGCATCGACGCGCGGACCCTGGAGACCATCGGGACCGAGACCTTCGGCGGAGCCCTGTCGCGCCACGTCTCCGCCCACTCCAAGGTGGATCCGAAGACCGGCGAGTTCGTGTTCTTCGACTATTCGCTCTACGAACCCTGGATGACCTTCGGCGTGGTCAGCCCGACCAATGAGCTGACCCATTTCGCCCGCGTCGAGCTGCCGGGACCGCGCCTGCCCCACGACATGGGTCTGACCGAGAACTACGTCATCCTGCACGACCTGCCGGTGGTGTTCACCGACGGCGGGCTGAAGCGCAGCACCTGGAACATCCATTTCGCCGACCAGCCGGCCCGCTTCGGCGTGGTCCCGCGCAACGGCTCGGGGGATCAGGTCCGCTGGTTCGAGACCGACAGCTGCTACATCTATCACGTGGTGAACGCCTGGGAGGACGGCGACGAGGTGGTCATGACCGCCTGCATGATGACGCCCAACGGCTTCCCGCCGAACCCGGAGTACGGCCCCTACGCCGCCATGGTGAACGTGCTGGCCCTGCACGCCGTGCCGGTGGAATGGCGCATGAACATGAAGACCGGCGAGGTGAAGAAGCGCCAGCTGGACGACCGCATCGGCGAGTTCCCGGTGGTCAATCTGGACTATGCCTCGCGGCCCACGAAGTGGTCCTATCACGTGGCCATGGCGCCCAGGGAGCTGCAGAGCTTCAAGGGCCTCATCAAGTACGACCTCGAGACCGGCGCCGCGCGGACCTGGGACTACCAGCCGTCGCAGTTCGGCTCCGAGCCCGCCTTCGCCCCGCGCGTCGGCGCGACGGCCGAGGACGACGGCTATGTCATCGCCTTCGTGACCGACGCCGAGACCGGCAAGTCCGAGGTGCAGGTGATCGATGCGCAGAACATGGAGGCCGGGCCGGTGGCGCGGGTCATCCTGCCGGTGCGTGTGCCCGCGGGCTTCCATGGCACCTGGCGCGCGGCGACCAGCTGAAGGCCGCCTGATTGATGAACGCCTACATCCACGACGCCGTCCGCACGCCCCGCGCCAGGGCCCGCCCCGACGGCGGGCTGGCGGCGCTGAAGCCCCACGAACTGATCGGCGGACTGATCGACGCCATCGAGACCCGCGGCCATGACGCCCGCGGAGCCGAGGCGCTGATCGTCGGCTGTGTCGGACAGGTTGGCGCCCAGGGCGCCAATGTGGCGCTGGTGTCCAAGCTGCACGCCGGCCTGCCGGACGAAACGGCGGCGTGGAGCATCAACAACTATTGCGTGTCGGGTCTGACCGCCATCGGACAGGCCGCCGACATGGTCCAGACCGGCCGCGCCCGCTCGGTGCTGGCGGGCGGGGTCGAGATGATGTCGCGCGTGCCGTTCATGGGCGACCGCGCCGACTATTACGCCGACGCGTCCTTCCCGGCCCGCACCCGCTATCTGCCGGTGGCCGTCGCCGCCGACCGGCTGGCCGAGGATGCGGGCGTGTCCCGAGCCGAGATGGATCAGGCGGCGCTGGTCTCCCAGTCCCGCACGGTCGACGCCGAAGGCGGCCCGCTGGTCGCCTCGCGCATCGCGCTGAACGGGCTGAACAGCGACGAATGCGCCCGGCCGACGACGCTGGAGAAACTGGGCAAGCTGCCCGCCGCCTTCGCCGAGATGGCCGCGCCCTATGCGGACGCCCTGGAAGGCCGGGCCATCGATCATCGACACACCGTGGCCCACGCCCCGCCCATGGCCGACGGCGCCGGGCTGACGCTGGTCTCGTCCGAGACCGAGGCGCCCGGGCGCGCATCGTGGCCCATGTGGAGGTCGGCGGCGATCCGGCCGCCTCCCTGACCGCAGGCTTCACCGCCATGGACCGGGTGCTGGAGCGGGCGGGCCTGACCCTGTCCGACATGGACCGCATCGAGTTCATGGAGGCCTTCGCCGTCACCATCGTCACCTTCCTGCGTGAGCGGGACGTGGATCCGGACAAGGTCAATGTAGGCGGCGGCCACCTGGCCAAGGGGCACCCCATGGGGGCCACGGGCGCCATCCTGCTGTCGTCGCTGCTGGACGCGCTGGACGCGTGCGAGGGCCGCTATGGCCTGGTGGTCGCGGCGGGCGCGCAAGGAGTCGGCTCGGCCATGATCGTCGAGCGCATGGGAGGCCGCTGATGGACGCCCGCTCGCCCGCGCCCCGCGACGCCGTCGTGGCCCGTCACGCGGACCTGATCGAAAGCGCGCTGGACGCCATCCGCACCCGCCGCGCCTGGTCGCCGTTCAAGGACTCGCCCTCGACGAAGATCCACGGCCCGGACAAGCCGGTGGCCGGAAAGGCCGCCTTCGAGGCGCAGCTGGGCCAGCGGTTCGCGCTGGATCTGCCGGGCGTCACCGAGTGGGTCGGGGCCGAGGTCTCACCCTATACGCAGCAGCCGTTGGGCGTCACCTATCCGGTCAGCACGCCAGAGGCCCTGATCGCGGCGGCGCAGGCCGCCATGCCGGACTGGGCCGCCGTCTCGCCCGACCTGCGCGCGGCGCTATGCGTCGAGATGGCGGTGCGGCTCTACGACGTCAATTTCGAGATGGCCCACGGCGTCATGCACGTAGCGGGGCAAAGCTACACCCAGGCCTTCAGCGGCTCGGGGCCCAATGCGCTGGACCGGGGCATCGAGGCCCTGGCCTATGCGGTCAAGGCCATGCGCGACGTGGCGCCGAACGGCCGCTACGAGCGCGACTTCGCGGGCGAGCGGGTGGTTCTGGACAAGACCTATTCCATCGTCCCGCGCGGCGTCGGTCTGGTCATCTGTTGCGCCAGTTTCCCCACCTGGAACGCCTATCCGGCCATGTTCGCCAGCCTCGCAACGGGCAACCCGGTGATCGTCAAGCCGCACCCCATCGCCGTGCTGCCCATGGCCATCGTGGTGCGCGAATGCCGCCGGGTGCTGGCGGACCACGGCTTTGATCCCAACCTCGTCACCCTGGCCGTGGACACGCTTGAGGCGCCCGTGGCCCAGCATCTGGTGGACCACCCGGCGGTGCAGATCGTCGATTTCACCGGCAGCCCCCGCTACGGCGGCCATCTGGAGCGCACGGTGACCGGCAAGCTGCTGTTCACCGAGACAGCGGGGGTCAACACCGTGGTGGTGGAGTCCGCCGGGGACATGGACGCCGCCGCCCGCGCCATCGCCCGCGCCTCGTGCCTGTTCTCGGCCCAGATGTGCACCAGCCCGCAGGTGATCTATGTGCGCCCGGATCTCGCCGACGCCTTCGGGCAGGCGCTGGTGGAGCAGATCGACGCCATCGCCGGCGATCCGGCGCTGGCCGCAGGGATCATGGGTGCCATCCAGGGCGCGGTCAGCCTGAAGGCCGTGGCTGATGTGCGCGCCGCCCTCGACCAGCATCCGAAGGCCCGCGTGCTGCGCGAGGCCGCGCCCTACGTCCACCCGCAGTTCCCCGAGGCGCGCACCCTGACGCCGCTGGTGGTCGCGGTCGACGGGTCAGACCCCGCCCTCTACGCCGAGGAACATTTCGGCCGGTGCTGTTCGTCGTGCGCATGGACGGCGATGCGGCGGTGGCCGAGGCGACCCGGCTGGCCCGCGAACATGGCTCGATCTCGTCCTATCTGTACTCCACCGACGAGGCCTTCATCGACCGCGCGACGCCGCTGTACGAGCAGGCGGGCGCCAATCTGACCGTCAATCTGACCGGCGCCATGTGGATCAATTTCGCAGCCGCCTACAGCGACTATCATGTCTCGGGGCTGAACCCGGCGGGCAACGCCTGTCTGGCCGACCTCGCCTTCGTCGCCTCCCGCTTCCGCATCGTCCAGCGGCGTCGCCCGGCGGCGGCATGACAGCGGATGTCTTCATCGCCGGGGTCGGCATGACGGCGCTGGGCAAGCGGCTGGATCAGAGCGTCAAATCACTGACCGCCAAGGCGGTGCAGGCCGCCCTGACCGACGCGGGCGCGGAAACCGCCCACATCCAGGCCGCCTGGTTCGCCAATACGCGCCAGCCCATGCTGGAGGGCCAGAACACCGTGCGCGGCCAGATCGCCCTGCGTCCGCTGGGCCTGACCGGCATCCCGGTGATCAACGTTGAAAACGCCTGCGCCTCGGGCTCCACCGCCCTGTGGCTGGCCATGCAGTGGCTGCGGTCGGGCGCCGGCGACATCGCCCTGGTCGCAGGGGCCGAGAAGATGGTCTGGCCCGACCGCCCGGAGCGGGTGGCTGCGGCCTTTGCGGGCGGGACAGACATCCACGACCGCGACGGCGTGCTGGCCTACATCCGCGAGATGGGCGGCGAGGAGCCGGGCGAGGGCCGCAGCCTGTTCATGGATCTGTACGCCGCCCAGGCTCGCGCCCACATGGCCCGGCACGGCACGACCCAGGCCGACTTCGCCCATGCGGCGGCCAAGAACCACGCGGCGGGCGCCCTGAACCCGCTGGCCCAATACCGCACCCCCATGACCGCGGAGCAGGTGCTGGCCGACAAGCCTATTGTCTTCCCCTTCACCCGCGCCATGTGCGCGCCCGTCAGCGACGGGGCGGCGGCCATGGTGGTGTGCAACAGGGCCGGGCTGAAGCGGCTCGGCGCCGCCGCGCGGGCCGTGCGGGTGCGAGGCTGCGCCCTCGTCAGCGCCTCGGCGCGCGAGGCGGCGGACATGGACAACCACATCGGCCGTCGCGCGGCGCTGGCGGCCTGGGAGCAGGCCGGCGTCGGACCGGACGACATCGACGCGGTGGAGGTCCACGACGCCACCAGCTACGCCGAAATCCAGCAGATCGAGAACCTGGGTCTGGCCCGGCCGGGGACCGCGGGCGAGCGGCTGCGGCGGGGGGACTTCGCCCTGGGCGGCCGCACCCCGGTCAACGCCTCGGGCGGTCTGGTGGCCAAGGGCCATCCGGTGGGCGCCACGGGCATCATCCAGCTGCACGACCTGACCCGCCAGCTGCGGGGCGAGGCCGGGGCGGCCCAGATCGAGGGCGCGCGCATGGCCGCGGCCGAGAACGGCGGCGGCTTTCTGGGCGTCGAGGAGGCGGCCACCGTGGTCACTGTTCTGGAGCGCGCCGCATGAACCCGGTCGGCGTGATCTATGACGGCTGGCGCGCGCGGGCCGACCGCCCTGCCCTGATCGACGGCGACCGGATCGTCACCCATGGCGAGCTCATCGCGCGAGTGGACGCCCTGGCTGCCGACCTCCACCGCCGGGGGCTGGACCGGGGCCGCCGCATCGGTCTGTGCGCGGCCAACAGCTGGCGTCATGTGGTCGCCTATCTGGCCATCCTGCGCGCGGGCGCCGTCTGGGTTCCGCTGAACCCCCGCAACGGCCCCGGCCTGAACGCGGACCTCCAGCGCCGCGCCGAGCTGGACATGCTGTTCGTCGATCAGCCCTCGCGGGAGCAGATCGCGCCCTGCGCCCGCCGTCTGGAGCTGGAAAACTGGGTCGACGCGGTCGAGCCCGGCTCGCCACCCGCCATCGACCACGACCCGGACGGCGTCTTCGCTATCAAGTTCACGGGCGGCTCGACCGGCAAGCCCAAGGGCGTGGTGCAGAGCCGGCGCAGCGCCATGGCGGCCCTGCGGTCCATGCAGGCCTATTACGGCTTCACCGCCGACGATGTGAATCTGGCGGTCGCGCCCCTGACCCACGGCTCGTCCCACTATGTGCTGCCGGTGCTGGCGGTGGGCGGGGCCCATGTGCTGATGGCCCAGCCGGACCGGGCGGCCATGCTGGACGAACTGAAGCACCGGGTCACCGTGGCCTTCATGCCGCCGACCCTGATCTATCTGCTGATGGAGGAGGCCGCTTTCGGGCCGGGGGACTTCACGGCCCTGCGCCACCTGACCTGGTCCGCCGCCCCCATGCCGCCTGCCCGCATCGAACAGGCGGTCGCGCGCTTCGGCCCGGTGCTGGGCGCCCTGTTCGGTCAGACCGAGGCGCCCATGACCATCGCCGCCCTGACGCCTGAACAGGTGGCGCGGCCGGAGCTGCGCGGCGCCGCAGGCTATCCCTTCCCCGACACGCCCGTCCGCGTGCTGACCGCCGGGGGCGATGTGGCGGACCAGGGCGAGGGCGAGATCCTGGTGGGCGGCGATCTGGCCGACACCGCCTATCTGGACGATCCAGACGCCACGGACGAGGCCCGCCAGGACGGCTGGCTCAGGACCGGCGATCTGGGACGGCTGGAAGCCGACGGCCTGCTGACCATTCTCGGCCGGTCGCGCGAGATGATCATCTCGGGCGGGTACAACATCTATCCCGCCGAGGTGGAGGCGGCCCTGGGCGCCCATCCGGCGGTGCGCGAGGCCTGCGCCTTCGGCGTGGAGGACCCGGTGTGGGGCGAACGGCTGGAGGCCGCCGTGGCCTACGATCCCGCCCTTGCCGACGAGGCCGCCCTCATCGACCATGTGCGCCGGACCATCGGCCCGGTGCGCACCCCCAAGACGCTGCATCCGCTGGCCGCCCTGCCCCGCAATCCGGTGGGCAAGGTGGTGCGCGGGGATGTGAGAACCCTGATCTACCCGGCGCCTCAATGACCGGGAGACAAAACGAGAGACGGAGGAAAACGCCATGATCGTCGTGCCGCAGGATCGCATACGCGACTACCGCGCAAAGGCTGGTGGGGTGACGACACCCTGGACGACCTGTTCCGCCGCCATCTGAAGGCTCATCCCGATGCCGAGGCCCTGATCGATCCGTTCAACGCCGCCGACATCATGGGCGGCCAGCCGGAGCGCCTGACCTGGGCCGAGGCGGACGCGTCGGTCGACCGGCTGGCGGCGGTGTTCCATGCCCACGGCCTGAAGAAGGACGACGTGCTGGTCGTCCAGCTGCCCAACATCAATGACCTGAGCCTGACCTATCTGGCGGCGGCGCGGCTGGGGATCATCGTCTCGCCCGCCCCGGTGCAATACCGCGAGAGCGAGTTGGGCTACATCGTCGGCAAGACCGACGCCGTGGCCGCCCTGACCACCGACCGCATCGGCAAGCACGCTCACGGCGACATGCTGATGACCGTGGCCGGCCGCTCGCCCGCCCTGAAGCATGTGTTCGTCATGGGCGAGACCTGCCCCGCCGGCGCCATCGATCTGGAGCCGCTGCTGGACGCGGTGACGCCGAAACAGATGAAGGCCGCCCGCGACGCCATGAAGACGGCGAAGATCAGCGCCGACGACGTCTTCACCATCTGCTGGACCTCCGGCACCGAGGCCCAGCCCAAGGGGGTGCCGCGCAGCCACAACGAGTGGATCATCATGGGCGCGGGGGTGGTGGACGCCGCCGACCTGGGCCATGGCGCGCGCATCCTGAATCCGTTTCCCATGGTCAACATGGCGGGAATCTCCACCGGCTTCGTCAGCTGGCTGCTGACCGGAGGGGTGCTGATCCAGCACCACCCGTTCGACCTGCAGGTGCTGCTGAAGCAGATGCGCGACGAGACCATCGACTACACCGTCGCCCCGCCCGCCGTGCTGAACCTGCTGCTGCAGAACGAGGCCCTGCTGGCGGGCATCGACTTCAAGCGGCTGAAGGCCATCGGCTCCGGCTCGGCGCCCCTGTCGCCGTGGATGGTCAAGACCTTCCACGAGAAATACGGCGTCCAGATCGTCAACTATTTCGGCTCCAACGAGGGCTGTTCGTTCCCCAGCGCCTGGCAGGACGTGCCCGACCCGGCGGAGCGGGCCGTGCTGTTCCCGCGCTTCGGCGAGGGCCTGCGCTGGAAAGCCATGCTGCACGACCGCATCTCCACCCGTCTGGTGGACCCCGAGACCGAGGAGGAGATCCGCGAACCCGGCCGTCCCGGCGAGCTGCGCATGAAGGGGGCGACGGTGTTCTCGGGCTACTGGCGCGCGCCGGAGGTCAATGAGCGGGCGTTCGACGCCGACGGCTGGTTCCGCTCCGGCGACCTGTTCGAGCTGGCGGGCGAGGACAACCGCTTCATCCGCTTCGTGGGCCGGCTGAAGGACATCATCATCCGCGGCGGCATGAACATCTCGTCCGAGGAGATCGAGGGCCACCTGATGGGCCACCCCGCCATCGCCGAGGCCGCCGTTGTGGGCGCGCCCGACGAGCGGCTGGGCGAGCGCCTGTGCGCCTTCGTGGTGTTCCGCCCCGACCAGAGCGCCGACATGGCCGGGATCAACCGCTATCTGACTGAAGAGAAACAGGTGGCCGTCTACAAACAGATCGAGCGGCTGGAGATCATCGACGCCCTGCCGCGCAACCCGGTCGGCAAGGTCCTCAAACGGGATCTGCGCGACCGTCTTGGAGAAACAGCTCAAGCATGAGTTCCGCCTTCCCCCAGTCCATGCGGCTGCCCGTCATCGCCGCGCCCATGTTCCTGGTCTCCGGGCCGGAGCTGGTCATCGCCGCCTGCAAGGCGGGGATCGGCGGCGCGTTCCCGACGCCCAACTGTCGGACGCCGAGGATCTGGACCGCTGGATGGACCAGATCACAAGCGCGCTTAAGCCCGGCGACGGGCCGTGGATCGCCAATCTGATCACCCACTCCACCAACCCCAGGCTGGCCGACGACCTGGCCATGGTGGCGCGCTACAAGCCGCCCATCGTCATCACCGCCCTGGGGTCGCCCAAGCCGGTGATGGAGACGGTCAAGGGCTACGGCGGCATGGTCTTCGCCGACGTGGTCAACATGAAGCTGGCCCGAAAGGCCGCCGAGGCGGGCGTGGATGGTCTGGCCTGCATCAGCGCGGGGGCGGGCGGGCACACCGGCCACCTGTCGCCCTTCGCCTTCGTCTCGGCGGTGCGCGAGTTCTTCGACGGCTATCTGACCATCGGCGGCGGCATCGCCGACGGCGCGGGGGTGGCGGGCGCCATCGCGGCGGGGGCGGACATGGTCTACATGGGCACCCGGTTCCTGGCCACGCGCGAGAGCCTGGCCCAGGACGCCTACAAGCAGATGGTGGTGGACTGCGACGCCGACGACCTGATCGTCTCGCCCGCCGTCACCGGCACCGACGCCTCCTGGCTCAAGCCCAGCCTCAAGGCCGCGGGCCTCGACCCCGACGCCATGGGCGGCGCCATCCAGCGCGACTATTCCGGCGGCCAGAGCACCAAACGCTGGAAGGACATCTGGGCCGCCGGCCAGGGCGTGGGCCGCATCGAGCTGTGGAGTCCACCGCCGAGGTGGTGGCGCGGCTGGAGCGCGAATACCGCGCGGCGGCCGACCGCTTCATCCGACTGAACAGCCGGGCGGCGGCGGCGTGAGCGAGCCGTCCCCGTCCCTCGCCTCGCGCTTCCAGCTGGACCCGGCCGCCGACGGGCTCGAGCTGGCGCGGCGCTGGGCCGAGGCGCGTTTCGCGGGGGGCTTCGCCGAGCGGCTGCGCGCCTGGCCGGTCCAGGTGGAGCGGGGCCGCATGGTGATCCGCTGCGATCTGGATCCCGGTCACGCCAATTTCGTCGGACTGGTCCACGGCGGGGTGACGGCGGCGCTGGTGGACATCGCCGGGGGCGGGGTGGCCATGACCCTGCTGAAGCCGGGGGAGCACCTGCTGTCGACTGATCTAAGTCTGCGCTTCCTGAACGCGGCTCCCATCGAGGCGGATCATCTGATCGCCGAGGCGCGCGCCGCCTATGCCGACCCGCGCAAGGTGGTGACCGAGGTGACGGTGTCCTTGCCCGACGGCCGCGCGGTGGCCCACGGCACCGCCGCCGTCTCGATCCGAAGGCGCGAGAACTAGACGCCGATCACAAGGCTGACGGTGGTGGTGGTCGACCCGCCGATGTTCAGGGTCTGGACGGTGCTGGCGCCCTCAACCTGATAGGCCCCCGCCGTCCCCGTCGTCTGCTTGAACGCGTCCAGGGCCATGCGCACGCCCGTCGCGCCCACCGGGTGGCCGCAGCCTATCAGGCCGCCGGAGGGGTTGATGGGCAGCCGCCCGCCGATCTCGATATCCCCCGCCTCAATGGCCTTCCACGCCTCGCCCGGCGCGGTCAGGCCCAGATGGTCGATGGCCATGTATTCGGTCATGGAGAAACAGTCGTGGGTCTCCACCGCATCGATGGAGTCCAATGACATTCCGGCCCGTGCGCGGGCCTCGTCGATGGCGCGCTTCACCTGCGGGAAGACGTAAGCCTCATCGGCGCTGGCGGCGATCTTGCGGGCGTAGCTGATGGGCGCGTTGCGATGGCCCCAGCCCTTGATGCGCGGCAGGGACTCCAGCGCGATCCCGCGGCGGCGTGCGTAGTCCGCCGCCCGCTCGGCCGAGGCCAGAACCACCATGGCGCCGCCGTCGGTCACCTGACCGCAGTCAGTCTTGCGCACCCGCCCCTCGATCACCGGATTGGCCTCGTCGTCATTGGCGAAGGCCGCGTCGGGGAAGACATACTCCCGGGTCTGGGCGTTGGGATTCAGCCGGGCGTTGGCGAAATTGATCTGGGCGATGCGTCGCAGGTGCGCCTCGTTGATGCCGTAGCGGCGGTCGTATTCCTCGGTCAGGTCAGAAAAGGCGCGCGGCCAGACATAGCGCGCATCCTGATACTCGTGGCCCGCCCAGGCCGCGGCACCCAGATGCTCGGCCGCCGTCTGGCCCGGAACATTGCGCATCAGCTCCAGCCCCAGCACGGCGGCGGTTCCGTAGCGGCCGGACTCGATGTCCGCCATGGCCGCCAGGATGGCCAGCGAGCCCGAGGCGCAGGCCCCCTCGTGGCGCGAGGCCGGCATGCCGTCGAACCGCTGGTCTGACAGGGCGAAGAAGCCGCCCAGCATGCCTTGGCCCGCGAACAGGTCGCCGACGAAATTGCCCACATGGCCCACGTCGATGTCGCCGGGCTCCAGTTCCGTCGCCTCCAGCCCGCCGGTCAGGGTTTCGGCGAACCCGTCGGCGATCTCCATGCCCTCGCGGACCCAGTTGCGCTTGAAGTCCGACTGCCAGCCGCCGAGAATATAGACCATCGGATCAATCTCCTTTCGCAACGACGATGACGCCCGCATCGGGCTGGTCGGCGTAGAGGCGCGCCACGTCCTGGCTGCGGTTGTCGATCACCCCGCGCCGGTTGATGCTGCCCTTGTCCGACACCTCGTGGGCGTTGGGGTTCGGCGGCGCGGTCAGGATCACGGCCCGCTCGATGCGCATGGAGGCCATGGGGTGTGCCGCATTGTGCGCCGCCAGCCGCTCGCGCACAGCCTCGCCCAGCCGCCCGGAGGTGATCGCCTCGCCGATCTCCAGCCCCAGCTCGCGTTTGACGCCCTCCACCGAGGGCCAGGCGAGAATGCCCAGATACGGCCGGTTCTCATCGCACAGCACCAGTTCGGTGATCAGCGGCGACAGGGCGGTCAGCACCGCTTCGCGCGCGGGGCCGCCATAGACCCAGGTCCCGGTGGACAGCTTGAACTCTTCCGCCAGCCGCCCGGCGAAGGCCAGGCCGCCGCTCACCTCGCCCGGGGTGATGAAGGTGGCCAGATCGCCCATGCAGTAGAAGCCCTCGTCGTCGAAAGCCTGGGCGCTGCGCTCCGGGTCGTCCAGATAGCCGCGGGTGACGTTGGGGCCCTTGACCCGAACCTCCCAGCGGCTGTCGTCGTGCGGCACCAGCTTGAGGGTCACCCCCGGCAGGGGCAGGCCCAGCCCGACCTTGTCGGTATAGGCATAGCCCGCCAGGAACCCGGCCGTGGTCTCGGTGGAGCCATAGGCCGAGGTCATCATGATGCGCTTGCCGGTCTCCGCGACCGCCATCTTCTGGATGCGGTCGTAGACGGGCTGGGCCAGGGCCGCCCCGCCGAACAGCATCAGACGCAGCTCCGAGAAGAAGGTGCGGCGCAGATCAGCATCCGCCTCCAGCGCGTCGGCCAGCAGGGCGAACCCCAGCGGCACATTGGCGTAATACTCGACCGGGATTTCCTTGAGATTCCGCAGGGAGATGTCCAGCAGGCCCGGCAACGGCTTGCCGTCGTCCACATAGAACACGCCGCCCGCCAGCAGGGTCGCGCGCAGGACGCTGGCCCCGGCGGTATGGTGCCACGGCAGCCAGTTCAGGATGCGGCCGTCCCAGCGCAGGCTCTCGCCCGTCGCCTGCACGCCCTGGGCCGTATTGGCGGCCAGATTGGCGTAGGATACCGCCACCACCTTGGGCAGGCCGGTGGAGCCGGAGGTCAGCAGATAGTTGGCGTGGTCGTCGGGCTTGAGCGCCGCGAGACTGGCTTCGACCGCCGGGGTCGCGGGCGTGGCGAAGACCTCGGCCAGATCCGCCACATGGGGCGCGTCCACCACCTCGGGGGTCGCGGTGACCACCGTCACGCCGTCGAGATCCAGCGACGCCAGGGCAGCGGCGACGGGCCGGGCGTCCTCGATGACCAGAACGGCGGGCCGGATGCGGTCCATCACATGGCGCAGCCGTCCCAGATCGCCGCCCAGCATGGCGTACAGCAAGCTCACCGGAGCGGCCGGGGCCCCTGCCGCCATGGCCCCCAGCGCCGCCGCCGCGAAACCGGGCGAGTTGGCGCCCATGATCATCACCGCGGCGCCGGACGGCAGCTTGCGATCCAGCAGCCACTGGGCGAAGCCATCGATCTGGTCGGCCAGTTCGCCATAGGTGGTGAAACGCCAATCCCCCGTCCCGCCTTCGCGCCGCGCCATGGCGGGCGCCTCCGGACGCGACCGCGCCGTTGCGAGGATGGCGCGCGGCACGTTCCAGTCGTGCTCGGCCAAAGGAATGCGGGAGCGCACCAGCAGCGCGCCGTCCGGACGCCCGGTCACCTCAAGGTCCACCGCCATGAGCCCCGCATCGCGGAAGGGCGGGGCGTCCGTCGTCGGGGACTGGGCAGCCTGCGCGGTCATGGACGTTTCCCTGCTTCTCTTTGGTCTGCTTATGCAACCAAGCTAACACAGGGGCGCGGGGGCGCAACAATCTGTCGCGCCGGAGCGGGCGGCTATCCTCACCCCATTACTTGCGTAAGCAGACCATCGAGTCCTATGGTCCTCGCACGTCGCGTTCGCGCCCGAGGAGCCGCACCATGTCAGTCCATCAACTGCCGCCGATCAAATCGTCGCTAAAGCCGTCCAACCACCCCTATCTGACCGGGGCCTGGACGCCGATCCTCACCGAGGTGGACGCCACGGATCTGACGGTGCTGGAAGGCCGCATCCCGGACGACATCGACGGCGTCTATGTGCGCAACACCGAGAACCAGATTCACCAGCCGCTGGGCCGCTATCACCCTTCGACGGGGACGGCATGGTCCACACCATCAGCTTTCGCGGCGGCAAGGCGGACTATCGCAACCGCTTCGTGCGCACTCGCTGCTTCCAGGCCGAACAGGAGGCGGAAGGGTCGCTGTGGGGCGGGCTGATGGACCCGCCGGGCACATCCGTGCGTCCGGGGTTCGGGGCCCACGGCGGCATCAAGGATTCCTCCAGCACCGACGTGGTGGTTCACGCCGGACAGATCCTGTCCACCTTCTACCAGTGCGGCGAGGCCTATCGCCTCGATCCGGAGACCCTGGAGCAGTCCGGCGTGGCGCCATGGGGTCCGCTGGACGGGGTCTCGGCCCATCCCAAGGTGGACGAGGCCACCGGCGAGATGCTGTTCTTCAACTACGGCGTCCATGCGCCCTACATGCACTACGGGGTTGTGGACCGGACCGGGACGCTGGTCCACTACGTGCCCATCGATCTGCCCGGGCCGCGCCTGCCCCACGACATGGCGTTCACCACCAACTATTCGATCCTCAACGACTTCCCGCTGTTCTGGGATCAGGATCTCCTGAAGAAGGGCGTCCACGCCTCGCGCATGCACGACGGGCTGAAGTCGCGCTTCGGCATCATTCCCCGGTATGGCCGGCCGGAGGACATCCGCTGGTTCGAGGCCGACCCCACCTATGTGCTGCACTTCCTGAACGCCTGGGAGGACGGCGACGAGATCGTTCTGGACGGCTACTTTCAGGAGAACCCTTGCCCCGAGCCGCTGGAGGGCTACCCCCCGGGCATGAGCCACATGATGGCGTTCCTGGATGAGCACAGCTTCCGTCCCCGGCTGCACCGCTGGCGCTTCAACCTGAAGACCGGCGAAACCCGCGAGCATCACATGGATGACCGGCTGCTGGAGTTCGGCACGTTCAACCAGCGCCATGCCGGCGTGCCCTACCGCTACGCCTACAGCACCACCACAAAGCCCGGCTGGTTCTTGTTCACCGGCTTCGTCAAGCATGACCTCGAGACCGGCCAGTCATGGGCGGTCAACCTGCCCGAAGGCGTCTACGCCAGCGAGTCGCCCTTCGTCCCGCGCATCGACGCGAAGGACGAGGACGACGGCTATCTGGTCAGCTTCCTGATCGACGAAAACACCCAGACGTCGGAGTGCGTGCTGATCGACTGCAAGGACTTCGAGGCCGGGCCGGTGGTCCGCATCGCCCTGCCACACAAGATCTCCAGCGGCACCCACTCGGTCTGGGCCGATCGCCGCTTCATCGAAAACGGCGTTCTGCCGCGATCCTGAGGCGGGAGCTTCAGCATCCCGGAATATTTCTCGCCAGGAGCGGGTCCTTTCCGCCGGCATATTTTGTATGAGTTATGTCTGGCCGGACAATGGAGCCCCCATGCCTCTCAGACTCGTGCAGCTGGACGACGCCGCAGGCGATCGTCTGCTGGCCGCCATGACCGACGACGGCCGGGCCCGCCGGGTCAACGGCCATGACACCACCTATGATCTGGCCCGGGCGGCCATCGCGGCCGGTTCCAGCCTGGGCGAGGCGGTCGAGGCCGCCGGCTTGGGCGAGGCCGTGGACGTGCGCGACGCCCTGGCCGAGGGCCGGGTCCGCGCCCCCATCGACCACCCCGACCCGGCCCACCTGCTGGTCACCGGAACCGGCCTGACCCACCTGGGCTCCGCCGAAGGCGCGACAAGATGCACCGCGACCTGAAGGATGCGGCGACCCTGACCGACTCCATGAAGATGTTCAGGCTGGGCCTGGAGGGCGGCAAGCCGGAGCCCGGCCAGATCGGCGTCCAGCCGGAATGGTTTTACAAGGGGGACGGCGGCGTCATCGCCGCGCCCGGCGCGCCCCTGACCTCCCCATCCTTCGCCCTGGACGGCGGCGAGGAGCCGGAGCTGGCCGGCATCTATGTCATCGGCCCGGACGGAACGCCCTTCCGGCTCGGCTTCGCCCTGGGCAATGAGTTCTCGGACCATGTCACCGAGCGCCGGAACTACCTCTACCTGGCCCATTCCAAGCTGCGCGCCTGCTCGCTGGGGGCCGAGATTCTGCTGGGCGAGCCGCCTGCCGATGTGCGCGGGACGGTGCGCATCCATCGCGGGAACGCGGTGCTGTGGGAGAAGCCGTTCCTCAGCGGCGAGGCCAACATGTGCCACAGCCTGGCGAACCTGGAGCATCACCACTTCAAATACGCCCAGTTCCGGCGGCCGGGCGATGTGCACGTCCACTTCATGGGCACGGCCACCCTGTCGTTCAGCGACGGAATCGAGACCCGGCCGGGCGATGTGTTCGAGGTCGAGGCCGCCCCGTTCCTGACGCCCGTGCGCAATCCGCTGGCCATCGAGGCGCCCGCGTCCGTGACGGTGCGTTCGCTGTGAGCGCCGATCCCATCCGGCTGGGTCTCGTGGGCGTCGGCGTCATCGCCCGCAGCCAGCATCTGCCCGCCATCGCCGCCAGCCCGCGTTTCGACCTGATCGGCGCCGCCGACCGCAAAGGCGATCTCGACGGCGTCCCGACCCGGACCAGCCTGGCGGACCTGCTGGACGTCGTGCCCGACATCCAGGCCGTGTCCCTGTGCACGCCCCCCGCGCCCCGCTTCACCGACGCCCGGCTGGCCCTGTCGGCCGGGCGGCACCTGATGCTCGAGAAGCCGCCCGGCGCCACCCTGGCCGAGGTGCGCGCCCTGGCGGAGCAGGCGGAAAAGGCGGGCCTGACCCTGTTCGCCACCTGGCATTCGCGCCACGCCGCCGGGGTCGAGCCGGCCCGCGCGTGGCTGGCCGACAAGACCATCCGGCGCGTCCACATCGAATGGCGCGAGGACGTCCGGGTCTGGCATCCGGGACAGGACTGGATCTTCGCGCCCGGCGGCCTGGGCGTGTTCGATCCCGGCATCAACGCTCTGTCCATCGTCACCTGCATCCTGCCCGTCGCCTTCCTGCTCAGAGCCGCGCGGCTGCATTTCCCCGAGAACCGCCAGACCCCCATCCTTGCGGACCTGGCCTTCGAGACCGTGGACGGAGCGCCGGTGACGGCCGTGTTCGACTTCCTGCAGACCGGCGACCAGACCTGGTCCATCCGGGTCGAGACCGACGGCGGGGTCCTGACCCTGACCAACGGCGGCGCGGACCTGTTCATCGACGGCGAACAGCAGTCCGGCCCCGCCCACCACGTCGTGCTGGGGGGCGAATATGCGGCCCTCTATGACCGCTTCGCCGACCTGATCGCGGCCGGGCGCAGTGATGTGGACTTGACGCCGCTCAGCCACGTGGCGGACGCCTTCATGCTGGGCGAGCGGGTCGCCGCGCCGGCCTTTCATTTCTGAGGCGCCCACACGGCGTATCCATTTACCGCGAGTGGGAGGCTTGCGGGAAATGTCTGAGTATTCGATGGTGCGCTCCTGACGAACGACCGGCTCAGTCGGCGCTAAGGAGAGAACGCCATGAAGTCCCTGCTCAAACTGGGCGTCGCCGCCCTCGCCTGCGCCGTCATCGCCGGATGCGGTCAGGGCCAGGACAGCGACCAGCTGGTGGTCGGCTTCTCCCAGATCGGATCGGAGTCCGGCTGGCGCGCGGCTGAGACCCGCGTGGCCCGCGAGCAGGCCGAGGCGCGCGGCATCGACCTGCGCGTGTCCGACGCCCAGCAGCGTCAGGAGAACCAGATCCGCGCCATCCGCACCTTCATCGCCCAGGGCGTGGACGCCATCCTGCTGGCCCCGGTGGTGGAGACCGGCTGGGACGCCGTCCTGGCCGAGGCGCGTGAGGCCAACATCCCCGTGGTCCTGCTGGACCGCCGCATCGAGACAGCGGACGAGGATCTCTATCTGGCCGCCGTCGCCTCTGACGCCGTCGAGGAGGGCCGTGTCGCGGCCCGCTGGCTGGCGGAAGAAGTGGGCGACCGTCAGTGCGGCGTCATCGAGCTTCAGGGCACCGTGGGCGCCAGCGTGGCCAATGACCGACGCGAAGGTTTCGCCGAGATCGTCGCCGGGAACCCCAACCTGACCATCGTGCGCAGCCAGTCCGGCGATTTCACCCGCTCCCGCGCCAAGGAGGTGATGGAGAGCCTGATCCGTTCGGTGGGCGGCCCGAACATCTGCGCGGTCTACGCTCACAACGACGACATGATGATCGGCGCCATCCAGGCCATGACCGAGGCGGGCCTGAACCCCGGCGAGGACATCCTGACCGTCTCCATCGACGGCGTGCCCGACATCTTCCGCGCCATGGCCGAGGGTCAGGCCAACGCCACGGTCGAGCTGACCCCGAACATGGCGGGCCCCGCCTTTGACCTGCTGGAGGCTTATCTGGACGACGGAACCGCCCCCGAGAAGTGGGTGCGCACGGACTCGCCGCTCTATCTGGCGGACACGGCCGAGGCTGAGTACGCACAGCGCCGCGACCGGTACTGATCCATGGCGCACGCCACCGACGCCCCGGCCCTGCTGCAGGCGCGGGGCGTGGACAAGATCTTCCCCGGCGTCCGCGCCTTGGACGGCGTGGACTTCGCCCTTCGGCCCGGCGAGATCCACGCCCTGCTGGGCGAGAACGGCGCGGGCAAATCGACCCTGATCAAGGTCATCACCGGGGTCCTGCGCCGTGACGGGGGCGACCTGTTCCTGAACGGCCGCGAGATCGATCCCCACGCCCCGGCCGAAAGCGAGCGGCTGGGGATCGCGGCCGTGCATCAGGAAGCGCCCGCGCGGTCAACCTCAGCGTGGCTGAGAACATCTTCTTCGGGCGCCAGCCGACCCGCTTCGGTCTTGTGCGGCGCGGAGAGATGAACCGGCAGGCCGCCGAGTTGCTGAAGCCCTTCGGCCTGGACATCGACGTGTCGCGACCCCTGTCGGCCTTCTCCCTGGCCGTGCGCCAGCTGACCGCCATTGCCCGCGCTGTAGATCTTGGGGCGAAGGTGCTTATCCTCGACGAGCCCACGGCCAGTCTGGACAAGGCCGAGGTGCAGGCTCTGTTCCGCGTCATGCGCGGTCTGGCGGAACAGGGCGTCGGCATCATCTTCATCACCCACTTTCTGGATCAGGTGTTCGAGGTCGCCGACCGGCTCACCGTCCTGCGGAACGGCGCCATGGTGGGCGAGCGGGACATCGCCGGGCTGGAGCGCCGCGAACTGGTGGAGCTGCTGTTGGGCCGGGCCTTCGATGACGCGCGCCGAACCGCGCCGCCGCCAGACCCGGAGGCCCCGGTGGTCGCCCGCGCGAACGGGCTGGGCCTGAAAGGCGTGGTCGAGCCGTTCGATCTGGAGTTCCGCGCCGGTCAGGTGGTGGGCGCCGCCGGCCTTCTGGGATCGGGCCGCACCGAGACCGCGCTGCTGATGTTCGGCGCCCTGACGGCGGACGCGGGCGCGCTGGAGATCGACGGCGAGGCGGTGCGGATGAGCACCCCGCGTCAGGCCCTCGCGCGGCGATTCGCCATGCTGCCCGAGAACCGCAAGTCCGACGGCATCGTCGGCGCCCTCAGCGTGCGCGAGAACATGATCCTGGCGCTTCAGGCCCGTCAGGGTTGGCTGAAACCCATCCCGCGCGCGCGCCAGAACGAGATCGCCGACCGCTTCATCCGCCTGCTCGACATCCGCACGCCGGATGCGGAGAAGCCCATCGAGCAGCTGTCGGGGGGCAACCAGCAGAAGGCCCTGATCGCCCGCTGGCTGGCCACCGAGCCCGTCCTGTTCCTGCTGGATGAGCCCACCCAAGGCGTCGACATCGGCGCCCACGCCGAAATCCTCAAGCTGGTGGACGAGATGCGGGCCAACGGCATGGCCGTCTATCTGATCTCCTCCGAGATCGAGGAGCTCACCGCCCTGTCCCAGACCGTCTCGGTCATGCGCGACCGGCGTCAGGTCCGGGTCCTGTCCCACGACCAGATCGATCCTGACCGCATCCTCGGCGCCATCGCGGACACGGACGCCGCATGAGCGCCTTCAAGGACACCACCCGCTGGCTGATGACCGCCCGGCCGCAACTGGCGGCCCTGGCGCTGGTGCTGGGCCTGAACATGGTCATCGCGCCCGGTTTTCTGGAGCTGACCTGGTCCGATGGGCGGCTGTACGGCAGCCCGATCAATCTGCTGAACCGCGCCGCGCCGGTGGCCCTGCTGGCGCTGGGCATGAGCATGGTCATCGCCACCCGGGGCATCGACCTGTCGGTGGGCGCGGTCATGGCCATTGCGGGCGCGGTGGCGGCCGTGCTGGTCAACAGCGGGGCGCCGTGGCCAGTCGCCGTCGCCGCGGCCCTGGGCGCGGGGCTGGCCTGCGGCCTGTGGAACGGCGTGCTGGTGGCGGTCATCGGCATCCAGCCCATCGTGGCCACCCTGATCCTGATGGTGGCGGGGCGCGGCGTCGCCCAGCTGATCACCGACGGTCGCATCCTGACCTTCAACGATCCGGGACTGGCGGCCATCGGCG
Source organism: Brevundimonas abyssalis TAR-001 (assembly GCF_000466985.1). Lineage (GTDB taxonomy): Bacteria > Pseudomonadota > Alphaproteobacteria > Caulobacterales > Caulobacteraceae > Brevundimonas > Brevundimonas abyssalis. The sequence goes on from NZ_BATC01000011.1 coordinate 47,850, forward strand.
GGGGCGCCTGGCTGGGCCTGCCCATTCCCGTCTGGATCACCTTGGCCGCCGCCATGGCTCTCATCGTCCTGACCCGCCGCACGGCGCTGGGCCTGTTCATCGAGGCCATCGGCGTCAATCCCGCCGCCAGCCGCCTGTCGGGCGTCAACAGCCGCATGGTGCTGATCTGCGTCTATATGGTGTCGGGCCTGATGGCCGCCCTGGCCGGGCTGATCGTGGCCGGCGACATTCGCGGGGCCGACGCCAACAACGCCGGCCTCTGGCTGGAGCTGGACGCCATTCTGGCGGCGGTGATCGGCGGCGCGTCCCTGTACGGCGGGCGTCTGGGGCTGTCGCTGGCCCTGCTGGGCGTATGGACCCTGCAGGGCCTGAAGCTGGCGATCCTGCGCTCGGGCCTGCCGGCGGAATACAATCTGATCGTCATGGCGCTGCTGATCGCCGTCATCCTGGCGCTGCAGTCGCCGGCGGGCGGGCGCGCGTGGCGCCGCCTGACCCCTTCTCGCCGGGAGATCGCCCCATGATCGGTCTTCGCGCCCCGACGATGGTGACCATCGGCCTGTTCGTGCTGATGTACGCCGTCTTCGCCCTGCAGTTTCCCTACATGGCCACCCCGCGCGTGGCCGGCAACCTGCTGACCGACAGCGCGTATCTGGGCATCCTGGCCGTGGGTATGACCATGGTGATCGTGGCCGGCGGGATCGACCTGTCGGTGGGCGCGGTGATGGCGTTCTCCTCCCTGCTGATCGCCATCGCCATCGGCAACTGGGGCCTGCACCCGCTGGCCGCCTTCGCCGTTGCCCTGACCCTCGGCGCAGGCTTCGGCGCCCTGGTCGGCGCGGCCATCCACTATCTGGAGGCGCCGCCCTTCATCGTCACCCTGACCGCCATGTTCCTGGCGCGGGGCGCGGCGCTGGTGCTGTCGCAGGACTCCGTGCCGGTGCAGCATCCGCTCTATGCGCAGATGGCCTCATGGAGCGTGCCGCTGCCGGGCGGCGGCGGCCTGACCCTGATCGCCGTGATCATGATCGCCGCCTTCGTGCTAGGGGGCCTGATCCTGCACCGCACCCGCTTCGGATCCCAGGTCTACGCCGTCGGCGGCGACGCGCGCGCCGCCCTGCTGATGGGTGCCCCGGTGGGCCGGGTCACCATATTGATCTACGCCTTCTCCGGCTTCATGGCCGCCTTGGCGGGCGTGGTGTTCTCCATCTACACGGGGGCCGGCTACGCCCTGTCCGGGGTCGGCGTGGAGCTTGAGGCCATCGCCGCGGTGGTCATCGGCGGGGCCCTTCTGACCGGCGGCTCGGGCGGCATGATCGGCTCGTTCTTCGGGGTGATGATCCAGGGGCTGATCCTGACCTACATCACCTTCGAGGGCTCGCTGACCAGCTGGTGGGCGAAGATCGTCATCGGCCTGATGATCCTGCTGTTCCTGGTGCTGCGCGCCGCCGGCGACAGCCGCTGGCTGAACCGGCTGCGCGCGCTATCGTCCGGCGCAAGGAGATGACCATGCCCACTGCGGACAGGACCCGGTTCGGCGTCACCCCGGACGGCGAGGTCGTCGAGCGCGTCACCCTGCGCAACGCCGGCGGCATGCAGGTGGACGTCATCACCCTGGGCGCGTCCCTGCAGGGGGTTCAGGTTCCGGACCGCGAGGGCCGCCTCGGCCATGTGCTGTTGGGCCACGACACGCTGGAGCCCTATCTGCGCCAGCCCCACTTCATGGGCGCCTGCGTCGGGCGTTACGCCAATCGCATCGGCGGCGCCGCCTTCACCCTCGACGGCCGCCGCTTCCGCATCACCGCCAATGAAGGCTCCAACGCCCTGCACGGCGGGGTCCGGGGGCTGGACAAGGTGGTCTGGCGCATCGAGTCGGCTGACCCGCATCAGGTGGTGCTGCGCCACGTCAGCCCCGACGGCGATCAGGGCTTTCCCGGCGAGCTCACCATCACCGCCACCTACCGGCTGGCCCCCGAGGCCGACCAGCTGGACCTGATCCTTGAAGCGGTCACCGATGCACCCACCGTGGTGTCGCTGGCGCCCCACGGCTATTTCAACCTGGCCGGGGCGGACGGCGGGCGCGACGTGATGGATCACCATCTGACTCTCGCCGCCTCGGCTTATACGCCCGTGGATGAGGGCCTGATTCCCACGGGCGAAATCCGCCCCGTGGACGACACACCCTTCGACTTCCGAACCGCGCGACGCATCGGCGACCGGGTCCGGGACGCGCACGACGCCCAGATCCGCATCGGCCGCGGCTATGACCACAATTTCGTCCGCGACGAGGGGCGGACCGACACGCCGACCTTCGCCGCGCGGGTGACCGATCCAGCCTCCGGCCGCGCGATGGAGCTGCTGACCACCGAGCCGGGGCTGCAGTTTTACTCCGGCAATTTCCTGACCGGCGAGTTGATCGGCCGCAACGGCGTCGCCTATGGCCAGGGCCAGGGCCTGTGTCTCGAACCCCAGAATTTCCCGGACGCGCCGAACCAGCCGGGTTTCCCCTCGGCGCGGCTCGATCCGGGCCAGCGCTATCGCCACCACACGATCTGGCGGTTCTCCGTGATCCCGTGACGCCGGCGCGCGATGGCCCCGGTCAGGACGCGGCGGCGAGGTCTCTGGCCACGGCCTCGGCGCGCGGCCCCAGGATCAGGTGCGCCCCGACCGTCGTCACCGCCACCCCCCGCGCGCCCAAGGCCTTGAGCGCGGCGACGTCGAGTCCGGACACGGCCTTCAGGCGCAGCAGCACCCGGCCGTCACGTCGCTCGACCGACAGGACATTGCTCCGTCCGCCCAAGGCCGCCAGCCAGTCGTCGGCGTTCCCGGCGCCCGCAACGGGCGCAGCGGTCAGAGCCGCGCGGATCTCATCCGCCACCTGATCAGCGATGGGGCCCAGCACCACCTGCAGCGCCCGGTCCGAGGGCCTCACCAGCCCGCGCGCGCCAAGCGCCTTCAGCCCGGCCTCATCCACCGCGCTTTGGTCGTTCAGAATCAGCCGCAAGCGGGTGGTGCAGGCGTCCACGCTCTCCACATTGGCCGCCCCGCCCAGCGCCGCCAGATAGGCCGCGCCGCGTCCGCCGGACGTGGTGGTCTGCACGGCGCCGGACGCCGCCATCGGTTCGTCCTCGCGCCCCGGCGTCTTCAGGTCCATCCAGCGGATCACCAGCCGGAACAGGCCGTAGTAGAGCGCGAAATAGACCAGCCCCACCGGGATCAGCATCAGCGGCCGCGTGGACTGGTTGAAGTTCAGCACATAGTCGAACAGCCCCGCCGAAAAGCCGAAGCCCAGCTTCACGTCCAGCAGGCTCATGATCACCATGGCCGCGCCGGTCAGCACCGTGTGCACGGCGTACAGCACCGGGGCCAGGAACATGAAAGTGAACTCGATGGGCTCGGTCACCCCGGTCAGGAACGCCGTCAGGGCCAGCGACATGAGCATGCCGCCCACGGCCTTTTTCCGCTCCGGTTTCGCGGCGTGATACATGGCCAGGCACGCGGCAGGCAGGCCGAACATCATCACCGGGAAGAAGCCGGACATGAACGCGCCCGCCTCGGGGTCTCCGGCGAAGAACCGGCGCAGGTCGCCGGTGACGCCCTGATAGTCCCCGATCACGAACCAGGCGATGTTGTTGAGGATGTGGTGCAGGCCGGTGACGATCAGCAGCCGGTTCAGCACCCCGTACAGGAACAGCCCCACCTCGCCCGAGCCGACGATGGCGCGGCTGAAGCCGTCCATGGCCCCGCTGATGCCGGAAAAGCCGAAGCCGATGATGGCCGCCAGCGCCAGTCCCGCCACGCCGCTGACGATGGGCACGAAGCGCCGCCCGGCGAAGAAGGCCAGATACTCTGGCAGCTTCAAGGTCGAGAACCGGTTGTAGAAATCGCCCGCGATCAGGCCGGAGATGATGCCGATGGGCACGCTGAGCCGCGCCAGCGCCCCGTCCCGCCACGCCGCCTCGGCCAGGGCGACGGCGGTTTCGGGCAGGCCCGCCACAACTTCCGGCGGCACGACCAGCAGGGCCTTGGCCCCCTCGGTGGCGATCAGGAAACAGACCACGCCCGCCAGTCCCGCCGCACCGTTGCCGTCGCGGGCGAAGCCCACCGCCACGCCGATGGCGAACAGCAGGCCCAGGTTCGAGAACACCGCGTCCCCCGCCGCAGACATGAAGGCGATGTCCAGCAGGTCCGGCTGGCCCAGCCTGAGCAGCAGGGCGGCGGCGGGCAGCACCGCGATGGGCAGCATCAGGGCGCGGCCCAGAGGCTGCAGGCGTTCGAGCAGGGCCTTCATCGGTCGGCTCCCCTTCGGAAATCATCGGCAAGGGCGCGCACCTCGTCCACCGACGCGCACGCCAGCGCCCGCGTCGCCAGATCGCGGCAGACATCCATGGTCAGGCCGCGCAGCAGCGCCTTCAGGTCCGGCAGCACGGCGGGCGCCGCCGACAGTTCGGTGACGCCCAGCCCCACGAGGATCGGCGCGGCGGCCATGTCGCCCGCCAGTCCGCCGCACACCCCGACCCAGCGCCCCTTCGCCTGACCCGCCTCGCAGGTCTGGCGGATCAGGCGCAGGACGGCGGGGTGCAGCCCGTCGATGTCGGCGGCCACCGCCGGATTGCCCCGGTCGCGGGCCAGCACATATTGCGTCAGGTCATTGGTGCCGATGGACAGGAAGTCGGCCTGTTCGGCGATCAGGTCGGCCGTGACGGCGGCGGCGGGCGTCTCGATCATCACGCCCAGCTGCACCGGCGTGGCCACGCCCATGTCGCGCCGCGCCTCCTCCAGCATGCGGCGCACGGCGGCCAGTTCGTCGGGGCTGGCGACCATGGGGACCATGATCTTGCACTGGCCGGCGGGCGCGACGCGCAGGATGGCGCGCAGCTGGGTCATCAACATCTGCGGCCGCCACAGGCCCACCCGCACCCCGCGCAGGCCCAGCGCCGGGTTCTCCTCATGGGGAATGGGCAGATAGGGCATGGGCTTGTCGCCGCCCGCGTCCAGGGTCCGCACAATCAGCGGCCGTCCGCCCAGCCCGTCGGCGATGGCCTGATACTGGGCCGCCTGTTCGTCCTCGTCCGGCGCCGTGTCCCGTTCGAGGAACAGGAACTCGGTGCGCAGCAGCCCGCAGCCTTCCGCGCCGTTGGCCACCGCCCGTTCGGCCTCGCCCACAGCGCCCAGATTGGCGAACACCTCGATGCGGGTTCCGTCCAGCAGGCGGCAGTCCTCGCCCGCGTTCTCAAGAGCGGCGGCGTGGCGCTGGTGGCGCCGGGCCAGCTCGGTCTGCGCGGCCCCCAGCGCCGCCGCGTCGGGCGACACCCGCAGGTCCCGGCGTCGGCGTCCAGGATCAGGGCGGCCCCGTCCATCACATCCATCAGCGCGTCGCCCACCGCCACCAGACACGGCAGGCCCATGGACGCGGCCAGGATGGCCACGTGGGACGTGGGCCCGCCCCGCGCGATGCACAGCCCGCCGATCCGCGACGGGTCCAGCGCCATGACCTGCGACGGGGCCAGCTCTTCGGCGATGACCACGGCGCCCTGCGGCACATCGGGGCCGCCCTCGCCTTCGCCGGTCAGCACCGCCAGCACCTGACGCTCCAGATCCTTCAGGTCGTCCACCCGCTCGGCCATGCGCCGGTCGCCCAGGGCGTTCAGGGCCTGCACGAAACCGTCGATGGCGGTTCGCCAGGCATGTCCCGCGCTGCGCCCTTCGTTGATGCCGCGCTGTGCCGAGGCCAGCAGTTCCGGATCGTCCAGAAAGGCCAGATGGGCGCCGGCGATGGCGCCGCGCGTGGCGTCGCCGCCGGTCAGGGCCTGCAGCCGCTCGCGCACCGTCTCCAGCGCCCCGTTTAAAGCATCGTGCTCGGCGCTCGCGCCGCGCCCGTCGACGGAAACCTCGATCTCGGTGCGGATCAGCCGCGCGGCCTGGCCGATGGCCACGCCCGGCGCCGCCGTCACCCCGCGCAGCACTCCGGTGTGCAGCGCCCGCCGGGGCCTTGGGACCGGCTCCGGCGTGACCTTCGCGGCGGGCGCCGCCCCCGCCTCGCCCATGCCGCCCTCGATCAGTTCGGCGAGGGCCTCGACCGCCCGCGCCGCGTCCGGCCCGCTGGCCGACAGGGTGATGGCGTCCCCGTGCCGGATGGCCAGGGCCATGACGCCCACCGGGCTCCTCGCGCTGGAACGGCGGTTGAAGGCCGCCACCGTCACCTCGGCGTCGAACCCCTTGGCCAGGGCCGCGATGCGCGCGGCCGGGCGGGCGTGGATGCCGTGGGCCAGCGGCGTCACCACCTTGCGTTCAGCCTCGACACCCGCAGCCTCAACAACCGGCCCCGTCCTGCCCGACGCCCGCAGTGTCATCAGCGGATCGCCCGCCTGGACCTCGCGGTCGGTGACCCGGTTCGCCACCTCGAAGGCCTCGCCGTTGGTGATGATGATGGGTGTGATCAGGCTCTTCGCCTGCCCCCCGATCAGGTCCAGATCGAACTCGATCAGCGGGTCGCCCGCCTTCACCGCCTGCCCCTCGATGACGCGGGCGGTGAAGCCCTCGCCCTTCAGGGCCACGGTCTCCAGCCCGATGTGCATCAGTACCTCGACTCCGCTCTCGCCACGGAGCGTCACCGCGTGGAGCGCAGGCGCCAGGATCGTCACCACTCCGTCGCAGGGCGCGCGCAACACGCCCTCGATGGGGTCCACCGCCACCCCGTCCCCCATCATCCGCTCGGCGAAGACCGGGTCCGGCGCCTCGGAGAGCGGCGCGGCCCAGCCGGCCATGGGCGCGACGAGGACGATGTCGGTCATGGGCGCTCCCGGCTGCCGAGGGTGATGCGCTCGACCGCCCAGATCGGGTCGACCGAGTCCCGCGTGAACCGCAGGCACAGGTCATGGCGGCCGTCCTGCGGCGCGATCTCGCCGGTCAGGACAGTGATGCCGTCATTGTCCACGGCGGGCGTCAGCGACAGGGCGCCGATGAGCGGCCCCTCGCAGTTGTCCAGCCGGATCTCCAACTCGCCGTGCGGCGTGGACATGGGATGCAGCGGCACAGAGTCTCGCGCCGCGCCCACCTGATAGTTGAAGGGGTGAGACCCCACATGCGCGGTCACCATGGTCACCCCGTCCAGCGGCGCCGCCTCATAGACCCAGCAGGGATTGAGGATGTCGGTCACCAGCACGGCGCGTTCGTCCGTGTCCGGGCCACGCGGCGCGTCATCCTCCAGCGCCAGCACCAGCCCGCCCGTGCACTGGGCCAGCTGATGGCTGGTGCGGATCACCGCGTCCCGGGCGGACACGGTCCATTCGCGCTCGCGGCCGATGGGCTCGCCGTTCAGCCAGGTGGACGCCCGGACCACGGCGCCCGACTGGACGATCACTGCGTCCTCATAGACCGCCGCGTCGGACGTCACATCCCCGCCGTCGGTCGTGTAGCGGATCTCGCCCGCGCCCAGTTCATTGGACAGCGCCACCGCGATCCCGGCGTCGTCCTCGGCCAGGTCCAGCGACAGCATCGGCTCCAGCCAGATGGTCGCGTGGGTCACGCCCAGGGCCTCATAACGATCCAGCTGGTCGGGCAGGCGCGCCGCGAAGCCCGCCCAGTCGTTCACGTGGGGCGGCGACCAGGCCAGCTCCGCCACCGCCGCCATGCGCGGGAACAGCTTGTCCCACAGCCGCTCCTCGGTGCGGATGTGCTCGGTCCAGACATTGCCCTGCACGCCCAGGATATGATCCAGCTGGTCCTCGGTCAGGGCGTCCGGCGCCGGGTCGAAGGCGTAGACATCCCGGGTGCTGATCACCGCGCCGCGTCCGGGCGACTCGTCCGGACTGTGGCTCTGGCGATGGTCGAAATACAGGACCGGCGCGGGCGTCAGCACCGTGTCGTGCCCCATCCGCGCCGCCTCGATGGCGCCGTCGATGCCGCGCCAGGACATGACCGTCGCGTTGGGCGCCAGGCCGCCTTCCAGGATCTCGTCCCAGCCGATCAGGCGTCGGCCATTGGCGTTCAGGTGGCGCTCGATGCGCCGCACGAACCAGCTCTGCAGTTCATTCTCGTCCGCGACGCCCAGCTCGGCCATGCGCGCCTGGATGTGGGCGTTGGCCTCCCACTGGTCCTTGACCGCCTCGTCGCCGCCGATGTGGATGTATTCGCTGGGGAACAGGGCCATGACCTCGTCCAGCACCGTCTCCAGGAATTCGAACGTCCCGTCCTCGATGTTGAACAGCCAGGGGAACACGCCCCAGTCGGTGAACACCGCGTCCGGCAGGTCCTCGACCGATCCCAGCTCCGGATAGGCGACGACGGCCGCCAGGGCGTGGCCCGGCATCTCGATCTCGGGCACCACCGTGATGTTCAGCGCGGCCGCATAGGCCACGATCTCGCGCACCTGATCCTGGGTGTAGAACCCGCCGTAAAGCAGCGGCTCGCCGGTCTCGTCGAAGCCCGCCGCCCCGGCCTGCTGCCGCCACGCGCCCACCTCGGTCAGGCGCGGATACGCGTTGATCTCCAGCCGCCAGGCCTGGTCGTCGGTCAAGTGCCAGTGCAGTACGTTCAGCTTGTGCGTGGCCATGACGTCGATCAGGTCGCGGACCATCTCGATGCTCTGGAAATGGCGCGCCGAATCCAGCATCAGCCCGCGCCAGCCGAAGCGCGGCGCATCCTCGATGGTCGTCGCGGCGATCTCGACCGCGCCCTGCCCCGCCTCGGCGGTGGCCAGCTGCCACAGGCTCACCCCGCCATACAGCAGGCCGCCGAAGTCCGAGGCGCCGATGGTCGCCCCGCCCGGTCCGACCGCCAGCCATAGGCGTCCTCGGCGCCGCCCTCATTGCGTTCGAAGACGATGCCCGCCCCGGGCGCGTCCGACACGGCCAGCTCAAGCCCTCGGGTGCGCCGGATCAGGTCGATGAAGTATGCGGCGGCCCGCGCCGCCTCCGCATCGCCGGGCGGGATCCGCACCACGGTGGCGGCGTCCAGGCGGAACACGCCCTCAGCGGGCGTGGCGGCGACGGGCGCCGGAATCAGGGAAGGGGCCTGCGCCCACGACGGGGCCGCGACCGTCATCAGTCCGGCTACGGACAGGACGACGGCGGATGAAATGGTCTTGATCATGAAATGCCCCTCGCACTCGGGAAGACTTTCCGGCGAAAGACGGGGCGGCGCAATGCGGCCGCCCCAGTTCGCTCAGGGGATAGGCTGACGAAGGCGGCGCGGGACGGCGGGATCGTCCGCCCCGCGCCCCTGCGTCAGAAGTTGACGGCGAGCGTCGCCATCAGCTTTCGGCCGGTCCGGTACACGCCGCGCGGCAGCGCCACCGTGTCCGCATAGTTGTAGTACTCGCTGTCCAGCAGGTTCTGGCCCGCGAAGGTCATGCTGACCTGGTCGCTGAAGGCCCAGCTGACCGTGGCGTCCAGGTTCTCATGGTCGTCCACGTACATGTTGTTGGCCCGGTCCACGCCGGTGAAATACTCCGAGCGCCAGCTGTAGCCCAGGCGGGCCGAGAACGGTCCGTTCTCGTAGAACGGGCTGATGTTCAGCTGGTGGTTGGAGTTGTACGGCAGCGGATCGCCGTTATCCGCCTCGGCGTCCACATAGGTGTAGTTGGCCAGCAGGCCGAAGCCGTAGGCGAAGGTCTGCTGATAGGCCAGGGCCACGCCGCGCACCTGGGCCGAGCCGGCGTTGGCCGGGCGGCTGATCTGATAGGTGGTGACCGCCTGCTGGGCCTGGTTGAAGTGATCCTCGGGCGAGGTCTGCTGCAGGATGTAGTTGTCGATATCCTTGTAGAAGAACTCGGCGCCCAGGATGGCCTCGGGCTGGAAGTACCACTCCAGCGAGGCGTGCAGGTTCAGCGATTCATACGGGTTCAGGTCCGGATTGCCGCCGCCGCCGGTCAGAATCTGGTCCGACAGCCAGAAGTAGTTGGACATGTCCGCGAAGTTCGGTCGCGCGATCACCTGGGCCGCCGACAGGCGCAGGATCAGGTCGTCGGCCAGATCGATGGCCACGTTCACGCTGGGCAGCCAGTTGTCGTACTCCTTGGTGGCCACCACCCACTCCCAGTCGGCCTCGGTCGTGCCGCAACCGGACGCCGTCTGGTTGATGCAGGTGTAGCCGCCGCTCTCGGATTCGGTGCGCACATAGCGCAGGCCGAAGTTGCCGCGCATCCGGCCGGTGTCGAAGTCGGCCTGCACATAGGCGGCGTGGGCCGCTTCCTGGATGTTCCAGTTCTGCGAGGTGAACTCGGCGTTGCCGAACACGGTCACTTCCGGGGCGGTCTGCCACGGTTGCAGATAGCCGCCCGACGCCAGGTAGTCCGCCAGGGCCGCCCCGTCGATGACGAAGCGCGTGCGCATCTGGTCGTTGACGTCGAAGCCTTCCAGATAGTTCGACGGCACCTGGCGCGGGTTGAACATGGAGGTGTCGCCCACATAGCCGTAGATCGGGATCGACACGCCGGACATGCGCTGGTCGGTCTCATGGTCGCGGTACTTGTAGCCGAACTGGATGCGGTTGATCGCGCCCATGAGCTCATAGCCCAGGTCGATCTGGGCGTACTGCTCCTCGTCGGTGGTCGGCTTGGCGACGATGTTGCCGCCCCAGCCCGAGTTCCAGCCCGTCGGGCCCTGGGTCGGATCGCCCGCGCCCCACCCGCCGTCGAAGGCGAAGGCCGTCGGATCGTCCATGATGTTGTCTTCATAGGTCACCACGCCGGGCCGCCCGGGCGCGCCCGAGATGTCCACCGTATAGTTCGACCAGTTCAGGAACTCGCCGAACAGCTGGCGCTGGGTGCCGCCGTCGGCCGTGGTGTAGCCCGCCACCGCCGACACATCCCAGCGGTCGCCGGTCCATTCCAGGTTCAGCCGGTAGCTGTCCGAGGTCATGGCGGCCTCGCGGTACTGCACGTCCAGCACCGACAGGGCGTTGTCGAACGTCGCCCGGGTGATGATCCCGTCCTCGACCGTGATGTCGGTCAGACGGTCGAGCGCGTTCCATGTGTTGCCCTGGAAGGCGAACATGGACTGGTTGGTGTTGTCATAGCTGGCGTCGATGCGCAGCCAGTCGAAATTGATCTCCAGGTTCGGCGTCGGCCGCCACTGGAGGGCCGCCATGTAGCTGTCGCGGTCGCGCTGCTGCTCGAAATAGGAGGCCGCCAGGGCGTTCAGGCCGATGGCGTCCGGATTGGCCGCCAGGGTGTCCGCGCAGGCGCCGACACAGGTGGGAGAGCCCGGCTTCCACGACGCTGGGTCGACGGCAGATAGTCCGACGCCGTCACCGTGCCGTAGGACTGCACCCCGTCGCGGCGCAGGAAGTCGCTGGCCCGCTGGGCGGCCACCAGCACGCCGAAGGTGCGCTCCGGGTTGGTCCAGTTGCCCATGACCGAATACTGGAAGTCGCCTTCCTCGGAGCGGTCGTTCCACAGATAGGTCACCGCGCCCGAAATGGGGTCGATGCCCGCGTCCAGCGGACGCCGCGTGTTGACGATCACCGTGCCGCCGATGGAGCCCTCGTCGATGCGCGGCTCGGGCGTCTTGTAGACCTCGACGCTGCCCACGATCTGCGGCGCCAGCAGCGCATAGTTGAAGGTCCGGCCCGGCTGATCCAGGATGAACCAGTCCGCCGAGGCCACCGTCTGGCCGTTCAGCAGGGTCCGGTTCAGCGCGGGGTCGGTGCCCAGGATCGAGACCTTCTCGCCCTGGCCGAACTCCCGGTCGATGGTCACGCCCGGGATGATGGTGATGGCCTCGGCCACGTTGGAGGACGGGAAGCGGCCCACATCCTCGGCCGTCACCACGTCGATGATGGAGTTGGAGCTGCGCTTGGTCTCCAGCGATTGCTGAAGCGAGGCGCGGATGCCGGTGACGACGACCTCGTCGACCTCTGTCACATCCGGTCCCGTTTGGGCCATGGCGGCGCCGGCGGCCATGATGGCCAGACCGCTGACGGATGCTGCAATGAGCGATTTACGAACTCTGGTCACCCGGCACTCTCCCCTCAAAGATGGGGACCCCCGTCCCCAAGCCGATTGAAGCCCAATATAATACCAATGAGCCCGCTTTCTCGTTGCAGGAACACGGGTGTATCAGGCCAATGAACCGAACACTGCCCCATTACGAAAAAATGACAAGCCCAAAATGAGGCCAATTCCGAACAAATTTGATATTGGTATCTCATTGGTCCGGTGTTACCGTCACCGACGACGCGGGATGATCGGCCCGCACGGGGGAGGTTTCGTCCATGTTTTCTGAACGGATCGGCGCGCTGGACCAGGGCGATCACGCGCCCCTCTACAAGCAGCTTCAGAAGGCCCTGCGCGACGCCATCAACGCCAAGGTGCTGGCGCCCGACGACGCCCTGCCCGCCGAGCGGGACCTGGCGGCCGAGTACAAGATCTCGCGCATCACCGTGCGCAAGGCGCTGGACGGCCTGGTCGGCGAAGGCCTGCTGACCCGCCGCCAGGGCGCGGGCACCTTCGTCGCCGCCCGCGTCGAGAAGAACTTCTCCAAGCTGTCGTCCTTCACCGAGGACATGATCTCGCGCGGCCGCACCCCGCACAGCGCCTGGCTGACCAAGTCGCGCGGGGCCGTGACGCCCGAGGAGTCCATGACCCTGGGCCTGTCACCCGGCACCCCGGTCTATCGCTTCAGCCGCATCCGTTACGCCGACGGCGCGGTCATGGCGCTGGAGTTCTCGACCATTCCCGGCTTCTGCCTGGCCTCGCCCGATGACGTCGGCGACTCCCTCTATGCGGCGCTGGAGAAGACCGGCCACCGCCCCGCCCGCGCGCTGCAGCGCCTGCGCGCCGTGCTTCTGGGCGCCGAACACGCCGAACTGATGGGCCTGCGTCCCACCGATCCCGCCCTGTTGATCGAGCGGCGCGGCATCCTGGCGGACGGTCGGGCCGTTGAGGTGACGCAATCCTATTACCGTGGCGACGCCTATGACTTCGTCGCCGAACTGAACGCCCTGTCGTGAGAGCCGCCGCCGTGACCGTCCCGCCCGCCGAGTCCACCCGCATGTTCGCCGAAGCCGCCGAGGCCTCGTCCGTCGTGGCGCGCCAGCTGGCGGCCAACACCGAGGTCGTGCGCGACCTGGCCGAAACCCTGCGCCGCGAACCGCCCCGCGCCGTCGTCACCTTCGGCCGCGGCAGCTCCGACCACGCGGGCACCTACGGCCGCTATCTGATGGGCACCCGGCTGGGCGTGCTGACCTCGGCCGCCGGCCTGTCGGTCAGCTCGGTCTATCAAACGCTCCAGACCCTCGACGGCGTGTTAGGCTTGGCCATCTCGCAGTCGGGCAAGAGCCCGGACCTTCTGTCCGCCGTGCGCGCAGCCAAGGACGCCGGGGCCCGCATGGTCGCCCTGGTCAATGACGCCTCCTCGCCCCTCGCCGAGCTCGCCGACATCGTCATTCCCCTGCACGCCGGCGCCGAGCGTAGTGTCGCGGCCACCAAATCCTACATCGCATCGCTGAGCGCCCTCGCCCATCTGACGGCGGAATGGAGCGATGACGCGGGTCTGCGGAACGGTCTGTCCGCCCTGCCCGCCCAGTTGATCCAGGCCTGGGCGCTGGACTGGTCGCAAGGGGTCGAGGCCCTCAGGAACGCCCGCAATCTCTATGTGCTGGGCCGCGGCGTCGGTTACGGCATCGCCCTGGAGGCGGCGCTCAAATTCAAGGAGACCTGCGGCCTGCACGCCGAGGCCTTCTCGACCGCCGAGGTTCTGCACGGCCCCATGGCCCTGGTGGAGCCCGGCTTTCCCGCCCTCGTCTTCGCCCAGAATGACGAGACCCGCGACGGCGTCCGCGCCATGGCCGCCGACATGGCCGCGCGCGGCGCCCACGTCCTGATGGCCGCATCGGGCGAGCCCGGCGGCCTGCCCGCCCTGGCCGCCGATCCGGGACTGGAGCCGATCCTGATGATCCAGAGTTTCTACCGCATGGCCAACGCCCTGTCGGTGTCCCGGGGCTATGATCCCGATCGCCCGCCCCATCTGAACAAGGTCACTGAAACGGTCTGATGCGCACGGTTCTGATCAATGGCCGGGTGCTGACCGGCGAAGTCCTGCGCGAGGACGTGGCGGTGGTTCTGGAGGGCGACCGCATCGCCGACCTGGTCGCCGCCGACGCCGCGCCCGACGGCGCGCGCGTGGATCTGGACGGCGGCGTGCTGCTGCCCGGCTTCATCGACACCCAGGTCAACGGCGGCGGCGGGGTGCTGTTCAACGACGAACCGACCGTGGAGGGCATCGCCGCCATCGCCGCCGCCCACCGCCACTTCGGAACCACCGGCTTCCTGCCCACCCTGATCAGCGACGATCTGGACGTCATCGACCGGGCCATGCGCGCGGTGGAGGCGGCCATCGAACAGGGCGTGCCCGGCGTGTTGGGCATCCATATCGAAGGCCCCTACCTCAGCGCCCGGCGCCGCGGCATCCATAGTCTGGATCACCTGCGCGACCTGGACGAGGAAGGCCTGGTCCGACTCACCTCGCTGAAGCGCGGCCGCACCCTGGTCACCGTGGCGCCCGAGGCGGCGACGCCCGCCATGATCGGCCGTCTCGCCGCCGCCCGGGTGGTGGTCGCCATCGGCCACACCAACGCCGGCTATGACGAGGCCCGCCGCGCCCTGGACGCGGGCGCCACCGGCGTCACCCACCTTTTCAACGCCATGAGCCAGCTGGGCAATCGCGAGCCCGGCGTGGTGGGCGCCGCCCTGAATGATTCCGACTGCTGGTGCGGCCTGATCGTTGACGGCCGCCACGTGCATGACGCGACCCTGAAGATCGCCTTGCGCGCCCGGCCGCTGGACCGCTTCATGCTGGTGACCGACGCCATGCCCTCGGTGGGCATGACCGAAAAGGTCTTCGACCTGCACGGCCGCCGCATCACGGTGCAGGACGGCGTCTGCATGGACGAGCACGGCACCCTCGCCGGCGCCGATCTGGACATGGCCTCGGCCGTCCGCAACGCCGTCGACCGCCTCGGCCTCACCCTGCCCCAGGCCGCCTTCATGGCCGCAACCGCCCCCGCCGCCTTCATGGGCCTGTCCGACGAGCGCGGCCGCATCGAAGCCGGCCTCATGGCCGACCTGGTCCTGCTGGACCGCGACGGCCAGACCGTCCGCACTTGGATCGGCGGCCAGAGTCAGAGCGGCGTCTGACCGGAACCCTGACCGCCTTTTCATCTGGCCGCCCCATTGCCGCCCCAATTCGCTACAAGTGTAACGCTACATTTGTAGAGGAGACGGCCCGTGATCGAGTCCCTGCCCCGGCGCGAGCGGGAGGTGTTCGAAACCCTCTGTCGGCTTGAGGCCGCCACGGCGGCTGATGTCCGCGCCACCCTGTCCGATCCGCTCAGCGATTCCGCCGTGCGCACTCTGCTGTCCCGGCTTGAGGCCAAGGATCTGGTGCGCCGCGAACCGGGTCAGGGCGGTTTCGTCTATCGCCCGGCGCCGCGCCCCGACGCCCTGGCCGCCGGCGCCCTCAAGCGCATGGTGGACACCTTCTTCGCCGGGTCCGCCGTCAGCGCCGCCACCGCCCTTCTGGGCATGGGCGACCGCCTGACCTCCGACGAGGCCGAAGCCCTGCGCCGCCTGATCGACAAGGCCAAGACTGACGGGGCCAAGGGAGACCCGTCATGACGCTCGCCCTCCTCATCGCCCTTCTCGCCAAGACCAGCCTGATCGCGGGCGTGGGCCTGCTGCTGGCCCGCTTCGCCACCCGCCGCCCGGTGGAGCGGGTCGACATCCTGCGCGGAACCGTCCTGATGCTGCTGGCCCTGCCCGCCCTGATGGCCGTGGGTCCGGCGCTGCGCTTCGCGGTCCTGCCTTCCGCGCCCGCTCCCGCTCCGATCGCGCCCCCGGTCTGGAGCGGCCAGGTCGAGCCGCTTGAGGGCGTGGCTGTATCCGGCGCCCTGGCCATGCCGGACGCCGCCGTCATCCTCGCCTGCCTGTGGACTCTCGGCGCCGTGCTGATCGCCGCCCGCTTCGCCGCCGGGGTCTGGACCCTGCACCGCTGGACCAGCGACGCCGCGCCCGTGCGCTGTCCCCGCTGGCTGGCGGCCCTGGCCGCGCATCAGCCCCGACCCCGCCTGTTGTCCAGCCGCCAGACGCCCGGTCCGCTCAGCTGGGGCGTGCGCCCCGGCGTGGTCCTGATCGACGACGCCAGCCTCAGGGCGCCCCAGGCCGCGCCAGCCATTCTGGCCCACGAGCTGGCCCACCTGCGCCGCGGCGACTGGGTCTTCCTGATCCTGTCGCGTCTGGTCCTGGCCCTGTTCTGGTTCAACCCGCTGGTCTGGCGTCTGCACGCCGACCTTGCCGCCCGCTCCGAGGAAGCCGCCGACGCCATCGCCGCCGGCCGCATGGACCGGGCCGAATACGCAAACGCCCTGATCGGCCTGGCCTGCGCCCCCGCCCCCTCGGCCGCCCTCGCCATGGCCGCTCGCCCCCACGCCCTGAAAAGAAGGATCGCCTGTATCATGACCGCCGTCCCCACACGCCGCCGTCCCCTGGTCGCCCTCGGCGCCGTGGCCCTGCTGGC
>NZ_BATC01000010.1 GCF_000466985.1 Brevundimonas abyssalis TAR-001
ACGTCATAGGTCTCGGCCAGCCGCAGCAGCAGCTGGGCCGAGACGGGGCGCTGGTTGCGCTCGATATGGTTCAGATAGCTGGGCGAGACGCCCAGATCCGCGGCCATGGCGGTCTGGGACAGGGCGAGCTCGCGCCGCAGCCGCTTGAGGCGTCCGCCCAGAAACAGTTTGCGGTCGGCGTCGTCGCTCATTCAGTCATGATGTCATGAAGTGACTGACAAAAGATAGTCACGATGTGACCAATAAGCGCGAAAGACGGGCGTGCAGCCGTTACAATCCGGGCGCTCGCATGTTTTCTGAGCAGCGACGCGGCGACGAGGCCGCAAGATCTGTTGTCGGAGACACATCATGACCACTTTCGCGGAACTGGTTCCGGGCGCCCCCGCGGGGCGGTTCGACGGGATCGAGCGTCCCTATGGCCCCGAGGAGGTGGAGCGCCTGCGCGGCTCGTTCCCCATCCAGCACACCCTGGCCGAGCGGGGCGCCAACCGCCTGTGGGAGTTGCTGCACACCGAGCCCTTCATCAACGCCCTGGGCGCCGTGACCGGCAATCAGGCCATGCAGATGGTCCGCGCGGGCCTGAAGGCCATCTATCTGTCCGGCTGGCAGGTGGCGGCGGACGCCAATACGGCCTCGGCCATGTATCCGGACCAGTCGCTGTATCCGGCCAATGCGGCGCCGGAGCTGTGCCGCCGCATCAACCGCACCCTGCAGCGCGCCGACCAGATCGAGCACGGCGAGGGCGGGGCGAAGCGCGACTGGTTCGCCCCCATCGTGGCGGACGCCGAGGCCGGCTTCGGCGGGCCGCTGAACAGCTTCGAGATCATGAAGGCCTTCATCGAGGCGGGCGCCGCGGGCGTGCACTTCGAAGACCAGCTGGCCTCGGAGAAGAAGTGCGGCCATCTGGGCGGCAAGGTGCTGATCCCCACCCAGGCCCATGAGCGCAACCTGATCGCCGCGCGGCTGGCCGCCGACGTCATGGGGGTTCCGACCCTGACCGTGGCGCGCACCGATGCGGAGAGCGCCCAGCTGATCACGTCCGATGTGGACGAGCGGGACCACCCGTTCATCGACCGCGAGAACCGCACGCCGGAGGGCTTCTATCGCCTGAAGGCCGGCACGGGTCTGGACCACTGCATCGCGCGCGGTCTGGCCTATGCGAAATACGCCGACCTGCTGTGGTGGGAGACCTCGCACCCGGATCTGGACGATGCGCGCCGGTTCGCCGAGGCGATCCAGAAGGAACACCCCGGCAAGCTGATGGCCTACAACTGCTCGCCCTCGTTCAACTGGGAAGCCAAGCTGGACAAGGCGACCATTGCGAAGTTCCAGCGCGAGCTGGGGGCCATGGGCTACAAGTTCCAGTTCGTGACCCTGGCCGGGTTCCACAGCCTGAACAACGGCATGTTCGAGCTGGCCCAGGGCTACCGCGACCGGGGCATGGCGGCCTATTCCGAGCTGCAGCAGCGCGAGTTCGCCAACGAGGCCTCGGGCTACACCGCCACCCGGCACCAGCGTGAGGTGGGCACCGGCTATTTCGACCAGGTGGCCATGACCATCTCGTCGGGCGCCTCGTCCACCACCGCCTTGAAGGATTCCACCGAGACCGCCCAGTTCGTGGCGGCGGAATAAGGAGCACCATCATGACCGAGATCAGAAGCGCCGACGCCATCATCGACTTCTGCCTGGCCCCGCTGGGGCTGGACGGGGGCGGGGCGGCCGAGCGGGAGGTGCGCCACCGCATGGCCCATGTCATCAAGACCTATCAGGCGCGCATCCCCCAGCCGGTGGCCGTGGACTTCAACGCCATGCCGCCGCTGGTCATCAATGAAGCCGCGCACGGGTATGAGTAGGCCATGCCCCTGGACACCCTGACCGACACCGCCATCCGCGTCACCGGCCCCGTGGAGGGCCGTGCGGGCGAGATCCTGCGCCCGAGGCGCTGGCCTTCGTGGCCGATCTGCACCGGCGTTTTGACGCCCGGCGGCTGGCGCTGCTGGCCGAGCGCACCAAGCGGCAGGCGCGGTTCGACGCGGGCGAGACGCCGGACTTCCGGGCCGACACGGCCCACATCCGGGACGGCGACTGGCGCGTCGGATCGATCCCCGCCGAGCTGCAGGACCGCCGCGTGGAGATCACCGGCCCGGTGGACCGCAAGATGGTCATCAACGCCCTGAACTCCGGGGCGAAGGTGTTCATGGCCGACTTCGAGGACGCCACCAGCCCCACCTGGACCAACCAGGTGGAGGGGCAGGTCAATCTGAAGGACCTGTGGGCGGGGACCCTGTCGTTCGATGATCCGAAAAGCGGCAAGGCCTATCGCCTGAAGGACCGGCGCGCCGTGCTGAAGGTGCGTCCGCGCGGCTGGCACCTGCCCGAGAACCACCTGACCGTGGACGGCAAGCCGGTGTCGGGAGCCCTGTTCGACTTCGGCCTGTACGCCTTCCACAACGCCCGGGCGGCGACAGAGGCCGGGTCGGGCCTGTGGTTCTACCTGCCCAAGCTGGAGACCATGGAGGAGGCGGCCCTGTGGGACGAGGTGTTCCGCCGCGCCCAGGACGCGCTGGGCCTGCCGGCGGGCAGCTTCAAGGCCACCATCCTGATCGAGACCATCACCGCCGCCTTCGAGATGGACGAGATCCTGCACGCCCTGAAGGACCACATCGTCGGCCTGAACTGCGGGCGGTGGGACTACATCTTCTCGACCATCAAGCGGCTGGGCGGAAACCCGGACTTCCTGACGCCGGACCGGTCGGCGATGGTCATGGGCGACGCGTTCCTGAACGCCTATTCCCTCAAGCTGATCGATGCGTGCCACCGGCGCGGGGCGTTCGCCATGGGTGGGATGGCCGCGCAGATTCCCGTCAAGAACGACGAGGCCGCCAACGCCGCCGCCTTCGCCAAGGTCCGGGCGGACAAGGAGCGCGAGGCGTCCAACGGCCACGACGGCACCTGGGTGGCGCACCCGGATCTGGTGCCCGTGGCCATGGAGGTGTTCGACCGCCTGATGCCCGGCCCGAACCAGCTGGACCGGCCCCTGTCGGGTCAGGACATCGGCCGTGAGCGCCTGCTGGAGATCCATCAGGGTCCGCGCACCGAGGCGGGCCTGCGCGAGAACATCCGCGTGGGCATTCTCTATACGGAAGCATGGCTGGGCGGCCGCGGGGCCGTGCCCCTGTTCAACCTGATGGAGGACGCCGCCACCGCCGAGATCAGCCGCACCCAGGTGTGGCAGTGGCGCGCGCTGTCGGCCCATCTGGACGACGGCCGGGTGGTGGATGAGGCGCTGGTGCGGGCCCTGATCGAGGACGAGATCCGGCGCATGCCGAAGGAACTGCCGCATCTGGAGGAGGCGGTGCGCCTGTTCACCGACCTGTGCCTGGCCGAGACCTGCGAGGAATTCCTGACCCTGCCGGCCTATGCGCGGCTGGAGGCCCAGGGCGTGTCATCATGAAATCGCGGGTCCGCTTTCAGGCGGCAGGCTAAGGGCTGCTCCCGACCCGGAGCGGGCCTTGGCGGGCATGACCGATATGGCTTCGGCTGCTATCGTCAGTTCATGCGCTTGATGAGGTCTGTAATCTCACTTGTGGCCTTGACGTCCGGCTCCACGGCCAGCGCCGAGGCTGCGCTCATGCGCAGCGACAGGCTGGTCACGATCACAGTCGCCGAAGACCGTCACTACACACTCGCCCACGAGATCGTCATCGAACCCGACGAACCGTTTGCTGTGCGAACCGAAGCGCAGCTGGAGGGCCGGCTCTGGCGGGCCACACGCACATCAGAACGGGGGGTTGAGGAGGTCCGGTCCGATATGTGCCCTGCGCTGCGGCGTCTCGCCTTGTCCTTCGCCGACCTGCCCGACATACCGGTCAGTCCGAGGCCGTCCCGCGTTCATGCCGAGCTGAACCAATCCCGCCTACCCGCAAGGACGGCTTCCAGACCCGCTTGAGGTTTGCGACGCGGACGGATGACGGTTCCTACGCAACAGTCGAGATCGCAGGCGGCAATGCTTACGCCCAATGGGGGCACGACGCCGTTTCGGCCTTGATCGGCTGCTGGGGACCGCTGACACCCTGACGCAGAGTGGTCGCGATCAATGTCCGCTTCCGACCCCCTGCTGACGTTTCTCGCGTCGGCTCTTAAGGGGTCGCCGGAGGTCCGCTTCCCGGCGTCTGGCGTTTGACCGCTCCCGGCCCCTAGCGGACCTTGAGTGGTCCCGCTGGAAGATCGGCGAGATAGTGAGCAATCGCGGCAACCGTCGCTTCAGCCCGAGTGCGCGTCGTGGCGAGTCGACCGCCGCCCATGTGAACCATTTCGATTTTTTCCAGATAGGCGACAATGTTTCCGCGTGCCTCACCGCGCCGCAGTCGTCCCGCCACCTGAAGCAGGTAGCTGTCATATTCGTCGGCGCACGGGCCGCCGTCTTTCCAGTCATCGCTCCCCATCTGACTAAGACCGATAGGGTCCCACTCGGACCACCCAATCTCGCGAAGGCGTGAGAGCTTTATCTTCGGCTGCTCGACCATTTCGGCAGACTGCCTCCCTGCGCGTCCGTTATCCACCCATCTTCGACGGTCGGCTCACGCCCCATAGCGGACGCCGGGTGGCGCGATTAGGCTATCGGTCGATAAAAGGTGCCCCATGCGATTTGAGCCCAGCGACGACCCTTCGGTTGGCTATCTTTACCTGTCGAACCATCCCGGCCCCGGAGCGGTAGGATGCGTGAAGGGCATGGTGCGAGTCAGCGCGCTCATTCCCAACTACGTTGGTCCGGAGATACAACTCGATCTAAACGAGGCAGGCGAGATTATTGGGATCGAAGTGATGGAGTAGATGTCCACTCCCCACCCGTTGCCCCGCTTCGGGACGTCGGGTGTTCGGCAGGTCGACCTCGGTTGCTTATGAGGACATGACCTCAGGCCGCCGCTTCTTCCATCCTGGCGGGCGAGCGGCCGAGGGTGGTGACCAGGTCGATCAGGGCTTCGGCGCCGAAGGGCTTGGACAGGTGATGGTCCGCGCCCGCCTCCCGGGTGGCGGTCACGTGTTCGGGCAGGGCGTTGGCGGTCAGCATGACCACCGGGGTGCGGGCGGCGCCCATGGCCGCCTCATGCAGCCGGATCTCGCGGGTGGCCGTCAGACCGTCCATGACCGGCATCTGCATGTCCATCAGCACCACGTCGAAGGCGCCGTCGCGGAAGGCGGCCAGGGCCTGGGCGCCGTCCTCGGTGATGACCAGGTCCACATCGATCTGGGACAGGATCAGCTCCACCACCTTGCGGTTGGTGGGGTGGTCGTCGGCCAGCAGAACCCGCAAGGGGCGATCCTTGGCGGTTTCGTCGCTCACCGCGACCGCCGCTGTCTGCTGAACCGGGGCGGCGACCTCGCGCAGCGGGACGGTCAGGATGAAGGTGGAGCCGCCGTCGGGCTCGCTTTCGCAGTCCAGACCGCCATCCATCATGGCGGCCAGCTCGCGGCAGATGGCCAGCCCCAGACCGGTGCCGCCGAAGCGGCGCGTGATGGCGCCGTCCGCTTGTTCGAACCGGCTGAACAGACGCGCCCGGGCGGCGGAGTCGAAGCCGATGCCGGTGTCCTCGACCATGAACCGGAACACCGGCCCGCCGTCCGCGTCCTGCCCGCGCGAGATGGACAGGCTGACGAAGCCCTGGCTGGTGAACTTGACCGCGTTGGAGACCAGATTGGTCAGAATCTGCTTGAGGCGCACCACGTCGCCGTCGATCCACACGTGGGTGTCTTCGGGCGCGTCGACGAAAAAGCGCAGCCCCTTCTCTTCGGCCTGGGCGGAATAGAGCTGGGCCGCTTCATTGACGGCCTTGAGCAGGTCGAAGGGTTCGGGCCGCAGCTCCAGCCGTCCCGATTCCACCCGGGCCAGGTCCAGGATGTCGGACAGCAGATGCTGCAGCGTCACGCCTGAGGAGCGGATCAGCTCCAGCATCTCCTGCTGCCGGTCATTCATCGGCGTGCCGGACAGGGCCTGGGCCACGCCGATGACGCCGTTCAGGGGCGTGCGGATCTCGTGGCTCATGTTGGCCAGGAATTCCGACTTGGCGCGGTTGGCCGCCTCGGCCGCATCGCGGGCGGCCGCCAGGGTCTCGGCGTCGCGCTTCAGGTCGGTGATGTCGTTGACCAGGGTGACCACGCCGCCGTCGGCGGTGCGGCGGTCCTGGACCTTCAGCCAGCGGTCGTCCGAGGTCTTCTGCTCCATGGCGCAGGACAGGCGTGCGCGCGCCGTCAGTCGTTCCTCCAGCCACTCGGCTTCCCGGCCCTCGGCCTCGGGATAGTGCCCCTTGTCGATCCCGATCTGGACGATCTCGCGGAAGGTGGCGCCCTGCTTCAGGATCTCGGAGATCTCGGGATTGATTTCGGCGTAGCGGGCGTTCCAGATCACCAGCCGGTCATGGGAGTCATAAAAGGCCAGGCCGTCGGGCATGGCGTCGATGGCCTCGCGCAGCTGGGTCAGCATGCTCGCCCGCGACCAGAAGCTCAGCGCCTCCACCACCGCGGCGGCGGTCACCAGAAAGGCGGCGAGGGCGGCCGCGCTGACGGCCATGCGGGCGCCCGCGCCCGCCTCGATCACCGGCAGGGTGGGGTCGAAGGTGATCTCCGCCGCGGCCATGCCGCTGAAATGCAGACTGCAGATGCCCAGCACCGCCAGCAGGGTCGCCGCCGACGTGCGTCGCCAGCCGCCCTGATCGAGCACCACCAGGCGGCCGCCCAGAGTACGCTCGAAACGATCACCCCGCCGATCACCAGACTCGTCTCCCAGGCGATGACTCCCTGGAGCTTCACGGCCGCCATGCCGGTGTAGTGCATGGCCGAGACCGTGGCGCCGACCAGAACCCCGCCCAGCACGCGCCCGGCTGTGGAGCGCAGATGGCTGGCGATCAGCAGGCCCGCCGCAACGCCGGAGGCGGCGATGATGAGCGAGCCCAGGGTGGCGAACAGGTCGTAGTCAAACCGCGTGACCGGCTGGAAGGCCATCATGGCGATGAAGTGGGTGGTCCAGACCGCCACGCCGCCCACGAGGCCCGCGACGAGAAGCATCAGATCCCGGTCGCTGCGCTTGCGGTTATGGGACTGGTTGAACAGGCGCATGCACGTGACCGTGCCCAGCACGCACACGAAGACGGCTGCAATCAGCAGCCGCCAGTCATGTTCTGTCGCCAGACAAGTGAGCGTTTCGAGCACGGTGCCCCCGGATTTCACGCTCTTCCTACGGCCAAGGTGTGAAAAAGGGCTGAAACCGTCACGCGAAGCCGTCAGACTGTCGGGCAGGGCCAACAGGATGGCGCCCCTCTGGAAGACATATGACCGACACTCGCGCCGCAGCCCGCATCGATCTGGACCCTCTGAGGCGCTGGGTGGTCATCCTGCCGGCCCTGGCGGCGATGGGGCTGGCCGCCGTTCTCCAGCCCGGCGTCGCCCCGGTCCTGGCCGCGGGCGCAGTCGTGACCGTGATGGCCCTGGTTCTGCTGAGGCGGCCGTCACTCGCGCTCCCGATTTCCGAACAGGACGAGCCGGACGTGTCCGCCGCCGGCGCCGCGCTCGCCGCCGAGGCGCTGGAGGCGTTGCCCGATCCTCTTCTGGTCATCGCGGGCGATGACGCCGAGGACGTGGGCGACCGGGCCATCGTGCGCGCGAACGCCGCCGCCGCCGCGCTGCTGCGCCTGCCGTCCGGCGGGCAGGATCACCCGCTGCACGCCGCGATTCGGGATCCGAACCTGCTCGAGGCCATCGACGAGGCCCTGTTCGGCAGGCGCACCCAGTCCATCGACTATGAGCCGGGCGGCGCCCAGGACCGGCACTGGAGCGCCTGGGTCGCGCCCTTGCCCGGCCACGGCGAGGCGGAGGGCCGTCTGGCCGTTCTGCGCCTTCGCGACGAGACCGATTCCAAGCGGGCCGAAATGATGCGGGTCGATTTCCTGGCCAACGCCAGCCACGAACTTCGCACGCCCCTGGCGTCATTGTCGGGGTTCATCGAGACCCTGCGCGGTCACGCGCGCGACGACCCGGCGGCGCGGGAGAAATTCCTCAGCATCATGGCGGTGCAGGCCGAGCGCATGACGCGGTTGGTGGCCGACCTGCTGTCGCTCAGCCGCATCGAGCTGAACGAACATATTCCCCCGTCGGGCAAGGTGGATCTGGCCGGCGCCGTCTCCGATGTGGTGGACGCCACCGGCCCCCTGGCCGCGCGGCGCGGCATCAGGCTGAAGGTCACACGAGAGGGTGAGGGCTCCGCCAGTGTGACCGGTGACCGCGATCAGCTGATCCAGGTGATCCAGAACCTGACCGACAACGCCATCAAATACTCGCCCGACGACACGGAGGTCGAGATCGACCTCAGGGTGGGGGTCGGCGCCGACGACGCCGCCCGGGTGCGCACGCCGAACGCGGCGGGCCTGCCGCTGCTGACGCCGGACCGGGATTCCCAGGCCCGCTATGTCCTGATCACGGTCCGCGATCACGGCCCGGGGCTGGCCCGCGAGACCATGCCGCGCCTGACCGAGCGCTTCTACAGGGTCGAGGGCCAGAAGAGCGGCGAGCGGCTGGGCACCGGCCTGGGCCTCGCCATCGTCAAGCATATCGTCAACCGCCATCGGGGCGGCATGACGGTCGAGAGCATCGTGGGCGAGGGCGCCGCCTTCGGCGTCTACCTCCCCCTGAGGGTCGCCGCTCCGTGACAATCCGTCCGGGATCGGACGATGTTATAAAACTGTCACGGAACCGTCGTAATGCGGCGGCGGGTCGTGGGCATACGGGCCCGGCGAACGGTCATCCGAGCCGATTCGTCCCCTCGTGCGTGCGGACGGTGAATGCTTCTTATTTATCTTCTGGTTCTGGCCGTGTTCTCGACGGCGGTGTTCGTCCTGGCCCGGCGCGCCGCCCGCCGTCGTGCGACCGTCGTCAAGGCGCATAGCGCCGCCGGTTATCACGGCGCCTGGGCGCTGATCTGGGCCGCGGTCCCCGCCCTGATCATCCTGATTCTCGCCTCGACCTTCGACGCCCGCATCGAGCGGACGGTGCTCATCGCCTCGGCGCCCGAGGCCGTGCAGGCCCTGGACGCACCGCGCCGCGCCGCCTTCATCGAGGACGCCCGCATCGTCGGCGCCGGCGGCATGCCGCGCCAGATCTGGACCGGCGACCTGTCGACGGCGCTGCAGGAAGAGGCCGCACGCGCGTCCCGCGTCGACGGCGCCCTGGCCTGGGGCGGTCTGATCGCCGCGATTCTCGCCGCCCTGATCGGCGCGGGCCTGGCCTGGCGTCAGACCCGGCCTGAGTTCCGGGCGCGCAACCGGGTCGAGGCCTTCGTCAGCGTGGCCCTGTTCGCCT
This sequence comes from Brevundimonas abyssalis TAR-001, assembly GCF_000466985.1. GTDB lineage: Bacteria > Pseudomonadota > Alphaproteobacteria > Caulobacterales > Caulobacteraceae > Brevundimonas > Brevundimonas abyssalis. The sequence continues at coordinate 9,349 of NZ_BATC01000010.1, forward strand.
GTTCGGCCGTGGCCATCCTGACCACCATCGGCATCGTCGCCTCGCTGGTGTTCGAGAGCCTGCGCTTCTTCCAGACGGTTCCCATCACCGAGTTCCTGTTCGGGACCCAGTGGTCGCCCCAGATCGCCATCCGCGCCGACCAGGTGGGGTCCACCGGGGCCTTCGGCGCGGTGCCGCTGTTCGTGGGCACCTTCCTGATCATGGTCATCGCCATGCTGGTGGCGGGGCCCATCGGCCTGTTCTCGGCCATCTATCTGGCGGAGTACGCCGGGCCCAAGCGCCGCGCCGTGATCAAGCCGGTGCTGGAGATTCTCGCCGGTGTGCCCACGGTGGTCTACGGCTTCTTCGCCGCCCTGACGGTGGGGCCGTCGTTCCGCGCCTTCTTCAACTGGATCGGCGCCCAACTGGTCGGCGGTCCGCTGGACGGCCTCGGCCAGCACCTGCTGCTGGTGCAGAACCAGATGGCGCTGGTGGCCGGCGCCGTCATGGGGATCATGCTGATCCCCTTCGTCTCGTCCCTGTCGGACGACATCATCAACGCGGTGCCCCAGAGCCTGCGCGACGGCTCCTACGCCATGGGCGCCACCAGGTCCGAGACCATCAAGCGTGTGGTGCTGCCCGCCGCCCTGCCGGGCATCGCCGGCGCCTTCCTGCTGGCCGTGTCCCGCGCCATCGGCGAGACCATGATCGTGACCATGGCCGCGGGCCTGGCCGCGCGCACCACCCTCAACCCGCTCGACACCGTCACCACGGTCACGGTCCAGATCGTCACCCTTCTCACCGGCGACCAGGAATTCGACAGCGCCAAGACCCTGGCCGCCTTCGGCCTGGGCCTGACCCTGTTCGTGGTGACCCTGATCCTGAACTTCGCGGCCCAGCGCATCGTCCAGACCTACCGGGAACAATATGACTGACGCGACCCTGACCCGCGCCGGCGCCTCCGGTCGCAGCACCGCCCAGCTGAGGAAGAGCCTCAAGCGCCGGCACGCGCGTGAGCGGCGGTTCAAGCTCTACGGCGTGCTGGCCATCGCCATCGCCATCGGCTTCCTGGCCCTGCTGCTGGGCCGGATCATCGAACAGGGCCACACCGCCTTCTGGACCCACACGGTGCAGACCGAGGTCTATCTGGACCCCGCCCGCATCGACCCGGCCTATCCCGAAGGGACCAATTTCGACCAGCTGGTCGCCGAACAGCAGCTGGCCCGCCTGGGCGTCCAGGACGACGAGGCCATGAGCGCGTCGCGCGACATGCGTCAGCTGATGTCGGCGGGCGTGGCCTTCGAGATGCAGCGTCTGGTGCGCGAGAACCCTGAGGTCATCGGCGACCGCATCACCGTGACCCTGCCCATCGGCGCGGACGCGGACCTCTATTACAAGGGCGAGCTGGACGGGGAAGGCGAGGAGCAATTCCGCCGCCTGAACGACCGTCAGATCCTCTGGCTGGACCAGATGCGCGATCAGGGCCGCATCCAGGGCCAGTTCAACACCGGCCTGTTCACCCGTTCCGATTCCACCCAGCCGGAGCTGGCGGGGGTGCTGGGCGCGGTGGTGGGTTCGGCCCTGATGCTGCTGGTCACCGCCTCCCTGGCCCTGCCCATCGGCGTGGGCGCGGCCATCTATCTTGAGGAGTTCGCGCCCAAGGGCCGGATCACCGACATCATCGAGGTCAACATCAACAACCTGGCCGCGGTGCCCTCCATCGTCTACGGCCTGCTGGGTCTGGCGGTGTTCATCAACTGGATGCACCTGCCCCGATCCTCGCCGCTGGTGGGCGGTCTTGTGCTGGCCCTGATGGCCCTGCCCACGGTGATCATCGCCACCCGCAGCGCGCTCAAGGCCGTGCCCCCCTCCATCCGCGAGGCCGCCCTGGCCATGGGCGCCTCCAGAACCCAGGCCGTGTTCCACCACGTCCTGCCCCTGGCCATGCCCGGCGTCATGACCGGGTCGATCATCGCCATGGCCCACGCCCTGGGCGAGACCGCGCCGCTGCTGCTGATCGGCATGGTCAGCTTCGTGCCGGGCGTGCCCGAGGCCGTCACCTCGCCCTCCAGCGCCCTGCCGGTGCTGGTCTTCATCTGGGAGAACGCCTCCGAGCGTGCGTTCCATGAACGCACGGCCGCGGCCATCATGGTTCTCCTCGTCTTCATGATCATCATGAACGCCGCCGCCATCTATCTGCGGCGCCGCTTCGAACGTCGGTGGTAGTCCCCATGCGCTTCAATCTTTTCCGACAGCTGGACGGCGCCGAGAGCGGCGGGACCGCGGCGACCTCGCCCCTGCTGGCCCCGCCCCACGCCGCGCACCAGGAGCCCACCGGCCCCATCAAGATCCAGACCCGCGACGTCTCGGTCTTCTATGGCGACAAACAGGCCCTGTTCGACGTCAGCGTCGACATTCCCGACAAGGCCGTGACCGCCTTCATCGGCCCGTCGGGCTGCGGCAAGTCCAGCTTCCTGCGCTGCCTGAACCGGATGAACGACACCATCCCCATCGCGCGGGTGAAGGGCTCCATCCGCATGGACGGCGAGGACATCTATGACAAGGCGCTGGATCCGGTGCTGCTGCGTGCCCGGGTCGGCATGGTGTTCCAGAAGCCGAACCCCTTCCCCAAGTCGATCTTCGAGAACGTGGCCTACGGCCCGCGCATCCACGGCCTGACCGAGAACAAGACCGAGCTGGCCGACCGGGTCGAGCAGTCGCTGAAGCGCGCCGGGCTCTGGGCCGAGGTGGCCGATCGTCTGGACGCGGCCGCCACGGGCCTGTCGGGCGGCCAGCAGCAGCGCCTGGTCATCGCCCGCGCCATCGCGGTGGAGCCCGAGGTGATCCTGATGGACGAGCCCTGCTCGGCCCTGGACCCCATCGCCACGGCGAAGATCGAGGAGCTGATGGACGAGCTGCGCGAGGAATACTGCCTCGTCATCGTCACCCACTCCATGGCCCAGGCCGCGCGGGTCAGCCAGCGCACCGCCTTCTTCCACATGGGCGAGCTGGTGGAATTCGACGACACCGAGACCATCTTCCAGAACCCGCGCGACAAGCGCACCCTCGACTACATCACCGGCCGCTTCGGCTGAGGACCATCACAATGGCCATGAACGAACACACCGTCCGCGCCTATGGCGAAGAACTGAACGCCCTCACCGCCGAGGTGACACGCATGGGCGGTCAGGCCGAGGCCCAGATCAACGACGCCGTGGCCTCGGTGGTGCGTCGCGACGTGGCCCTGGCCAGGCAGGTCATCGAGCGTGACGCCAAGCTGGACGCCATGCACAACGAGATCGACCGCAAGGCCATCCGCATGATCGCCCTGCGCCAGCCCATGGCCTCGGACCTGCGCAAGTCGCTGGCGGCCATGAAGCTGGCCATGGATCTGGAGCGCACCGGCGACTTGGCCAAGAACATAGCCAAGCGCGGCCTGAGCCTGGCCGAGACCGAGCCCATGGCGCCCCTGACCCGCTCCATCGAGCGCATGGGCCGGCTGGTGTCCCAGCGGCTCAAACAGGTGCTGGACGCCTACACCACCGGCGATGTGGATCAGGCCGTCGCCGTCTGGTCCACCGACGACGAGGTGGACGAGCACTACAACGCCCTGTTCCGCGAACTGCTGACCTACATGATGGGCGACGCGCGCACGATCACGGCCTGCACCCACCTGCTGTTCATGGCCAAGAACCTGGAGCGCATCGGCGACCACGCCACCAACATCGCCGAGACCATCCATTACGAAATGACCGGCGACGAACTGACCGGCGAACGCCCCCGCGCCACCGCCACGCCCAGTCCCAGTGAAATCGGCACGCCGGAGCAGAACGGATGACGCCGCACATCCTGGTATTCGAGGACGAGGACGCCCTGGCCACCCTGCTCCAGTACAATCTGGAAAAGGAGGGCTACAAGGTCAGCGTCGCCTCCGACGGCGAGGAAGGCCTGATGCAGGCCGAGGAGGAGACTCCCGATCTGGTCCTGCTGGACTGGATGCTGCCCAAGGTGTCGGGCATCGAGGTCTGCCGCCGCCTGCGGGGCCGCCCGGAAACCCGCAACGTGCCCATCATCATGCTGACCGCGCGCGGCGAGGAATCCGACCGGGTCCGCGGCCTGGACACGGGCGCCGACGACTATCTGACCAAGCCGGTCTCCATGGTCGAGCTCACGCCCGCATCCGCGCCGTGCTGCGCCGCATCCGTCCGGGCCTGGCCGACGACCGGGTCAGCCACGGCGACATCATCATCGACCGGGTCGCCCACCGGGTGAAGCGCGACGGCAAGGAGGTCCATCTGGGCCCCACCGAGTTCCGCCTGCTGGACTATCTGATGCAGCATCCCGGCCGGGTGTTCAGCCGCGAGCAGCTGCTTGACGCCGTCTGGGGCTCGGACGTCTATGTGGAGGTCCGCACCGTGGACGTCCACGTGGGCCGCCTGCGCAAGGCCCTGACCGTCACCGACGGCCTGCGCGATCCCATCCGCACGGTCCGCTCGGCGGGCTATGCGCTGGATCTTGAGGGATAAGGCCATGACCGATCACGCGACGCCGAACCTGCCCTCGCGTGATTTCGCCGCCACCTCGACCTTCTATGGCGCGCTCGGTTTTGAGGAGGACTGGCGCGACGGCGGCTGGATGATCCTGTCGCGCGGCGAGCTGACGCTGGAATTCTTCCCCTATCCCGACCTGGACCCCTTGCAGAGTTCCTTCGGCTGCTGCCTGCGGCTGGACGACCTCGACGCTTTCTACGCCGTCTGCAAGGCTGCGGGTCTGCCGGAGACCAACGTCGGCCAGCCCCGCCTCCATCCACCCCGGCTCGAGCCCTGGGGCGGCCGGGTGGGCTTCATGATCGACCCGGACGGCACATTGCTGCGCCTGATCCAGAACTGACGCCCTACATCCGCGCCAGCATCCACACCGCCATCCCGATCATCATCAGGTTCTCGGTCAGGGACACGAAGCCCAGCGGCACGTTGGAGTCCCCGCCCACGCAGGCGCATTTCAGTTCGCGCTTGTCGATATAGACGGCCTTGAACACGGAAACCGCGCCGATGCCGCCGATGACCAGGGCCACGGGCGCCGCCAGCCAGGTCAGGGCGCCGGCGATCATCATCACCCCGGCGAACAGTTCGGCGAAGGGATAGACCTTGCCATAGGGGACCCAGCGCCGGGCCAGCAGGTCGTAGTTCAGGAACATGGTGGCGAAGCCCTCCACGTCCCGCAGCTTCATCAGCGCCAGCAGACACATGGCGAAGGCGATGAACCACTCCACCGCGTGGATCGTCAGCACCGTGCCCATCATGGCCCATGTGGCCGCCAGGGCCATCAGGGCGGCGACACCGAAGATGGCGATCACCGGCGCATAGGTGGTCGCCTCCGGGTCCTTCACCTTCATCCCGAAATGCCGCCGCAGGTCGTCGTAGCCGCCGATGCGCACCCCGTCGATGAAGGTCTGGGGCGTGGTCTTCACCCCGTGTTCGGCCTTGAAGGCGTCGGTCTGCTCCCGACTGGTCAGCAGGCGGTCGTCCACCGCATAGCCGCGCGTCTTCAGCAGATGCTTCGACTTCAGCCCCCACGGGCAGACATGGTGGTCCATCACCATGCGGTGCAGGACGGCGGTTTTCTTCGGGTGGTCGGTCATGGGAACTCCTCTTGCCTGAAACCGGACCCGCCCCATGTAGGTTCCGTACCATGGTACGGAGTCAAGGCATGGAAACGGACACCATCGGCGGCCTCGCCCGCGCGGGCGGCGTCGGCGTGGAGACGGTGCGCTATTACCAGCGTCGAGGCCTTCTGCGCACGCCGGCGCGTGACGGCGGGGTGCGGCGCTACGGGCCGGATGACGCACGGCGCCTGCGCTTCATCCGCATGGTCCAGGCGGCGGGCTTCACCCTGGAACAGATCGCTGAACTGCTGGCGCTGGATTCCGGCCGCGATCATGCCCGGGCGCGAGAACTGGCTCGAGGCCGGATCCATGACCTGGACGTCCGCATCGCCGAACTGAGCGCCGCCCGCGCCGCCCTGTCCCGTCTGGCCGCCGCCTGCGACCATGCGGAGGGGCCTTGCCCGATCATCGCGGCGTTTGAAGGTGGCGAGAGACCCCCCGGTCCAGGCTGAACAGGTCAGGGTGGGAGTCGCTTCCGCTACCTCGGGTCCACCGTCTGGGCGATGCGTTCGGCCAGGGCGCGGTCATCGCCCGTGACGCTGTGCAGCCAGACGTGGATCTGCCGACCATCGCTTTCGCGCACGAACAGGTGCTCCACCGCCCGGTTGGCGCCGTTCTCGTTGATGAGGATGGAGAAGCGGCCCGCCGCCTCGGTCTGGCGGCCGTCATAGATGGGGAAGGGCGAACAGCAGCCCACATAGATGCCCACGAACGCCGTGTCGCCGCGCGACACCTGATAGACGTCGAAGTCGGGGCCGGAGGGGCGCTCCACCAGATCGAACGACTCCGGCACGTCCACGCGGAAGGGCAGGCCCGCCTGGGAGCTCAGGATTTCCAGCACCGGCGGTGGCGCCGGCTCGAGGACGGGGTCGGGCGCGGCTTCGACCTGGGCTTCAACCTCGGGCGCGGCTTCGGCTTCGGGTTCGCGCTCCATCCCGGCGGGCTCAGGGTCAGAAGGAGTCTCGGGGGCGGCTTCGACGACCGGCTCCGGCTCCGGCGGCGCGGGCTCCGGGTCGGGCGCGGGCGCGACAGGTTCAGGCTCGGGCGCGGCGTGGGCCCGGGCGCGGGCTGGGTCGTCCGGCCCGGCATCCGGTTCAGGCGCGAGGTGATGTCCTCCACCGGCGGGGCTGTGGGATCCGGCGTCGGCTCGGCCTCTACCGTCGGCTCGGGCTCAGGCGCGGGCTGGGCCGCCTGGCTCGGCAGACGGTTCAGGCGCGCGGTGAAATCCTCGGCCTCCTGCGCGGCGGCGGGGAGGGCGGGGGCGGCCAGGGCCGTCAGGGCGGCGGCGATCAGCGTTTTGCGGAACATCATGGGGCGACTGTCGCGCCTCATCCCATGAACGGCAAGGCCCGAAGCGTGTAGGCCACCGCCGCCACCACGGCGAGCCCGGCGATCGACAGCAGGGCGAACCACATCAGCCGCTTCCACAGGGGCGGCAGCGGATCGTCGGGGCCGGGCGGGGGGACGGGTCTAATGATAGCCGGTCTCCGGGGTCATCTTGCCGCGGAACACCCAGTAGACCCAGGCTGTGTAGGCCAGGATGGTCGGCAGGATGAAGGCCGTGCCCCACAGCATGAGACCCAGCGCATTGTCCGGCGCCGCGCCCTGGCGGAAGTTCACCGCATAGGGCACCACATAGGGCGCGAAGCTGATCGCCAGCCCCAGATATCCAGACAGGAACACCGTCAGCGCCCCCACAAAGGGCCAGCCGTGCGATCCCTTGCGCGACCCCAGGAAAACCATCGCCAGACCCGCCACGCCGATCAGGGGGATCAGCGCGCGCGGCGCGAACACCGCCCAGTCGATCCCGCCCATGAGTCCGTCCGGCCAGCCCCAGCGCTCGCCGATCACCGGATGGGCCACCAGGGTCGCCAGGCTGACCGCGGCCAGCAGGACGGCGGTGGCCACGGCGCTGATCCCGGTCCATTTGCGGGCGTCGCCGTGCAGATCATCGGTGGTCTTGAGCATCAGCCAGGTCGCACCCAGCAGGGCGTAGCCGGCCACCAGCCCGCAGGCCACCAGCAGGGTGTAGGGGGTGAACCAGTCGAACGGCCCGCCCGCGAACCGGTCGTCCACCACCTGCACGCCCTGGATGAAGCCGCCCAGGATCAACCCTTGCGCAAAAGCCGCCAGGATCGAGCCGAAGGCGAACATCTGGGTCCAGAACCGCCGTCCGCGATCTCGCGCCCGGAAGCGGAACTCGAACGCCACGCCGCGCAGGATCAGTCCCGCCAGCATCATCAGCACCGGCAGATACAGCGCCGGCATCAGGATCGAATAGGCCAGCGGGAAGGCCGCCAGCAGTCCGCCGCCGCCCAGCACCAGCCAGGTCTCGTTGCCGTCCCACACCGGGGCGACGGTGTTCATCATCACGTCCCGGTCACGCGGCGAGCGGGCGAAGGGGAACAGGATGCCCAGGCCCAGGTCGAACCCGTCCAGCACCACATAGAGCAGCACCGCCACGGCGATCAGTCCGGCCCAGATCAGGGCGAGGTCGAGGCTCATGACGGATCTCCCGGAACGTCGCCGTCCACATCCTCGGGCGCCTTGGCCAGGGCCGAGCCGGGGGCGCGGCGCTCCTCGGCGGCGCGGGCGGTGACCACGGCCTTGGGCCCCTCGGCCATCAGGCGCAGGATGAACAGGGCCCCGGCAGTGAAGACGATGGCGTAGACGGTGATGTAGACGAGCAGCGAGGTGAGCACCTCTCCGCTGGTGACCGGCGACACGGCGTCGGCGGTGCGCAGGACGCCATAGACCACCCACGGCTGGCGGCCGATCTCGGTCACCATCCAGCCGGCCAGCACGGCGATGAAGCCGGACGGCCCCATCACCACGGCGAAGCGCAGGAACCAGCGGCTGTCGAAGAGTGTCTTGCGCCAGAGCAGGTACGCACCCCACAGGCCCAGACCGATCATCAGCATCCCCAGTCCCACCATGACGCGGAAGCTCCAGAACACCATGAACACCGGCGGCTGATCCTCGGGCGCCAGCTGGTCCAGGCCTTGGATCACCTCGTCGCGCGGCAGGTTCTGCACCATGTTGCCGACGCCGGGGATCGACACCTCGAAGTGGTTGGATTGCGTGCTGCGGTCGGGGATGGCGAACAGGTGCAGCGGCTGGTCGGCGCGGGTCTCCCAGTAGCCCTCGATGGCCGCCAGCTTGGACGGTTGGTAATGGTGCGCCACCTCGCCGGACCAGTGCCCGGCCAGCAGCTGCAGCGGCGCGGTCACGGCGATCATGCCCACGGCCATGACCAGGGCCACGCGGCTGGCGGTCCAGCCCGTGGGCGCCTCGCCCGACTTGCGGGTCTTCAGCACCTGGAAGGCCGAGGCCGCGCCCACCACCAGCGCCGTGGTCAGGAAGGCGGCCAGCAGCATGTGCGTCAGCCGCGACGGGAAGCTGGGATTGAACACCACCTCCCAGAAATTGGTCGCCTGAAACACGCCGTTGGCCAGGATCTCGTAGCCCTGGGGCGTCTGCATCCAGCTGTTGGCCGACAGGATCCAGAACGCCGAGACGCTGGTGCCGATGGCCACCAGCACCGTGGCCAGGAAGTGCAGTTTCGGCCCGACCTTCTTCCAGCCGAACAGCATGACGCCGAGGAACGAGGCCTCCAGGAAGAAGGCCGTCAGCACCTCATAGGCCAGCAACGGCCCGATCACCCCGCCCGTCAGGCGGATGAACTCGGACCAGTTGGTGCCGAACTGGTAGCTCAGCACCACCCCGGACACGACGCCCATGCCGAAGCTGAGGGCGAAGATCTTCACCCAGAACAGGTACAGGGTCTGGAACACGTCCCGCTTGGTCCACAGCCACAGCCCCTCCAGCACCGCCAGAAACGCCGCCAGGCCGATGGTGAAGGCGGGGAACAGGATGTGGAACGCCACCGTGAAGGCGAACTGCATCCGGGACAGCAAGAGTGCGTCGAAATCCACGATCCGTTCCTTGAACAGCCTTGGGTGGTGTCAAACGGTGCGCTTGTCGACCGTCGATGTCCACCCGCCGTCCTGTCGCGCGGTCGTCGGTCGCAGGGTCAGGCCGCCGGCAGCTCGATCCAGAACGTCGCACCTTCGCCCGGCGCGCTGATCACGCCGATCTCGCCGTTCTGCAGCTCGGTCAGGCGCTTGGCCAGGGTCAGGCCGATGCCGTGGCCCTCGATGGTGGACCGCTCCAGGCCCAGCCGGTTGAAGGGCTCGAACAGCTGGGCCTGTTTGTCGGGCGACAGGCCCGGGCCCCTGTCGATGACCTCGACACGGATATTGCGGCCCACGCGGCGGGTGCGGAGGGTCACCACTTTGCCGGAGGCGCCGTACTTGACGGCATTGGTCACCAGATTGCCCACCACCTGGCTCAGGCGGATGGAGTCCGCCAGGGCGACCAGATCCTCATCGCCCCGCTCGGCGGTCAGGGTCAGGCCTTCAGCGTCCTTCTGCAGGGCGACGGTGCGGCGCACGTCCTCCACCACGCCGGCCACATCCACCGGGCGCAGGTCCATCTGCACGGCGCCGGATTCGGCCCGCGCCACATCCAGCAGGTCATGGGTCAGGGTCTCGATCTGGCGGGCGGTCTTCACCAGCATGGCCGCCATCTCGCCCTGGGTCGGGGTGACCGGCCCCAGCTGGCCCGAGGACCACAGGTCGCCGATGCCGATGACCCCGCCGATGGGGCTCTTGATCTCGTGCGCCACATTGGCCAGCAGGCGGGACTTGCCCGCGCTGGCCTTCTCCGCCCTCTGCTTGTCGGCGGCGGCGCGGGCGGCGAACAGGTCGCGCTCCTCCAGCATGGCCGCCACCAGCAGCATGGGCAGGCCCGTGGCGGCGGTGAACAGCTGGGCCAGCATCACCCGCTCGGTCAGGTCGGCGCCGGTCAGCGCGGTCATCGGTCCCTGGCCGTGGAGGGTGGCGCTGATGGAGATGACGGCGGTGATCAGGATGGCGGCGGTGACGCCCACGATGCGCAGCCGCACCGCGATCACCAGCAGCAGCGGCATGATGATGAATTGAATGGGCGCGACCACCTGGGTGAACAACACCGTCACCAGCGCCGCCAGCGCCCCCAGCAGGACCACGGCCTCGACCACATGCCAGGGCCGGGCCAGGCGGGCGAAATGACGCTTGGTCACCGCCAGGCCGAAGGGCGCGAACACGGCGATGCCCAGGGCGTGGCCGAACCACCAGGTCTGGAGCGTGCTCAGGAAATCCTGGCCGTTCATCAGGTACAGCATGCCCGAGGCGAACAAGGCTGCGGGCAGGGGCGGGATCACCGCGGCGAGGATCAGGAATTTGGCGGCGCCCGGCACGGTGGCGATGTTCAGGTCCGGCAGGTAGCGACGGATCAGCACCACGGCCAGCACCACCTCGATCATGTTGCCGATGGTGAACATGAAGGCCAGGTCCGGCGAATTGCCCGCCAGCAGATTGCCGCCCGCGAAACCCGTGGCGATCAGGGCCGCATAGGCCGCGTCATAGGCCTTGCCCTTGCCCGCGCGCAGCCACGCGGTGACGGCCACGCCGCCGGCCGCCCACAGCGCGGCCACCAGGCCCGCCGAGCGGCTGGTGGTGACCGCCAGAACCACCAGGAAAGCGAGGATCACGGCCAGGAAGATCGGCGCGTGAGGCTGGCTCATCACGTCGTGCCCACGCCGCCACGAGCCGGCGCGCGCCTCTGCGGCGGCGACGGCGGGATGCTCCAGGTCGGCGAGCGCGCGGCTCAGGATCATGACAAAGGCTTCTGCAGGCTGGAATACTGAACGCCCAGTCAACCACGCCTTTGCTAAATATCCCTTGCGATCAACCCATCAGGGCGTTGAAGCGCCGCACGGCTTCGGCTGGACCGTCCGGGTGGCGCCACACCCCCGCGCTCACCGCCAGGAAGTCCGCGCCCGCCTCGATCAGGGGCCGGGCGTTGTCCACGGTGATCCCGCCGATGGCCACGCAGGGAATGGCCATGGTCTCCTGCCAGATGGTCAGGATCTCCGGCTCGGGCCGGGCGGTGGTGTCCTTGGTCTCGGTGGGGAAGAAGGCGCCGAAGGCCACATAGTCCGCGCCCGCCTCCGCCGCCTCCATGGCCGCGTGGCGGCTGTCCCGGCAGGTGGCGCCGATCATGGCGTCCGGCCCCAGAATGCGCCGCGCGGCGTCCACCGCCGGGTCCTCGTCGCCCACGTGAACGCCGTCACAGCCCAGCTCGGCGGCCAGATCCGGCCGGTCGTTGAGGATCACCGCCACACCGTGGGCATGGGCGACGGGCAGGAGCCGCCGCACCGCCGCGCGCACCTGATCATCCCCGGCGGGCTTCAGCCGGATCTGCAGCGCCCCTACGTCCCCCGCGCCCAGCGCGGCCTCCAGATCGGCGGCGAACGCGTCCAGGTCGGGCAGGGCCGGCGGGGTGATGAGATACAGGCGGCAAGGGGCTTTTGAGGTCATGGCCGGGGGGTGCGCCGTCTTGCCTCACCGGTCAAGCATCGGGTGCGCATGCGAACGATTTGCACGGCGCGAAAGTCCTGCTATGGAGAGTCGTTCTCAACGTATCGGGTCGGGCGACCACACCGTGTACATCTGCAACTGCAACGGCATTCGCGAACGGGACGTGGCCCGCGCCATCGAGGCGGGGGCCCAGCGGCCGCGCGACGTCTTCACCCACAACGGCTGTCAGGCCCAGTGCGCCAAATGCGTCTGCGAGATGCGCGAGATGATCCAGGAATCGCGCCAGGCCTTCGCTCTCGCCGCCGAGTAATCATGCGGGCGAGATTTACTCGCAATTACAATAAGCTGATAAGTAGTCGCAGGTGAACAATCGCTTGCGAAGCGTGTTATGCATCATGCATGGGACGCGGCCGTCGTGTGAGCCGGTCCTGGAACGAAAAGGCTTGAGATCATGAAGGGCGATCCCGCGATCATCCGGACGCTGAACGGCGTCCTCACCAACGAACTGACCGCGGTGAACCAGTATTTCCTGCATGCCCGCATGTTCGAAAGCTGGGGCCTCAGCCACCTGGGCAAGGTGATCTACGACGAATCCATCGGCGAGATGAAACACGCCGACAAGCTGATCAAGCGCATCCTGTTCCTGGACGGCCTGCCCAACCTGCAGGACCTGCACAAGCTCAAGATCGGCGAGACCGCGCCGGAATGCATGGGCGCCGACCTTCAGCTGGAGCTGGACGGCCGCCGCGACCAGATCGAGGCCATCAAGCAGTGCGAGGCCGCCGCCGACTTCATCAGCCGCCAGATCCTGACGGAAATCCTGTCGGACACCGAGGAGCACATCGACTTCCTCGAGAACCAGCTGAACCTGATCAAGCTGCTGGGCGAGCAGAACTGGCTGCAGAGCGCCATGAAGGACATCGAGCCCGACGGCGCCGCCACCGGCAACTGATCCTCTCCATCGGAGGAGGGCCGGGGCCGACGCCCCGGAACCCCATCCCGCCTGACCTGTTCCGTTCCCTGACTCATCCAACAGGGAGACCACCGCCATGCCTCGCCCCCGCCCCGTCGACCGGTTCCTCAACAGCAAGGGCCGCAGCGGGCGGCATGTGGCGACGGGACTGGCGGTCACCGCCGGAGTCGGCCTCGTGGCCTCGGCCCTGGTGGCCCTGACCGCCGACCCCCGCGAGACCTCGCCCGAGCATGACGGCCGCCCCATCGTCCAGAAGCCGCGCACCGGCTACAGCATTCTCCTGCCCGCCCTGATGTCGGCCGCCACCCTGGCCGGCCTGCGCGTCTGGAACGCGCCCTCGGGGCCGGACCGCAACAGCGCCCTGCGTCTGTGGAGCGTGTCCCAGGCGGTCAGCGCCTTCTGGATGGCCTCGCGCCCGCGCAGCATGGCCGGCCAGATGATCGCCGCCATGATGAGCGCCGGCATGGCCGCCGCCTTCGCCCATCAGGCCCGCAAGATCGATCCCCGGGCCGGCTTCATGGCGTCACCCATGGGCTCCGCCGTCCGCTGGGGCAACATGATCGGCGACAAGCTGCACGGCCGCGATCAGACCCGGAACGTCACGGTCCACTGATCAGGCTGAAGCGCGCGTGACCGGTCGTTCTCCGCCGTCCGGCAGCAACCGGACGCCCCGGTCGCCCACGAACACCATCACCTCCAGCCCCTGGGCCGCCCCGGCCCGCGCCCACTCGCGCAGGGTGGTCTGATAGGGCTCTCGCCGCCACGCCTGCGGGTCCGCCCCGTCAGCCTCGACGATCAGGCGCTGGCCGCCGTTCTCGGAATGCATCACGAACCCGGCCCGGTCCGGCCGCCAGTCCTCGCCCAGGTTCGGCGCCAGCAGCCAGGTGCAGTTGAACGCGCCGCAGGCTGAGGGCCGCTCCGCATAGATCGAACAGCCGCGCCCCTTGCGGAAATGGCCGCACCATTTGCGCGGCGGCTTGGCGATGGCCTCCACCCCCATGATCTTGCAGCACAGGCCGCAGTCGCCGCAGACGCGGGGCGGAGCAGGGGCGGCGGAGGGCGCGATCATGGCGCAACGCTACAGGGCCGCGAGGCCCACGTCAGGAGGCTTGCCAGACTCACTATTGCGATGCATTCTCAATATCGCATCCACGGAGTCCGGCCCATGATCGTGCTCGCCACCGGCGCCCAAAGCCTCGCCCGCCTGATGCAGGCGGACCGGCACAGGCCGCGTCCCGAAACACCCCCCAAGCCGCCCCGCACGGCTGGCCGGGCGTGATCACCAATCCTCCCCCATCGGGGGTGGAGGAGGAGCGGCGGAGCCGATCCGACGACGGGACCATGCGCCGGCATTGGGTAGTTGTCACACCTCGCCTCGATCAAGCGTTGAGGCCTGCCGATAGGCGGGCTATCGGGCGTCATGAACGAAGAAGAAAAGCTGGGTATCCGCTTGGCGAAAATCCATGGGCAGATGCTTGGCGAACTTGAGCGGCTGGACAAGCCACCCAAACGCCTGTTGCGCCTGATCACGGATCGCGAGGCCTACGAGGCGGCGGCGCCGGCACGCGAAGAACGCCGCGCGGCAATCTTGGAGGCCCTTCCTCACCTTGCCTACGTGGTGAAGATGCTGAACCCCGACTGGGATCATGCGGCCGCCAAGCCCATCCGACCCAGGGAACCCAACCGGGGCATCCCGCCGCAGGGCGTGGCGGGAACCGCGATGGACATCATTAAGGAGACGACCCAGCCGCTGACGATCGCGGAGATCGTCGATCTGCTCGGCGAACGGTTTGGCTACGATCTATCTACGGTCGCGGAGCGCCAGAGGTATCATACGGCCGTCAACAACGGCTTGATGAACACCTATCGACAGGACCTCGTCGAACACCCCGGCTCCCCCACAAGGTGGTCTTGGCGGGTGGATGACGAGGAAGACTAGCGGCGCACTCGCGGGTGCGGTTGGCCTTCAGGCTTGGCCCAGCCGCTGACGACGTCGTCCCGGAAACGCCTGCGCAGGTCCTGGAGTGCATCGGCATAGGCCGACGGATTGCTCCGCCTCAGGTTGAACGGGCTGGCCGTCGCGTCGAGGATCGCCGTCTCGACGTCCTTGACGTAGCTGCACGAGCGGTAGCCCACTAGGATGTTGGCCTTCATCCACTCAGTCAGGGCCCGTTCGGCCTGAATGCGGCCGGCCTCGACGTCAGGCCCGTCCGGGAGGGCTCCGCCACCCCATTGCAGCGCCATCAGGGTCTCGCGCAGGTTGGAGACCAAGATGTCGCCCGCGAGGTGACTGAGGATGCGCGTCCGAAGGCCATAGGTTTCACCGGTGTAGGCGTGATCCGCGTCATCGTGCCGCCAGACGGGACGCTGGGGGACATCCTGGTAACCGGTGGCCCCAAAGATGGCTTGCCCACCCCGGACGAACACCGCGTAGACACCGCCGTGGTCGGGGACCAGCGAAGGGGCGGCCAGGAACTGCTCGGCGGACAGGAAGGTAAAACCCTCGCGCCACGTCTTCGCCAGCGGTCGGCGCGGCTTGTATTCGATCGGTTCCGCGTCCTTATCGATGAACGTCACCGTCCCCTTGCGCGGCTTCGGCTTCCAGTCCTCGATCGTGCCGTCCACCTTGCACAGCGGAAGCGAGCGCTTGCGCCCCTGAAAATAACCAGCGAGCGGCGAACGACCCTGACGGCTCATCCACGCCATCAGGTTGGTGAAGTCCTCACCCTCGGCGCGCTTACCCTTCTGGAGGGTCCAGGCCGCCTCAGCGGCATAGAGGTCCAGGTAGTTCTGCGAGATGTGACGATGAACGCGTTCCATCACGCGCATCAGAGCCCACAGCGTCTCGGCCTGATTGGTGCAGGCTTCAGGCGTGCAGTAGGCGCGCTTGTGGTTGATCCGAAACAGCTTGAACTTGCCCCGCAGCTTACCCCAATGCGGTGCCATATCCGTGAAAACCACGCTGTTGCGTTGAACGGCATCCTTCACGAAAGGTCGGGTATCGATCTCGTTCTTGCCCACCCAGGTCCGGATCGGACCATCACCCCGCTGCCGCGCGACGACCACGCACAGCGCCCGATCGTTAGCGCGATAGGGAATTTTGCGGAGGTCCTTGCGGGTTTTGGCCTGGTTCTTCGGGCGAACATAACCGCCAAAATACGCGCCATCGACCTCGACTTCTCCTGACAGCAGCGGGGTAGCCGTGGCGGCGCGATTGGCGATCTCAGCGCGCAGTTTGTGAAGCCAGAGCAGCACAGTCTTATACTGCACCCTGATGTGTCGGCAGATCGCCCGCGCTGTCTGAGCCTGCACGTTGTCGACAAAGCAGGCGATCAAATACATCAGCTTGCGGAACTTGATTTTTCGCTTCTGCCAGGGCGTCCCGGACGTTGCCGAGAACTGGCTTCCGCATCCCTTACACTTGTAGATCGGCCGGCACTTGTAGTGGCTCACAGCCACGCAGCCACACTTCCCACAGAACGGTTCCCCGCCGTTTTCGGCGAAGCGGAACTTTACGAACTGGGCGCGCGCCTCCGCCTCGGTCCATCCACCGATATCGAAAGGCGTCACGGCCGTGGCCGGGCCCATATCGCAGTTCGATGGCGACAAGGACAAATCCGGATACAAATGTATCGAATTTGGCGATATACGCGCGCTTCTTGGCCGTCAAGATAAAAGTAACATTTTTGGATATATTCGCGTGCTTATCGATGCGCACGGTGACGTTGTTGCCCCGCCGCGCGATACAAACCTCACGATATATGAGACGGCCGCCTTGCGATGGGGCGGGCCTCCGCCTACCCTCCGACTCGACGATGGAGGCGACGGTGGAAAACCTAAAAGAGTTGGCCGAGGAGGAGCTCCGGGATTGGTCCGGAGAGGCGAAGGGGCTGCTGAAGGCCGAGCTGAAGCGCAGGAATATGACTTACGCCCACCTGGTGCAGGCGCTCGGCAGGATCGGCATAAAGGAGACGGAAGCCAACCTTCGCAACAAGATCAGCCGGGGAAATTTTTCGGCGGCCTTCCTGCTTCAGGTCCTCGACGCCATCGGTTGCACCTTCCTACAACTCTCCAGCAGCCAGGTGCAGACCTACACGTTCACGAGGAAGTTTCCGGCCGCGACCCGGGCCCTCGTTGCGAAACGGACGGCCGAAATCGAGGGCGGGGAGGAGGAGAGCTAACCTCCTCCATCATTAAGCGGCCTCCTCTATTCAGTAGTTTGCGCTCGGTTCGGCGCAGAGGCGGCCCGCGTTTTCGACCATGGCATTGCCAACGGACCCGCAGGAAGCTACACGGGCGACAGGAGCCTTAAATCTTGCCGCACGCCCTTCGCCACCTCTGCATCGGTCTGTGCGTCGCCATCTTGGCGGCCATGAACCTGCAGTATGTGTCGCAGTCGCAGCATGACTTCGCCCACGCAGCGGACTGGCCCGCTGTCGCGCTGATTGCATCAGATCACGATCATCATGCGGCGCATGTCCATGTGGCTCCGGAAGAAGTTCCCGATACCGGGACGGATCGGTCAGGTGACGGGTCAATCCCTGTCGGGCATCACCATCATGGCGGCGGCGACGGTCAGCCCGCCATGCCGTCCTCAGGCCGGGTTCTGACGGACACGTCGTCCGTTACGTCCGCGCTCCGGCGACCGGGGCCTGATCCTGCTCTGTCGAGCCATACCGGCGACGGGCCGGAATATCCTCCAAAACGGATTCGCACGGTCGTCTGAACCGACGCGGCCCCTTTCGGCTGCGCGCAACCCGTTTCCCGGAGATACCCTTGAAGACCCCGATTGCCGGCTCTGCCGGATCGTGGGCGCGTCTGGCGGCCGTTTCGGCGCTGGCGCTCTCACTGGCGGCATGGCCGTCTAACACCGCCGTGGCACAGGAGCCGACAGGCTCGGCCGCCAGTGCGTCGAGTCTGTCCCTTGACCGGGCGCTCGCACGCGCCGCCGAGGTGGACCCTGGACTTCCGGGCTTGGAGGCGCGTTCGCGGGCGGGTTACGCCGCCGTGCGCCAGGCCGACGTCCGGCCCAATCCGACCCTGGGTCTGATGGTTGAGAATCTGCCCACGCTGGGCGGCGGCAACATCATCGATCGCACCGAGACGACCCTGTCCTACGAGCAGCGGTTCGAGCGAGGTGGTGATCGACCGGCCCGGGTGGCTCTGGCCCGGGGCGAAGCCGCCCTGGTGCAGGCCGAGGCCGCGATCCGGCGGCTGGATCGGCTGGAGCAGGTGCAGCGCGCCTGGGCCGATGCCCTCGGTGCCCAAGCCGACCTTGAAATCGCGCGCGAACGTCTCGCCCTGGCCGAACGCTTTCAGACGGACGTGCAGCGTCGGGTTGATATGGCGCGCGACCCGCTGTTCGCCGGCGCCCGCGCCGAGGCCGAACTGGCCCAGGCCCAAATTGACTTCGACCAGGCCGAGACACAGGCCCGACTGGCCCGCGCCACGCTAGGCCGGTTCTGGATCGGGGCGTCGGACTTTTCCCTCGATCCGGCCGATTTCGAAGACACCAGCGCCGCCCGCGAAGTCGCCGGCGAGGCCAACGAAATCGACCTCGCGGTTCTGGCCGCGCAACGGGATATCGCCCAAGCCAGAGTTCGCGTCGAACAGGCGCGGGCCACGCCCGACGCGACCGTCAGCGTCGGCGTCCGTCATTTCTGGGAAGGTCAAGACCTTGGTCTGGTGGTCGGCGGGTCGATTCCGCTGGGACGCTATGACCGGAACGAAGGGGCCATCGAACGGGCGAGATTCGAGGGCGTGGCGGCCCAAGCCGACATGGCGGCCCTCCGCCAGGAGCGAGAGCGCGAGATCGCCCGCCTCCAGGTGCAGTTGATGGCGCAAGCCAGCCAGGCGCGTCGCATCGCGGAAGAGGCCTTGCCACAAGCCGAACGCGCGGTCGACCTCGTGCGCGATGGATTCAACCGAGGCGGCTTCACCTACAACGACGTCATTGCCGCCCAGACCGCGCTTCTCGCTACGAGAGAACGGCGGGTCGCAGTTCTCAAACAATTTCACATGGACCGCGCCCGCCTTGACCGGCTGACCGGCGCGCACGCCGACCTGCTCGGCCTGGAGACCCGCCCATGATCCGCTCCATTTCCTGCCGGCGCATCATCGCCGTGGCGTTGTTGGCGCTCGCCGTCGGCGTTTCGGCTTGCGGCCAGGGCGCTCCCGAGACGGCCGAGGGCGAGGTCGCCGCCGGCGATTACGAGCGTGGCCCGCATCGCGGACGCATGCTGCGCGACGGCGATTTTGCACTGGAGGTGACGATTTACGAGGACGGGCCTGAGCCGCTGTTCCGCCTCTATCCCTATCTGAATGATCGGCCCATCGATCCGCGTCAGGTGCAGGCGACCATCACCCTGGAGCGGACGGGACCAAAGACGGATCGCTTCACCTTCGCGCCCGAGAACGACTACCTGACCGGGCCAGGCGTGGTGTCGGAGCCGCACTCGTTCGATGTGGCGGTGAGCGCAAGCCATGCCGGCAACCAGCACCGCTGGACCTACGCTTCATACGAAGGCCGCACGACCATTACCGCCGACGCGGCACGAGCCGGAGGGGTCACCGTCGAACGGGTCGGCCCCGCGACCTTGGGCGAGAGCCTGTCGCTGACCGGACGGGTCGAGATCACGCCTGAGGGTCAGGCTGAAGTCCACGCGCGCTATCCGGGGCGCGTCATGGCGCTGAACGTCGAACTGGGAACCCGTGTTTCTCGCGGCCAGGTCATCGCCCGTGTGGAGTCCAGCGAGAGCCTCCAGACCTACGCGATCACCGCCCCGATCTCCGGCATGATCGTGGCCAAGAACGTCAACGTCGGCTCCATCACCGGCGGCGGCGAGCCGATGCTGATGATCGGCGATCCCACCCGGCTGCACGCCGAGTTTCTGCTCTATCCGCGCGATGCCGAACGGGTGCGGGCGGGCCAGCCGGTCGTCGTGAAGAGTCTGGCGGGGGACTACACCTTCAACGGTCGGATCGAGGCGGTGCTACCTTCGGCCGATCTGACCAGTCAGGTCCTAATAGCCCATGTTGACCTGCCCTATCAGGGTGGCGTCTGGCGGCCGGGCCTTGGCGTGTCCGGCGAGGTGCAGGTTGGGGCGGGTCAGGTGCCGCTGGCGGTGCGGACCCGCGCGCTCCAGCCGTTCCGCGACTTCACCGTCGTCTATGCCCGCTTCGGCACGACCTATGAGGTGCGGATGCTCGAACTGGGCCGCCGCACGCCCGAGTGGACCGAGGTCCTCAGCGGCATCGATCCCGGCACCGAATATGTGGTGGACGGTGCCTTCCTCATTCGCGCGGACGTCGAGAAGTCCGGCGCGAGCCACGATCACTAGGGGCGCGGAAAATGCTTGAACGCATCATCGCGCTGTCGATCCGGTTCCGCTGGCTCGTCATGGCGCTCGTGGTCCTGGCCTGTGCGGTCGGCGTCTGGAGTTTCCAGCGTCTGCCCATCGACGCCACGCCCGACATCACCAACGTCCAGGTCCAGATCAACACCGAGGCCCCCGGCTTCTCGCCGCTGGAGTCCGAACAGCGGATCACCTTCCCGGTCGAGACCGCCATCGCCGGGGTGCCGGGGCTGCAATACACCCGCTCGGTCTCCCGCTATGGCCTCAGCCAGGTGACCGTCGTCTTCGAGGACGGCACCGACATCTATTTTGCGCGCCAGTTGGTCAATGAACGGCTTCAGGCCGCGAGGGGGCAGCTGCCTGAAGGCCTGACCCCCGAACTCGGCCCCATCGCCACCGGGCTCGGCGAAATCTTCATGTATACGATCGAGGCCGAACAGGGCGCGCGCCGCCCCGACGGCGAGCTCTATACGCCCGAAGACCTGCGGACGCTCCAGGACTGGGTCATCCGTCCGCAACTGCGCAACACGCCGGGCGTCACCGACGTCAACACCATCGGTGGGTTCGAGCGTCAGTATCACGTCACCCCCTGGCCCGACCGCCTGGTCGCCTATGGCGTGACGATGGCTGAAGTCGTCGAGGCCCTGAACCGCAACAACGCAAACGTTGGTGCCGGCTATGTCGAACGCTATGGCGAACAGTATCTGGTCCGTGTTCCGGGCCAGGCCGAGAGCCTTGCAGACCTCGGCGCGATCATCGTCTCCAATCGCAACGGCGTGCCCGTCCGGGTCGCTGACGTCGCCGATCTGGTCATGGGCGAGGAACTTCGCACCGGCGCCGCAACCGAAGACGGCCGCGAGGTCGTCCTAGGCACCGTCTTCATGCTGGTCGGCGAGAACAGCCGCACCGTCGCCCAGGCCGTCGCCGCCCGACTGGAGACGGCGGCCGAAGCCCTGCCGACGGGCGTCCGCGCCGTGCCGGTCTATGACCGCACCGATCTGGTGGATCGCGCCATCCATACGGTCGAGAAGAACCTGGTCGAGGGCGCGCTGCTGGTCATCGTGGTGCTGTTCCTGCTGCTCGGGAACATCCGCGCCGCCCTGATCACCGCCGCCGTCATTCCCATCACCATGCTGATGACCATCACCGGCATGGTGCGCACCGGGGTCTCGGGCAATCTGATGAGCCTGGGCGCGCTGGACTTCGGCCTGATCGTCGATGGGGCCGTCATCATCGTCGAGAACTGCCTACGCCGCTTCGGCCAGGCCCAGCATCAGCACGGTCGTCTGCTGACCCGTGACGAACGCTTCGCCCTGGCCGCCTCGGCCTCCAGCGAAGTGATCCGGCCGTCCCTGTTCGGCGTCCTGATCATCACCCTGGTCTATGTGCCGATCTTCGCCCTGACCGGGGTCGAGGGGAAGATGTTCCATCCGATGGCGATCACGGTCGTCATTGCCCTGACCTGCGCGCTGGTCCTGTCGCTGGTGTTCGTGCCCGCCGCCGTCGCCATGTTCGTCACCGGCAAGGTCGAGGAGAAGGACAGCTTCGTCATGCGCGGCGCCCGCCGGTTCTACCAGCCGGCGCTGGAGATGGCCCTGCGGCTGCGCGTGGCCTTCGTCGCCGTGGCGGTCGCCCTGGTCGCCATCGCGACCCTGGGCGCCAGCCGGATGGGGTCGGAGTTCATCCCCAACCTGGACGAAGGCGACATCGCCCTGCACGCCCTGCGCATCCCCGGCACGTCTTTAAGCCAGGCTGTTGAGATGCAGACGGCGCTGGAGCGACGCATCGCCCAGTTCCCGGAGGTGGAGCGGGTCGTGGCCAAAATCGGCACGGCCGAGATTGCGACCGATCCCATGCCACCGTCGGTCGCCGACACCTTCATCATGCTGAAGGACCGCGCGGACTGGCCCGACCCGAGGAAACCTCGCGCCGAACTGCTGGCCGAGATGCAGGCGGCCGTGGCCGAAATCCCCGGGAACAACTACGAGTTCACCCAGCCCATCCAGATGCGGTTCAACGAACTGCTCTCCGGGGTGCGGGCGGATGTGGCCATCAAGGTGTTCGGCGACGATCTCGACCAGTTGCTGGAGGTCGGCAACGCCGTCGAGGGCGTGATCAGCGGCATCGAAGGCGCCGAGGACATTTCGGTGGAGCAGGTCACCGGCCTGCCCGTGCTCCAGATCAGACCCGACCGCGCGGCTCTGTCACGACTCGGCATCAGCATGGACGATGTCCAGCAAGTGGTGTCGGCGTCCATCGGCGGCGTCGTGGCGGGTCAGGTGTTCGAGGGCGACCGCCGCTTCGACGTGGTGGTCCGTCTGCCCGAAACCCTGCGTCAGGACACCGACGCCATCGGCCGGCTGCGCATTCCCGTGCCCAGCTCCGGAGGAACCGCCTTCGTGCCCCTGGAGGAGATCGCCACCATTGCCGTGGAGACAGGACCGAACCAAATTAGCCGCGAGGACGGCAAGCGCCGGGTCGTCGTCACCGCCAATGTTCGGGGCCGCGACCTCGGCTCGTTCATTTCCGAAGTGCAGGAAGAGGTCGGCACCGAGGTCGAGGTTCCTGCCGGCTACTGGATCAGCTACGGCGGCACGTTCGAGCAACTGATCTCGGCCGCCAAGCGGCTGCAACTGGTGGTGCCGGTGGTGCTGCTGCTGATCTTCGGCCTGCTGTTCGCCCTGTTCCGGTCGGTGAAGGACTCGGCCATCGTCTTCTCCGGCGTGCCCCTGGCGCTGACGGGCGGAGTGGCCGCCTTGGCGATGCGGGGGCTGCCCTTGTCGATCTCGGCGGCGGTGGGCTTCATCGCCCTGTCCGGCGTCGCCGTGCTCAACGGCGTCGTCATGGTCAGCTTCATCCGAAGCCTGATCGCCGATGGCAAGCCGCTCGGCGAGGCGATCCGCGAGGGCGCCCTGACCCGGCTGCGGCCGGTATTGATGACCGCCCTCGTCGCCAGCCTCGGCTTCGTGCCGATGGCGCTGAACGTGGGAGCCGGGGCAGAGGTTCAGCGCCCCCTGGCCACGGTCGTGATCGGCGGAATCATCTCCTCGACGATCCTGACCCTGCTGGTCCTG
Organism: Brevundimonas abyssalis TAR-001; assembly: GCF_000466985.1. GTDB lineage: Bacteria > Pseudomonadota > Alphaproteobacteria > Caulobacterales > Caulobacteraceae > Brevundimonas > Brevundimonas abyssalis. The sequence goes on from NZ_BATC01000010.1 coordinate 32,817, forward strand.
CCCGCCCTATACAGCCTCGTCCATGGCCGCCCGCCACGCCCTGCGGGCGCGCGGCGTCGTGGCTGAACCGTCTTCCCTTCAACCGGAGTAATGCATGACCGCCGCGACCCATCGATGGGCCGCCTGGCTGAGGACGCCCGCCGGCGTCCTTCTGCTCGGGCTGCTCGTCTTGTTCCTCAACGGCCTGCTGACGGCCGCCTTCGCCCACGGCGTCGCCGACGGCGACAAGGGCTACATCCAGGAGACCTCGGGCTTCCTGTTCTGGCCGTTCCTGTATCTGGGGGCCAAGCACATGGTCACGGGCTACGACCACCTGCTGTTCCTGCTGGGTGTGATCTTCTTCCTCTACCGAATGAAGGACATCTCGATCTATGTGACCCTGTTCGCCATCGGTCACTCCTCCACCTTGTTGCTGGGCGTGCTGACCGACATCAGCGTGTCCAGCTATCTGGTCGACGCCATCATCGGCCTGTCGGTGGTCTACAAGGCCCTCGACAACATGGGGGCCTACCAGCGCTGGTTCGGCTTCCAGCCCAACACCAAGGTCGCGACCCTGGTGTTCGGCCTGTTCCACGGCTTCGGCCTGGCGACCAAGCTCCAGGACTTCAACATGTCGCCCGACGGCCTGATCGGGAATCTGCTGGCGTTCAACGTCGGCGTCGAGATTGGCCAGCTTCTGGCGCTCGGCGCCATCCTGATCGTCATGGGTTTCTGGCGGCAGTCATCCAGCTTCTGGCGCCACGCCTACACCACCAATGTGGTCGTCATGACCCTCGGCTTCATCCTGGCGGGCTATCAGCTCGTCGGCTTCTTCGTCACCTGACCGGAGACTTGACCCATGTATAATGCCAACAAGCCCGACGCCTCCGAACTGCCCTCGACTGGCAAGCTGTTGAAGTCGACCGGCATCGCGGTCGTGATCGCCTCTGCTCTGCTCGTCACCGTGGTCCTGCCCGCCGAATACGGCGTAGATCCGACCCGGGTCGGATCGCTTCTGGGGCTGACGGAGATGGGCCGCATCAAGATGCAACTCGCCGCCGAAGCCGAGGCCGAAGAGGCGGGCCTGGCTGTGACGGCGTCCGCCCCCGCCGCTGTCACCACCACCTCCCCAGCCACTCCGGCCGGAGCGACTTCTGTCCCGAACGGCCAACGCTCGGACGAAACCGTCATCACCCTCGCACCCGATCAGGCGCCGAGATCAAGCTGGTGATGGAGGAAGGCTCCCGGGTGGACTTCACCTGGACGAGCAGCGGCGGCGCGGTCAACTTCGACACCCACGCCGACCGTCCCGGAACGCCCTACCACGGCTACGGCAAGGGCTCGGAGCAACGGGTTGAGGGCGAACTCGTCGCCGCCTTCACCGGCAGCCACGGCTGGTTCTGGCGCAACCGCACCGGGGAGCCGGTGACCATCACGCTCCAGACCACCGGCGCCTACACCGAGGTCAGGCGGGTGGTCTGACCCGGTGTCGCTACTCCTTCGTCGTCGGCCAGCGTCTGTGCCGCTCATCGATGACGAAGGGGTGGGCGTGGACGCCAGCCGCCCCGTGTCCCTCCGCGAGGTGAGGGTCGTCCGCCCCGAGGTCATCATGCCGATGCGGCAGGTTCTCCGGATCGTGCGCGGGCCAGATCACGAGGGCGAGCACCGTGCCCGTCGCGCACAGGCCGGCGAGCACGAGGAAGGCCGCGCCGGGATCGACTTCGGCGCTGACCATGCCCGCCACCGGATAGGCGATCAGCCAGCAGGCGTGGGACAGGGCGAACTGGGCCGCGAACAGGGCGGGTCTGTCAGCGGCGTTCGATGATCGCCGCAAGGCCCGGCCCGCCGGGGTGATGGTCAGGGAATAGCCGAAGCCCATGACGACCCACAGCATCAGCAGCGCGGGATAGCTGACCGCGACCCAGGGACCGGACAGCAGCACCAGCGTCATGACGCCCGCGCCCAGAGCCATCGCCGTTCGGTCCGACACCCGCACCAGCAGGCGAGGCAGAACCACCGCCGCCGTCATCGATCCCCCGCCGAACGCCGCCAGCGCCCAGGCCGTCGCCTGTTCCGACATGGCGAAACGCGACTGCACCAGGACCACGGTGTTGACGAACACCATCGCCCCGCCCGCCGCCGTCGCCAGACTGATCGCCAGCAGGCCGCGCAGACGCGGCGTCAAGGCGAACAGCCGGAGCCCGCCCGTCAGGCGTTGCAGGAACGGACGGGGCCGTGCCGTGCTGAGCGCCGGGAGGACGGCGCTGACGACGAACAGGGCCGATACGACGAACCCGACTGCCGTGCCCGCGAACAGATTGCTGTAACTCATCACCGCCAGCAGCAGCGCCGCCAGAACCGGGCTGGCTACGCTCTCCAGATCGGCCGCCAGCCGCGAGAGCGACAGAGCCTTGGTGTATTCCGTCTCATCCGGCAGCAGATCGGGGATCATGGCCTGGAAGGCCGGGGTGAAGGCGGCTGAGGCGACGTAGAGAACCGTCATCAGCGCATAGACCTGCCACGGCTCGGCGACGAAGGGCAGGGACGCGGCGACGCCCGCCCGGACGAGGTCGAGCGACACCAGGAGGGTCTTCCTCGGCAACCGCGCTGCGAGCGCGCTCGCGAACGGGGCGACGCCAATGTAGGCGACCATCTTGATCGCCAAGGCCGCGCCGAGGATTTGCCCCGCGCTCGCGCCCGCCAAATCATGGGCCAGCAGGCCGAGCGCAACGGTCGCCATGCCCGTTCCGAGCAGGGCCGCAACCTGGGCGGTGAAAAGGTGACGGTAGGCGCCGTGGCGGAGGGGGGAGAACATCGGACCAGACTAGCAGAAGCAATGCCGCCTTTGGCCCACGAAGGGCTCCGACGTTCTGGATTGCACGATGGGGGTTTCGGCCAGCTTTGCGCTAAGCCCCCCAGATCACGGCCCTCGACCAGAGGATTCAGGCCACGCAGCGCACCCCAAAGACTTATCACTGGACCAACGGCCACCCGCCGACACCCTACGATGGTGGAGACTATCGAGCAGGAGAAGCGACCGTCATAAGCCGGTGATGAGAAGTCGCGCGACCTGCGAGGCTTCCGGGGCTCGCGCAAGGACCCGCCCGTCCCGCAGTCCGATGAAGCCCGTTTCGCCTTCGGTATAGGCCTTGGCGATGTGGAAGACATGCCCGCCACGGATGAACCGCAGTGGCTCCTTGCGACCCGCCCTCATTCGGCGATCTCCCAGCCCTGGGTCCTGTCGGCGAAGGCGACCGGCTGGACCATTCCCCGCATCCGCTGGGCGCGCAGGCACGCACGGACCCGCTTCAGCATGACGTCGAACAGTTCGCGGTCGGCGCCGTTGAGGCATCGGACTTCCATCAGCCGTTCGGTGATCGCGCGGGGCGTCACCGGGTCGTCCGCCTCGCGAAGTGTGTCGATTACGATCCTGGCGATCTCCCCCTTGTGGGCCGGGTCGCGCAATGGAACGGTCTTGGCCCTGATCGCACCGATGTCGATGGCAGGATTAAAGATGCGGATCGTCGCGTCGATGTGCTCCAGTTCGACCGCCAATTGGCGAAGGACCAGTCGGGCGTGGCCGATCTTTCCGCTGATCTCGGCGTGCTTGCGGGTCAGAGCGTGAAGGACATTCGGTTGGTCCGCTCCAGTCGGGACAACACAGTTGGGCATTTCCATTCTCGCAGCAGTGGGTCCGTGCGAGCCGATTTGGCAGCGCTTGGAAAAAGCTACGAAAATCAGAGGTGAAGCGGAACGATGTCTAGGTGTGATAACTACCCAATGCCGCCATGCGCAGCATGGTGGAGGGGGTCTTTCCGCGCGCACCACGTCCCCTCTCCCGGTGGGAGAGGGCTGCGCGCAGCGGGACGCGGAGCGGCCCGCTTCTTCGCGCGCAGGGTGAGGGCCCGGTGGCAGCCTTGACTCACCCGCCCCTCAACCCCCGCGCCAGGACCGTCGCGCTATGCGCTCCGGTGCGCGGGTCCCCCTTCTCCCATCGGGAGAAGGTCAGGAGCCCCCCAGCTTTCCCTGTTTGGCCTTGAGCTCATACTCCTCACCGCAGTCGCCACAGCGGAAGTCGGCGACGGGCGCGTTGTTCGGCAGCTGCGGCAGGCGGTCGGCGGCGCAGGCGGGACAGAAGCCGTGTAGCGCCATCCACGCCTCGGTGACGGATCGGGCGGTCTGGGTCGGCCCCTTGAAGGCGACGGCCGGTTCGGCGAAGCCCAGCTCACACCAGTGATTGTCGTCCTGCCCCATCCTCCCACCGTAGCGGGCGGCAGGTCAGGGGTCAGCCCTTGCCGCAGCGGGTCTCTTCGATTTCGTCGCCGTTCCCTGCCTTGTGCAGGGGGCCCCGACGCGCGGAAACTTGATGGTCAAAGTCTTTCTAGGACACCTCGAAGGTCCGCAACTGGCGCTTCGACATCCCCAAGAATTATATATTGCCGAGCGTATATATTAAATATCTCGGCTGTTTCTCTATCAATGCGTTTCGATTCTAAGAAGTATTTACTGACACGCTCAATGTCGCTCTTGCTTAAATAGCGACCATTTCTCCCTTCTTCATAAATCCAATGAATAATTCCTCTTTGGGCCAAGGCGGTGTATTTTCCGTCAAAGGCCATTTCAACAGCCCGCTGGTAGTGCGCCGCTCCGGCAGAAGCATCTCCGCTCCGGTATGAGATGCATCCTTTTGTTGCGATAATGCAAATCGCGTCTGTATCATCTAGGGAACGGACGGCAGACGCGGAATTTATGTCTTCTACCGCACCGATCAGATCACCTAAGCATGCTCGAGCGTAGGCTCTATTATTAAGAAGGACGGGGTCGTGAGCGTTTGCCACAAGACCAGATGTCGCGACACGCTCGGAGACTGTGAAATCCTGCAATATTTCTGCGGCGACAAAAGCGCCAGTAGCAGCAGCACGCGTGGAAAACGGCTCATCACCTAGCCAAGTCGATGCGTTATCGACAGCATCAACCCACTTTCCTTCCTCCACAGCTTGCCCAGTACGGGCTTCGAACGTAAGCGCGTTTTCAAGAAGGTTTTTGTTGAAGGGAACGCCACAGGTTTCGTGGGCCCAGCGAACTTGAGCGATAGTATTATCGGTTGGACTTTCGCACCCTATCTTGAAGAGTTTCTTTGCAAGTTTATCTGACCCGTTCTCCATCTCAAGTGTGGCTAAAGCAGCGGCTAGTTCCGTAACCTGGGCCGGCCTCCCTCTATCGATAATTTCTCTGAGCTTACGGCTGCTCTCTATAGGCTTCGCAGTCAAATCAGCGATTGCGACTCGTGAGGCAAGGAGCCAAGTATCCTCTGAAGGCGCATTTTTCAAAATTGACCAAGCTCGATCAACATCTTGATCCAGGACATAAAATCTCACCGCGGATCGAAGTACGTATCGATTGGAAGGAGCGATCGCTAAGGCAATGCGAAACGAATGCCGTGCTTTATCTATTTGCCCTAAAGATACGTAAGCTCTTGCGAGCTCGACATGTAAAACCGCATTGCGGGGATATAGCGAAAGCTCCCCCTTCATCTCGGCAATCTGTCTGTATTTTATCTCTCGCGTAATCAAAACTCCATGAGGAGCCGCAGGAGTAAATCCGTCGTCAAAATATGAGAGAATTAGTTGCTTCGTGCCAGGAGATAAATCGGCAATATGTGCCTTTAGAAATTCAGCGGCCGCATCAGTTTCGGAAGATCTACCGTCTACGATGGCCATCGATATCATATCAGATGCCGACCATATTGTCGGATCAGTCGCCCACTCTTCAGAAGTTATTATATTGGAACCATGAGGCGACCGCTTTAATGATCTCCCCTTAGAGCTCACAAGTTCTTGTTTGGGCGTCAGACGAAGAGATCTCCAACGTGGGATCATCTTCCTGCCTATTTTGTTAGATGGAAGCTGCATCTATTTTCATTCGGATTTCCGAAACCTTTACAAATCTATCAAATGCAGAGATAAATCTCGTCATCTCGTAGGGGTTCCCATGCTTCCGCCGGCGACTTGCGGGGTGACCCCTGAGCTGCGGATCGGGTTCCGAAAGATACGTCGCCAACTCAAAAATCTCTGCGGCCAGTTTGGGGTCATGGTTGGTCAGTGACGCTTCGATACTGTCTTTCAACTGGCCTAGTGCATCAGCAAGTGCAGCGCGGAAATAGGGCAGGACGTCCTCATATGTTCCTTCCCAACCGCCCCCATTCTCCGAAAGCGACTGAGGTTTATGTTCTGGCCGCATGAACGAAATGACGGTGGGTGTCAGCATCGCGCCCGTGAAGAAATAATATAGCATGCTGCCAAAAAGATATAATTCTGACGCGGCCCTGCATCGTGCCTGATCTGGCATTAGAAAGTGATACAAAAACTCCGGGGAAGCATAGTAAGGTTGTCCGGCCAAAGCCATCATTTCATGAGGAGATGCGATTGTTCGACAATGAGATCTTCCGAGATCGGCAAGTTTTGAAGTTGCTCCCCCAGAAAACGTTAAGACATTGGACGGCTTCAGGTCTTGATGAAATATACCTTGGGCGTGAAGCTGATTTAATCCCGTAGCGATTTGATGCAATGCGTTTAAAGACCAGTACGCATCGATTTCATTTTTGAGGACGGCGTGCTTTCTTACGTCGCCATCCGCAAGCTCAAATATGAGATAGCTCACTGTGCCAAATGGAGCGTCTGGAACCGCAATGGAACCATCAGCAATTGCTACAACAACGCGGTCTAGATTTGCGCCCCGGCAAAGTGCAAGGACGTCTCTTTCAAAGTTATATGTGCGTGTCATATCTTCCAGCGCACGCACTTGATCTTCAGCTTCTTGGGCTCTGCTGAAATCAAGTGCTTTTAGGAAGCCCACGCGAGAGGGGTTTTCTTCATGCTGAACCAAGTAGCCAACCGAGAAGCAGCCCCCTGTCTGGTATGCCTGCTTCTTAACTAGTTCTCCGATCACCCAGCCATCACTGGTGCGGAGCCCTGACAACTGTTCTATGGGCTTGGCCAAAGTGAACCTCATTTAGCTTAGCCTTACACCTTACACCTGTTTGTGGACCCGTCTACGAGATGAGGCCTTAGTGGCACGGTGGTCTCCGTCCACCGCCGCCATTGAACCCCCTACAACCGCCCTTTCCTGAACGCCTCCGCCGACGCCGCTCTCGCCGCCGCGCGGTCCCGCTTCGGCGCCTCCTTGTCCACGGCCTCGCCCGCCCCCGTCAGGGCCTCGTTGGCGAATTCCAGGTCCATGAGCTTCATGTGCTTGATCTCGTCGCGCAGCCTGGCGGCCTGTTCGAACTCCAGGTTGGCGGCGGCCTCGCGCATGCGGGATTCCAGGTCCTTGAGGGCGGCCTGGAAATTGGTGCCGACGAAGGGTTTTGAGTCCTCCTTGACGCCGGGGGCGGTGAGCCGGTCCAGGGCGCGGGACTCATAGGGGCTCTCGATGATGTCCTTAATGTTGGACTTGACGCTTTCGGGCGTGATGCCGTGTTCGGCGTTCCAGGCCTGCTGCTTCTCGCGGCGGCGGTCGGTCTCGGCCATGGCCCGCTCCATGGAGCCGGTGATGCGGTCGGCGTAGAGGATGACGCGGCCGTCCACGTTGCGGGCGGCGCGGCCGATGGTCTGGATCAGGGAGGTTTCCGAGCGCAGGAAGCCTTCCTTGTCGGCGTCGAGGATGGCGACCAGGCCGCACTCCGGAATGTCGAGGCCCTCGCGCAGCAGGTTGATGCCCACCAGCACGTCGAACGAGCCAAGCCGCAGGTCGCGCAGGATCTCGATGCGCTCGATGGTGTCCACGTCGCTGTGCATGTAGCGCACGCGCACGCCCTGTTCGTGCATGTATTCGGTCAGGTCCTCGGCCATCTTCTTGGTCAGGACGGTGACGAGGGAGCGGTAGCCGGCGCGGGCCACGTCCTTCACCTCGGCGATGACGTCGTCCACCTGGGAGAAGCCGTCCTTGGACACCGGGCGCACGTCCACCGGCGGGTCGATCAGGCCGGTGGGGCGGATGACCTGTTCGGTGAAGACGCCGCCGGTGCGGTCCAGCTCCCACGGGCCGGGGGTGGCGGAGACGTGGACGGTCTGGGGCCGCATGGCGTCCCATTCCTCGAACTTGAGCGGGCGGTTGTCGATGCAGGAGGGCAGGCGGAAACCGTATTCGGCCAGGGTCGCCTTGCGCCGGTAGTCGCCCCGGAACATGGCGTTGATCTGGCCGATGGTGACGTGGCTCTCGTCCACGAACAGCAGGGCGTTGTCGGGGATGTATTCGAAGAAGGTGGGCGGGGGCTCGCCGGGACTGCGGCCGGTCAGCCAGCGGGAGTAGTTCTCGATGCCGGCGCAGGAGCCGGTGGCCTCCATCATCTCCAGGTCGAAGCGGGTGCGCTGTTCGAGGCGCTGGGCCTCGAGCAGCTTGCCGTTCTCGACCATCCAGTCGAGGGTCTCCTTCAGCTCGGCCTTGATGCCGGTGATAGCCTGGTTGAGCGTGGGGCGCGGGGTCACATAGTGGCTGGCCGCATAGACGGTGACCTCCTCGAGGTCGGCGGTCTTCTTGCCGGTGAGGGGGTCGAACTCGGCGATGGACTCGATCTCGTCGCCGAACAGGCTGACGCGCCAGGCGCGGTCCTCCTGGTGGACCGGGAAGATCTCGATGGTGTCGCCGCGCTTGCGGAACATGCCCCGGTCGAAGGCGGCGTCGTTGCGCTTGTACTGCAGCGCGATCAGGTCGGCCCGCAGCTTGGACTCGTCGATGGTCTGGCCCACCTTCAGGTCGAAGGTCATGGCCGTATAGGTCTCCACCGACCCGATGCCGTAGATGCAGCTCACCGACGCCACCACGATCACATCGTCCCGCTCCAGAATCGACCGCGTCGCCGAGTGCCGCATCCTGTCGATCTGCTCGTTTATACTTGAGTCCTTCTCAATATAGGTGTCTGTTCTCGGAACATATGCTTCTGGTTGATAATAATCATAATACGATACAAAGTATTCGACGGCATTATCAGGAAAGAAGCTTCTGAACTCTGAGTATAGCTGGGCGGCGAGGGTCTTGTTGGGGGCGAGGATCAGGGCGGGGCGCTGGGTCGCCTCGATGACCTTGGCCATGGTGAAGGTCTTGCCCGAGCCGGTGACGCCCAGCAGCACCTGATCGCGCTCGCCGGATTCGGCGGTGGCCACCAATTCGGCGATGGCGGCGGGCTGGTCGCCCGCGGGCTCGAACTGCGAGGCCAGACGAAACGGGGTCTTCAGGCGCGCGGCGGGGCGGGAGGGGCGGTGCGGGGTCCAGTCGGCGTCGACGCTCGGGGCCTCCTCGGGCGTCAGGCGCGGGCCGGTGATCGGCGCAAACATGGGGTCCTTGCCCCGCGTCCTCGGCGCGTCGTGCACGAAGGTCCCCGACATGTCGGACACGCCCGGGGTGTGGACGGGCTTTGCGGATTTCGAAGGGGAACGGGCCATGAACGCCAAGGTAGTGACGCGGGAGGCGGACGGCTAGGGGGATGGTAAGCTGGGGGCCGACTCACCCGGAGGCCCCATGCGCGTCTGTGCCCCCCTGTTGCTGATCCTGCTGCTGGCCGGGTGCGGGCGGATGCTGCCCGACCCGCAGCCGGGGCCCTACCAGCCCGGGCCGACCCCGTCGGGGGCGCCGCCGGCGTCCATCGGCGAGGTGCTGATCGACCGGCCGCTGGACGGGGGCACGCAGGGGGCGGTGCTGGCCGAGGGCGGCCATCTGGGCCGCTGCCTGGCCCAGCTGTCGGCGGCCAATGTGCGCTTCAGCCCCCGGCCGGACGAGGCGCGGGGCGGCGCCTGCGGCCTCTATGACGCCGGGACCCTGGGGCCCGACATGGGCACGGTGGCGCGCATGACGCCGGGCGACCCGACCGTGACCTGCCAGACGGCCCTGGCCATCAGCATCTGGCGGCGCCAGTCCGTGGAGCCCGCCGCCCGCGAGATATTCGGACAAGACGTTGTTTCCGTTGACCATTTCGGCACATACGCCTGCCGCCCGGTCAACAATATGGCCGGCAACCGCCCCAGCGCCCACGGCCTGGCCGCCGCCCTGGACTTCTCGGGCGTGCGCCTGAGGGACGGCCGCCGCATCACCGTGGCCGGCGACTGGAGCGGGAACGGCCCGGAAGCCCGCTTCCTGCGCCGCATCCGCGACGACGCCTGCCGCATCTTCGGCACCGTCCTGAGCCCCGATTACAACGCCTTCCACGACGACCACCTGCACCTGGAGGCCACGGGTGGGCGGGCGTTCTGCCGGTAGTCCGCCCCGAAGCGGAGCGCCCGGGGGCGGGGGCAGGTCTCAAGCGTCGGCGGATGGGGTTGGCCCCCTCCACCACTTCGTGGTCCCCCTCCCCCGACGGGGGAGGAAAAACAGGGTCCGAATAGTGCGAATTGTCCGAAACCGGTGAGACTCCCGGCGCGAAAAACAGTGCAACGGGAGTCTCATGTTTCGGCTCAAGGGACTGATTTCGCGGGGCGTCCGATGCGAGCGTGAGACTCCGGATGCGAAAAACAGTGCAACGGCGTGCAACGACGCCTTGTCATCCCGGAAGCGCCGCAGGCGCTGTCCGGGACGGAGCGCCGCCCTCTTGCCCGGGCCCGGACGGGATCCGGGCCGAGGGTCGCCGGCGCCGGTCGCCCGGCCCAGCCTCGCGGCTGTCAGGGCGGAGCGTCGAGACGGTCGCCGGTCCCGGCGCTCCGCTGCGCGTCGGTCGGGATGACAAGGGCCGTGAGACTCCGACCGCGAAAAACAGTGCAATGGGCGTGCAACGGCCCCTCTCCCACCGGGAGAAGGAAATCAGTCCGATGAAGTCTCGTCTCATGCGCCTCCTGTGCGGCCGGGGATGACCGGACAGGATAAGGGCGCGCCGGAGGGGTGGGTGGAAAAAGCCGGGAGAAATCGGCGGGGCCTTGCGGGGCAAGGGATTTGGCGTGGGAGATGGGGGGATTGGGGGAGTCTAGAACTCGGCGAAGGCGGCCTCGTTCACGGTGACTTCCTCGACCATGCGGACGGTCACGCCCAGGCCCCGGTCCTTGAGCAGGTCGCACAGGGCGTCCCCGTCCACCAGATCGATGGCGGGGGCGCCGTCGCGGGTGGCCTCGCGCCGGGCGTCGGCGGTGAAGGTGCCGGTGGTGATGATGAGGCCCTTGTCGGTGCGGCCGACCATGGCGCCCCGGAAGTCGCGCACTGCGCCCGCGCCCACCGAGCCGGAGTAGCGCTTGCACTGGAACAGGACATGGAAGGACAGCAGGTTCACCCGCAGCACCCCGGTGCCGTCGATGCCGCCGTCGCCCGACTTGCCGGTCACCTCGACCTTGATGAAGCCGTACTCGCGCAGAAGGCGCTGGCTGAGCCGTTCGAAGGCGGAGGGGTCCAGCTTGAGCAGGACCGCCATCAACTGGTCCTTCCAGTCGCCTTCGGTGTCGGCGTCATCCTCGAGAACAGCGACGTCAGGCGTTGAGCCGACTTCGCGGGCCTTGGCGCGAACCCGCGCCATGTACTCCTGCTGGTAGGCCTTCGGGATCCCGGCCACATCTTCGGGCGTCATGGCAGCCCCGGCGGGGGTGAGCGTCCACACGCCCCGCGCGCTGTTTTCGACCGCGCCGCCGTTCTTCAGATAGCTGCGGGCGAAGCCCAGCCGCTGTTCCACCGCCAGTTCGTTCCACTTCCCATGACGCACCGCGCGGACGTCTTCCGGCAGACCCATGTAGGTCGAGATATCGTCCGCCATTTCCTGATTGGTCATCGACCGACCGTGCGCCTTCAGGCGTTCAATGATCGGCCACATGAAGGCTTCGAAGCTGGGAACGTCGTTGATCGTGGCCATCTAGTATTCGTCCTCCGGCAGCCGCCAGTTTTTCAGAAACCCGGGAAACCGCTTTTCCGACGCGATCAGATCCTCGCCCGAAGCCGGTCGTAGGCGGCCATCCGGCTCTTCGATGTAAACACGTCCCTCGAAAGACGAGACGTCCCCACCCGCGCACCTTGCGCGTTCGATCAGCACCGTGGTGGGAGAGTTTGCGAGGGTGGTGGACAGGTTTTCGATCGCCAGCCGGAGCAGTGGATGATCGGGCTGAATTCGGAGCGCCTGTCGTAGGGCCCCCAAGAGGGCGCCGGGGTCGCCATCCTGCTCGGCCATGCTGATTGCGAACGCGCCAGCTGGGGAGAGCGGTTCCGCCTGGAGTTGATCGATTATCTCTTCAACGATCGCGTTTTCTGCTTCCGTTAGCGTGGTTTGATTGTCACCGCCGCTCACTAGGCCTTCCTCCGCCGCTTCGCCTTGCCCGGCGCCGCCAAGAGGCCCGCGGTCATTTTCTCATAGAGGGTGAACAGGTGCTCGACGCGCTCGCGGTCGCTGTCGAAGGGCGCCTTGCGGTAAAGGCGGTCCACGGCCTGATCCAGCGCTCGGTGCGCGCGGCGCAGATCGGCGGGCATGACGTCGGGATCGTAGAGGTCGGCAAGGGTTGCCCCCGGGTGGGCGGCGCGGGCGTTCAGCACCGCCTGGGCAAGTCCGTCGAGGTAGGCTTTGTCGGCCTCGGTCAGGGTGGGCCAAGGGAATGGGTTGTAGACGAGGCCGATCGAATAGCGGTAGTCGCTCTTCAGCCGCCCCCCGATGTGGCGCAGCCACGACATGTGCGTGGCGCTGGTGAGAACTCCGAACTCAGCCAATGAGGCACCCGGCATGAATAGGCAGCTATCATGCGCGATTTCCCCATCCCGATAAAACCCGAAGGGGACGTATCGACGGCGCTCTGAGGAGTGGCGAGGGATAAGGATAAACGCTCCGGCGCCTTGCCTGATTTCACCAAAGAGAGACGGTGTTTCCGCCAAGCGCTGTGTCGCCGGGCGAGAGCTTGCGGAGCGATAGGCACGCACGGCGGCCAGCCTATCCTTCAGGAGGGAGTTTGCACGCATCAACCCTAGGGGAGCACCCTGAAGCCAAAGGCAAAAGCGCGCCTCACCGTTGAGGGAGTCTTGGGCTCCCACCAGTTGGCGGACGTACGGACCGATGGCGGGATCAGCTTGGATCGCATTGGCGGCTTCGGCTTCCGACAAGATCAAATGCCCACCGTCGTTCGGCATATTGCCGAACAGCATCAGCGGTCGGCTCGAGAGAGCCGTAGTGGTTTCCCTCACTACCAGATGGCGATCTGCCAGTTGTGAAGCGTCAAACAAGTACGGCGACAGCGCCGAATGCCGGGTTTCATCCGGATCGCCGTTGATGTCCTCGTAGTTGAAGAGGCGCTTCTCCGCCGGTTCGTGGTCCCGCCGCGTCAGTCCTATGATCACGACATGAACATGGGCCTTGCCGCGTGCGTCTGAGCCCCAGCCGAAGGTTCGATGCGCGAAGGCGATTTCCAAGCCGTAACGTTGGAACAGCAGCGGCCACAGCTGTGCGACCTGCTCTCCTTGGGTGATGGAGTTGGTCGAGACGAAGCCGATGCGGGCCGGTCGCGACCCCTCTACGGTTTCGCCGGCCCCGTCCCCAGTGCGTGGGGAGGAGACGTATTCGCCAGCCTTAATGAACCACGCAGCGACGAAATCGAGGGTGCCACCGGACTTGCCGAGCGCGGCAATGCGTCGGACCTGCGCCCTCTGGGTCTCGCTCTGCACCTTGGCGCCCAGAAACGGCGGATTGCCGAACACATAGCTGCACTGCTCCGGCGGCAGCACGTCGGCCCAGTCGGTTTCCAGCGCGTCGCCATGAACGATGTGTGGCGCGGCCTTGAGCGGGATGCGGGCGAAGACCTGGCCGAACTCGAGGCTCAGCCGGTTGTTCATGATGTGGTCCATCATCCACATGGCCGTTTCGGCGATGCGGGCGGGGAACTCGTCGATCTCGATGCCGTAGAATTGGTCGACATCGACCTTGGACAGGGCGGCGGCCTCCAGCTCGCGCTGGCCCGTGGGGTAGAGGGCCTGCAGCAACTCGATCTCGAGCAAGCGCAGTTCGCGGTAGGCGATGATCAGGAAGTTGCCGCAGCCGCAGGCCGGGTCGAACAGGTTGAGGCCGGCGAGCTTGTCCTGAAAGGCGCGCAGGGCCGCGTCACGTCCTCGCTTCAGCCCCTTGATGCGGGACAGTTCGGCGCGCAGGTCGTCGAGGAACAGGGGCTCGATGACCTTCAGGATGTTCTTTTCGGTGGTGTAGTGGGCGCCTTGGCGCGGCGCTCCTTGGCGTTCATCACCGACTGGAACAGAGCGCCGAAGATGGCCGGGCTGATCTTCTCCCAGAAGAAGCCGCACGCCTCCAGGAGCCGCTCGCGCATGGCGGTGTTGAAGTTGGCGATCGGCAGGGTTTCGGCGAACAGGTCGCCGTTGATGTAGGGGAATTTGGCCAGATCCTCGTCCAGCCCGTCGCGCCAGGCGGCGTCCTCGGGCGTGTTCAGGGTCTGGAAGATCAGGTTCAGCTTGGCGCCGAGGTCGTGGCCGTCGGTGGCTGTGCGGTCGCGCAGATAGGTTTCCAGCATGCCCCGTTCGGGGAAGATGCCGGTGTCGTCGGCGAACAGGCAGAACAGCAGCCGCACCAGCAGCCGTTCCAGCGGGGCACCGTCATAGGTGGGTTTCAGCGCATCATGCAGCTTGCCCATGATTTCGGCGGCGATGATGTTGACCGGGTCCTGGTCGTTGAAGACCCGCTTCTCGACCCCGACCACGAAGCCGAACGCCTCTACATGGGCGGGCAGGTCGGCGAGGGGGAAGTGCGTCTCCTCGCGCGTGTCCAGATCGATCAGCTCGAACGACTGGAAGTCGCACAGCAGGACGTAGCGCGGGAGTTCGTGGTCCTTGAGGCCGGGGAAGTAGTCGAGCGCCTGTTGGCGGGCGCGGGTCAGGTTGCGGCCTGCGCTCTTCTGTTCGACCAGCAGGACGCCCTTCCAGAACAGGTCGATGAAGCCGCGCTTCTCGCCCAGAAGGCGCACGGGCTCTTCGAAGGCGGCGACCTTGCGGCGGCGCACCCCGAACGCCTCGAAAAACTCATTGTAGAAGGTCTGGGTGTCGCCCTTCTCGTAGTGGGCGTCGGCCCATTCGCGAGCGAACTCTGCGGCCCGCACCCTGATCTCGTTCCAGCTTAGGCGCATCCGTACCCCCCGCGCCGGACATTCGCCCGCTTCGCGCCAGCGTTGCAAGCGGGGAGTGGGGGAGGCCCCTCATCCCCCGCGCAAGAACCTCCGCTGCGCTCCGGTGCGCGGGGCCCCCTTCTCCCGACGGGAGAAGGGGCATTTACGTCGCCCTATCGCTCTTTCATTCTTAGTCGCCCTACCGCTCGGCCCGCGGGGCCTCGCTGCTTGAGGGCGCTTGACTCCCTCACACAGTATGCCGCATACACTGTATGTCACACACTATATGACGTCTGGAGAGTGATGCGTGGGCGAGGGTGAGCTGTTTGAGGCGATGCGGCTGGAGCTGCGGCGGGGGTCGCTGGTGCTGGCGGTTCTGGCGCGGCTGAGGACCGAGCAATACGGCTATTCGCTGCGCGTGGCGCTGGGCCAGGACGGGATCGAGATGGAGGAGAGCACCCTCTATCCGCTGCTGCGGCGGCTGGAGACCCAGGGCCTGCTGACCAGCGAATGGCGCGAGGAGGACCGGCGCAGGAAGCGGTTCTACCGGCTGTCCCCGCTGGGCGAGACCATGCTGGCGCGGCTGGCGGAGGAATGGCGGGGCATCTCGGCCTCGCTGGAGCGAATGCTGTGACCGGCGCGAATTTCAATCAATCGGGCAATCAATCTGGAAGTGGAGGGCGGGGCATGACCCTGACGGAGAAATATCTGAAGGCGGTGGCGGCGCAGTTGCCGGCGGCCGGGCGGGAGGACGTGATCGCCGAGCTGCGTGACGCCCTGATGAGCCGCATGGAGGACCGGGAGGCCGAACTGGGCCGACCCCTGACCGAGGCGGAGGAGGAGGCGGTGCTGCGCGAGATGGGGCACCCGCTGGCGGTGGCCGCGCGCTTCGGCGCCGGGCCGCACCATGTGGTGGGGCCGGAGCTGTATCCGTGGTGGCTGTTCGGGGTGAAGACGGCGCTGACGGTGCTGGCGATCATCACGGTGATCGGGGCGGTGGTGCGGGTGCTGGTGGGCGACGTGGACGGGGCCCAGGCGTTCGGCCAGGCGATCCACGGCCTGTTGTGGAGCGGCATGATGATCGTGGGCTTCGCCACCGTGGCGGGCTTCATCATCGAGCGCATGAAGGACAAGCCCGCCTTCCTGACCGAATGGCGGGCGCGGGACCTGGGCCTGTTCGAGATGGGGCTGTTCTCCACCGCCTGGGTGGGCAAGGCCGCCGACATGGTGGGCGGCGAGCGGGCCGACGGGACCAGGGATCCTGTGGCGTCATGGGGGCAGCCGGCCGGCATGTCGCCGACGGCGCGGGCGGTGGCGTCGGGCGTCGCGTGGGGCGTGTTCGTGCTGTGGTGGACCGGGGTGATCGGGCAGGAGATCCGGCCGGGCGTGATCGGCGGCGAGCTGATGGTGGACGGGGCCGACTGGGGCCTGCTGCTGAACGAGACCATCGCGTGGATCTGGTGGCCGATGCTGGCCTTCGGCGCGGCGCGGGCGGCGTTCCACCTGATGCGGGCGGCCATGGGCTCGCCGGTGCGGCTCACGGCGTTCGGGGATGTGGCGTTCAGCGCGGCGAGCCTGGGCTTCATCGGCTGGTTCTGGCTGTACTCGCCCATGGCGTCGGCGTTCGCGGTGGACACGGTGCAGGGGTTCACGGACCGGGTGCGGATCACCTTCGAGACCGGCGACATGGCGGCGCCGAGCATCCTGATGCTGATGACGGCGTTCGTGTTCCTCGCCGAGGTGTTCACCCTGTTGGGGGCGGCCGGGCGGCTGGTGACGGGGGCGGACCGGCGGCGGTGATGCCTTGCCACCGGCGGCGCGGCGGGGCATCACCGACGTCTGTTCAGTGACGGGGAGACACAGACCATGCGCAGCGACGTGGCGGCGACCTTCATCATCATCGGGGTGATCGTGGCGATGATCGTGGCCTTCCTGGTGGGATGGCCGCAGTACAATGTCTATCGCAAGCAGATGCAGGGCCGCGCCGCCTATGAGCAGGCGGTGCAGGACCGGCGCATCCGGGTGCTGGAGGCGCAGGCGGCGCTGGATTCGGCGCAGCTGACGGCCCAGGCCGAAATCGCCCGGGCGCGGGGCACCAACGAGGCCAACCGCATCATGGCCGAGAGCCTGGGCGGGCCGGAGAACTATCTGCGCTGGTCCTACATCCACATGCTGGAGGAGACCGCCGGAAGCGGCGACCGCCAGATCATCTACATCCCCACCGAGGCGGGCATGCCGATCCTCGAGGCCGGGCAGCGGCCCGCACGGTAGAGCCTTGCTCCCGCCGCGATCCGGCGGTCAGACTGGCGCCATGAACAGCGACGCCCTGCGCGAGGTCTTCATCACCGGGACGGGATCGGTCCTGCCCGGGGCGCGGGTCGGCAACGACCGTATGGAGGACTTCATCGGCCGGGTCGGCGGGCGGCCGTCGGCGGTGGGGCGCCGGGCGCTGCGCTGGAACGGGATCGAGGGGCGGCACTACGCCCTGACGCCGGACGGCGCGCCGTTGCATTCCAACGCCTCCATGTGCGCCGGCGCGGTGCAGGCCGCGCTGGACGACGCCGGGCTGGGGGTTTCCGACCTGCAGCATCTGGGCGCGGCGACGACGCAGGGGGATTATCTGGTGCCCGGCCACGCCGGCGCGGTGCAGGCCGAACTGGGTGCGGCGGCGCTGGAGGCGGTCAGCTATCAGTCGGTGTGCGCCAGCGCCCTGATGGCGGCCAAGGGCGCCTGGCTGAGCGTGCGGGCGGGGGAGGCGGACGTGGCCGCCGCCTGCGCCGGGGAGTTCTCATCGCGCTGGTTCCGGCCGGCGTTCTATGAGGGCACGGCCCTGACCGACCGGCGCGGGCGGGTGCGGATAGAGGCGGATTTCCTGCGCTTCACCCTGTCGGACGGGGCGGGCGCGGTGGTGATGGAGCCCCGGCCGCGGCCGGGCGGGCGCAGCCTGAAGGTGCGCTGGATCGACATGACCTCGCTGGCCGGACGGTTCGACCCGTGCATGTGGGCGGGGTCGACCTTCGCCGACCGGGCGGACCTGAAGAGCGCCTGGAGCCACGGGGGGCCGGCGACGGCCCATGCCGCCGGGGCCATGGCGTTGCTGCAGGACTTCGACCTGCTGAAAATCGTGATCCGGGCGTGGATCGGGGTGTGGCTGGGGAAGGTGGACGCGGGGCGGATCGCGCCGGATCAGGTGGACCACCTGCTATGCCACTATTCCGCGCGGTCGTTGCGGGCCGAGATCGTGGGGCTGCTGGAAAATACGGCGGCCATGATCCCGGAGGAGAAATGGTTCACCACCCTGCCCGAGAGCGGCAATGTGGGCTCGGCGTCGATCTGGGTGATGCTGGACGCCTTTCTGAAATCGGGGCGCGGCAAGCCGGGCGAGACGGTGCTGTGCATCGTGCCGGAGAGCGGGCGGGCGATGATCGGATTCATGATGCTGGAGATCGTGTGATGGCGGACGGCGCGATGCAGGACCAGATCCAGGACACCCTGCGCAAGCTGGCGGTGGTGTTCGCCGATTTCGAGCAGCGGCTGGAGGCGACGCCGCTGATCCGCAAGCTGACGCGGGGGCGGTTCGAGACGGCGGACTATCACGCCTTCCTCATCAACCTGCGCCAGCAGGTGAAGGACGGGTCGCTGTGGATGAGCCGGGCGGCGTCCAGCATCGACGAGGCGCATCTGGAACTGCGCTCATCCCTGATGAAGCACGCGGTGACCGAGCACCGGGATTTCCGCCTGCTGGAGCAGGACTTCGTGGCGGCGGGCGGGTCGCTGGAGGCCATTCAGGGGGCGTCCAAGAATGTGGGGTCCGAGGCCCTGTCGGCCTGGATGTTCCATGAGGCGTCGAAGCCCAATCCCTTCGGCCTGCTGGGGGCCATGTTCATCATCGAAGGGCTGGGGTCGATCAAGGCGGCGCCGTGGGGCCGGATGGTCAAGGAGCGGCTGGACCTGCCCGAGGACGCGGTGCGGTTCCTGCTGTATCACGGGGAGAACGACGCCGAGCACATGGAGGAGTTCCGCGAGATGCTGGAGATGGTGCTGCCGGACGTCGAGGTCGCCGAACGCATCGTCATGTGCGCGCGGGTGACGGCGCGGCTGTACGCGCTGCAGATCGAGGAGATCGCGGCGTGAGCCTGTCGGACGGCATCGCCCAAGCGCGCGGACGGGCGAGGCCCGACCCGTTCGATCCGGCCGGCTTCGACCCGAAGGATCCGGACCCGTGGATGGCGCTGTATCTGGACCAGAGCCTGCCTATCGACGACGGGGCCAAGCGGGCGCTGTTGCTGGGGGCGCGGTCGTGGTCGCGGCGCTGGCTGTTCCCGGTGAGCCGGCCGCTGGTGCTGCTGTTCTTCTGCGTGGTGAAGGTGCTGCGGGCCATATCGCCGCGCTTTCCGAACCTGAACGGCCTGCTGCACCGAACAATACATTGGGGCTTGCGGGTGTTCGGGACGCCGGAGACCAACACCCTGATCCTGAGGCATTTCCACATCGGCACGGAGCTGCTGGCCTTCATGCGGGCCAATGCAGGGCCGGTGACGGTGTCGAGCCATCCGCTGCGGCCAACGCGCCTGAAGGACATCGAGGATAATCTGTTCCTCCAGCACGACCTGAACGTGTTCAATTTCATCATCGAACTGAACGCAGGGCTGAGGGAACAGGGCCGCGAGCTGACGCCGCCGGAGCGGGTGGATTTCTCCATGATCTCGGACGAATTCCCGGCTTTCGAGGCGTTTCCGAAGGGGCCGCTGAATTTCGTGGACGTGCAGACCGCGGTGGAGTTCTACACGCCGCTGTATGCGCTGATGCTGCCGCGCCGGGACTTCGTGCGGGCGGCCCATTCGCTGCAACTGGACGAGACCGTGGCCATCTATATCGCCCGCATCCTGGGCACGGACTATCACCTGGCCTTCATCAAGAACGGCCACCCGATGGTGTCCCTGTCGACCCTGCAGGCGGGATTCCGGCTGATGATGCACGGGCTGGACTGCGAGGCGCTGCACGGCTGGCTGCGGCTGCTGAAGGCGCGTCAGGCGGCGGGCCTGCCGCTGGACCCGCGCAACCCGACGGCGGCCAGCTGAGCGCGGGGTCGACGGCTTAAACATTGGGCAATGGCGGTGTGGCACGAGGGAGGCGAGGGCTTTCCTGAGGGTTTGCACGCGTGACCGACGCCATGGCGAAGACGATGCCGCCCGAGGCCGTGGGCTGGGACGCCCTGAGCCGGGCGGTGTGGCTGTTCGACCCGGTCAGCTGCCGGGGGCTGTACGCCAATCCCTATGCCCTGGAGCTTTGGGGCGCCCAGAGCCGCGACGAACTGCTGGCGCGGGACTTCTCGCAGTTGTCGCCGGCGGTGCGGGCGCGGACCGACCGCCTGGCCCAGGCCACGGCCGGGGGCGCGGTGGTCACCGAGCGCTGGACCTTCTACCCCCACGGCGAGCCCCTGACGGTGCAGGCGGCCATCTCGACCTTCCGGATGCCGGACGGGCGGGCGGTGCTGCTGTTCGAGGCGGCCCCGGAAGAGACCAATGAGGGCGAACGCCGGGCCGTCGAGGCGCTGCGGCACACCTCCAGCATCATCACCCTGTTTGATCGCGAAGGCCGGGCGGTGTTCAGCAATCCGGCCGCCTTCCGCACCTATGGTCCCGGGGAGCTCGGGTTCGGCGAGCGGTTCGCGGAGGCCGAAGCGGGCGCGCGGATGCTGGCCCAGGCGACCGCGGGCGAGGCCTGCGCCGACCTGCGCCGGGTCAACACGCCCGAGGGCGAGCGCTGGCACTATCTGGACGCCCGGCCGGTGACCGATCCGGCGACGGGGGCGCCGGGGGTGCTGCTGAACGAACAGGACGTGACCGCCCAGATCGAGGCCGAGCGTGCGGCGCGGACAGCCGAGCAGCGGGCCGGACTGGCCGAGGCCCGGCAGCGTTTCCTGGCCAATATGAGCCATGAGCTGCGCACGCCGCTGAACGCCATCCTGGGCTTTTCCGCCGTGCTGGAGGCGCGGGTCGGCGACGACGACCTGCGGGGGCAGGCGCGGGGTATCGGGGCGGCGGGCCAGACCCTGCTGGGCGCCGTCAACGACATGATCCTGCTGGCTGCGCTGGACGCGGGGGAGGTGAGCCTGAAGGCCGAGCCGTTCGAGCCCGGGGCCGTAACGCGGGGGGCGGCGGACCGGTTCGCGGGCGAGGCGGCGGACAAGGGGCTGTCGCTGACGGTGGAGGCCGACGGGGTCGCCGCCGTGGAGGGGGATGCCGAGCGGCTGGGGCTGATCCTCGACCATTTCGTGGGCAATGCGGTGAAGTTCACCGAGACGGGCGGGATCGTGATCCGGCTGGAGGGCGCGGCGCGGGAGGGCCAGGCGGACCTGACGATGTCGGTGACCGACACCGGGCCGGGCATCGACGAGAGCCGCATCGCGGCTCTGTTCGACCGCTTCGTGCAGGCGGACGACGGCGCGACCCGGCGCAAGAGCGGCGGGGGTCTGGGTCTGGCGGTCTGCAAGGAGCTGGCCGAGCTGATGGGCGGCGCGGTGTGCGCTTCGGCGACCCCGGACGGCGGCGCCCGGTTCGAGCTGAGGCTTTCGCTGCCGCTGGCCGGGGGCGCGGGCGGACAGGCTGATGAGACGGGCGAGGGCGGCCCGCTGCGGGTGCTGTACGCCGATGACAACGCCAGCAACCGGGCGGTGGTGGTCGCCATGCTGGCCAGCCAGGGCCACCGCTGCGACACGGCCGAGGACGGAGCCCAGGCGGTCAAGGCGTTCCTGGGCGGGACCTATGACCTGGTGCTGATGGACATCCAGATGCCGGTGATGGACGGGGTCGAGGCGGCGCGGACGATCCGGGCCCTTGGCGGGGCCGGGGCGTCGACGCCGATCGTGGCGCTGACCGCCAATACGCTGGACTCGCAGGTGCGGTCCTATCTGGAGGCCGGCATGCAGGACTGCATCGCCAAGCCGGTGATGATGCCCGAGCTGCTGGCCAAGACCGCCGCCTGGGGCGCGCGGGGGCGCGGGTCCTGACAGCGCCGGGCGGCGCCGAGCCCGTAGAGATCAGACGGCGACGCCGAACAGGCGGCCGATGCCCGCGGTGACGGCCATGGCCAGGGCGCCCCAGAAGACGACCCGGACGACGGATCGCCCGACGGGCGCGCCGCCGGCCCGGGCGCCCAGCGCCCCGAGGACGGCAAGGCCCGCAAGCGCGGAGCCGGCCACCCACAGCGCCAGTCCGGTCATGGGCGCCAGAGCGGCCACGATCAGGGGCAGGGCGGCGCCGACGGAGAACGTCAGGGCCGAGGTCACCGCCGCCTGGATGGGCCGCGCCGTGGTGATCTCGGATATGCCCAGCTCATCCCGGGCGTGGGCGCCGAGGGCGTCGTGGGCGGTCATCTGACGGGCCACCTCGGCCGCGAGATCGGGCGTCACGCCCCGCGCCACATAGATTCCGGCCAGTTCGCGCAGTTCCGCCTCCGGCTGGCCGGACAGTTCGGTCGCCTCGCGGGCCAGATCCGCCTTTTCGGTGTCGGACTGGGAGCTGACCGAGACGTACTCCCCGGCCGCCATGGACATGGCGCCCGCGACCAGCCCGGCGACGCCCGCTATCAGGATGCTTCCGTGACTGGCGGCCGCAGCCGCCACGCCCACCACCAGGCTTGCGGTGGAGACCAGGCCGTCATTGGCGCCCAGCACCGCCGCGCGAAGCCAGCCGATGCGGTCCACCCGATGAGATTCCCTGTGCGGCATGGCGACGACTCCTGACGATTGCTGACGCTCGGCGAACGTCGATTCGGCATTCATATTCGGTTCATTCGGCCTGAGACCATCTTCACAGCACGCCGCGCGCGCCGTGGCCACGAGAGAAGGGCGGGGGAATGACCTATCTGACGAAGAAGAGGGTGCGGGGGCCGGCCCTGGCCGCCGCCGCGGCCGTGGGGCTGTCGGGATGCGTGACGGATCCGGCGTTCATGGAGGGGCTGGCCATGGCCATGGACGGCATGGCGGCGGAGACCGCCTATATGGCCGAGGAGGCGCGCTGCTACAGACACCTGTCCACCAGCGGCGAATGGGTGACCCTGT
This sequence comes from Brevundimonas abyssalis TAR-001, assembly GCF_000466985.1. GTDB lineage: Bacteria > Pseudomonadota > Alphaproteobacteria > Caulobacterales > Caulobacteraceae > Brevundimonas > Brevundimonas abyssalis. The sequence goes on from NZ_BATC01000010.1 coordinate 55,908, forward strand.
GTCCCCTGCCGTATGGCCAGGTGGCGCCGCCGCCGCGTTTGCGGCCGCCTCATGATCATGGCCGGGGGCGCGACCGGGATCGGGGCGGGCGGGACCGGCGCGATGGGACGCGCGGGTCCGGCTGGTGATGATTGTGTTCCGGGAGACAATGAAATGATCGGTGTGATGGCGGCGCTGGCGGTGATGGGGGCTCAACCGGCGCCGATGGGCGGCGCATGTGTGCAGTCGCTGTGGCATCGCTATGGCGAGCGGCGGGTGGCGGAGCTGTGCGCGGGGGTGAACAGCAACCTCTGCTACGGGACCGCGGCGCAGTACATGACCTTCGAACGCGCCGCCGACGTTTGCCGCCATGTTCAGGGGGAGGCGTGTTTCCGCGCCGCCGCGACATACTACACCCTGCAGCGGTCGGCGGATCTGTGCCGCCATGTGCATGAGCCTGCTTCGTGGCGGCCCATCGCTACCAGACGCTGGACGGCGCGGCGCAGCGGTGCCGGGTGGCCGCGCCGGGGAGAGGCGCGGGGAACCCCTGACCGGGCGAGGGATTGAAACAGGATCGCGGACCAGGCGGGGGCCATGACGATTCTGAGCTTTCAACCTTACTGCGGCGCGGCGCCGGACCCGGGCGCCGTGTGGGCGGCGTGGAACCTGGACCCTGTGCTGATCACGGCGCTGGTCGCCGTGGCGGTGGTTTACGGCATGACGTGGGGACGGGGCGCGTCGACCCGTGAGCGGGTGGTGTTCGGGGCCGGGTGGAGCCTGTTCTTCATCGCCTCGTGTCGCCCCTGTGCGCCCTGACCTCGGCCCTGTTCGCGGCCCGGGTGGGGCACCATGTGGCGGTGCTGACCCTGGGGGCAGGGCTGCTGGTGCTGGCGGCGCCGCGCGGACGGCTTGAGCGGCTGTTCAGCGGGCGGATGCTGTTGTGGAGCGCCACGGCGGTGCAGGCGATCCTGCTGTGGTTCTGGCATGCGCCGGGGGCCTATGCATGGTCGCTGACCGGCGACGTGCAGTACTGGATCATGCAGGCGGGCCTGATCGGGGCGGCGCTGATGTTCTGGCGCGGGGTGCGGCTGGCGCCCATCCAGCACGCCCTGCTGGCCCTGATCGCCACCATGGTGCAGATGGGGGCGCTGGGGGCGCTGATCACCTTCGCCGGCGAGCCCCTGTATGCGCCCCACTTCGCCACCACCCTGGCCTGGGGCCTGACGCCGCTGGAGGACCAGCAGGCGGGCGGTTTGATCATGTGGGCCCCGGCGGCGGGCGCCTATCTGGCGGCGGCGCTGATCCTGCTGATGCGGCGGGTCGGCTTCGGCGAGGCCGATGCGGGCGAGCGGGCCTTATGATCACGCGGCTGAGGGCCTGGGCCGACACCCACACCTCGGAGGGCCGCTGGTCGCCGGTGGCCATCACCTTTCACTGGACCATGGCGGCGCTGGTGCTGTTCCAGCTGGTGTGGGGATGGTGGACCTCGGGTATTCCGGTGGGCGGCGACAAGGTGGCGGCCTATCAGCTGCACGCCGATGTGGGCCTGCTGATCCTGCTGCTGGCGGTGCTGCGGGCGATCTGGCGGCTGATGATCCCGGGTCCGGTCAATGACGCGGATGATCCGGGCTGGGAGAGCACGGTGTCCCGGATCACGCACTTCCTGTTCTACATCTTCATCGTGGGACTGCCGCTGTCGGGCTGGCTGATGCTGTCGGCCACGGCGCCGGAGATGCAGCTGATGCTGGGCGGGGTCATCCCCGCGCCGCGCCTGCCGGTGGGGACCCTGTCGCAGGAGGGGCTGTGGCAGGTGCAGTGGGCGGCCGAGCGCATCCACTTCTTCATGATCTGGGGGATCACCTTCCTGATCATGGGCCACGTGGCGGCGGTGCTGAAGCACTATGTGTTCGACAAGGACAATGTGTTGCCGGGCATGCTGCCGCTGGTCGATGAGCTGGAGGGCGAGCCCATCGAGATCATTCCGGAGTCGGATGAGGAAGAGATGCCGCGTACGCGGAAACCGCAGCGATCTGATCGTCGGAAAGCGGACGACTGACGGCGCCCATGACGTCGCGGGGGTCGTTGTGGCGCTTCGCGGACCGCCACAGCTCCAGCTGGGCCGCCAGATAGGCGGGCGACTGGCCGGTCAGGGGCGGATTGCCCGCGCCCAGACCCTGGCCGTCGACGCCGTGGCAGGTGGCGCAGGCGGCCACATTCCGGTCCGGCAGACCCTGATGATAGAGGGCGCGGCCCTCGGCGATGCGGGCGGGCTCCGGCGAGACGGCCGGGGCGGCGGCGCGCGGCGCCATCTCGGCATAGTAGCGGGCGACCCGGGCGCGGTCGGCGTCGGACAGGCGTCGGGCGATGGGCGACATCTGGTCGTGGGGCCGCAGGTCCGAACCGTAGTCGTTGAGCTGCTTGAGCATGTAGCCCTCGTCCAGCCCGGCGATGCGCGGCGTTTCGGCGCCGTCGCCCTGACCGTCCATGCCGTGGCAGGTGAAACAGGCGGCCTGGGCCCCCGCGTCGCCGCCGGACAAGGCGATGATCTCGCCGGTGGTCACGAAGGGGTCCTCATACTCATCCACGCCGGGTGCGCAGGCGGCCAGGCTCGTTGCGGCGAGTAGGGCGGATAGGGCGCGGTACGGCATCGCTTGGCCAACGCCGGGTGGGGGCGGGGGTTCCGGTCCTGATGAGACGGAACCCATGCGGCCAAGCTGGGTTAGGTCTGGATGAACGGAACGGGGGCGACGGGCATGGTCTTGATGGCGCTGGCGCTGGCGGCGTGTTCGGGCGCGGGCGAGACCCGGACGCGGGCCGTGCCGTCGGGCGATCCCGAGCGGGGGCTTCGGATCATGAACGAGGTCGGCTGCGGATCGTGTCACGCCATTCCGGGGATCGACTGGCCGCAGGGTCGGGTGGGTCCGCCGCTGTCGGGGATGGGCGGCCGGGCGCTGATCGGATCGGGCCTGCCGAACCGACCCGAGACCCTGATCCCCTATCTGATGAACGCGCCCGTCGCGGACCCCGGGTCGGCCATGCCGCCCATGCCAATCAGCGAGGAGGAGGCCCGTGACATCGCCGCCTATCTCTATGAGCACTGAGGCCTTCGCGGGATGGCCGCCGCCGGCCCTGACCTCGGCGGGGCCGTTCGCCGCGCCGCTGGTGACCCTGTCGTGGGGCGTGTTCGCCATGGCGGCGGTGGTGCTGCTGATCGTGATCGCGGCGCTGGTGCTGGCCCTGTTCGGGCGTGAGGACCTGAAGGCGAAGATTGGTAATCAACGGTTGATCTGGTACGCCGGGCTGGCCTTTCCGGTGGTGGTTCTGAGCGCCTTGCTGATCTGGGGCCTGTCCCTGACCTCGGCCCTGACCGGAGAGCCCGAGCCGGGCGAGATGCGGGTGCGCGTCACCGGCGAGATGTGGTGGTGGCGTGTGGCCTATCTTAACCCCGAGGGCGGGGAGGCGGGCGCGGTCCAGTCGGCCAACGAGGTGCGCATCCCGGTGGGCGAGCCGGTGACCTTCGAACTGGAGTCCGCCGACGTGATCCACAGCTTCTGGGTCCCCCGTCTGGGCCCCAAGCTGGACATGATCCCGGGTCGGACGAATATCCTTAGACTTCAAGCCGATGAAGCTGGAACTTACGGCGGACAATGCGCTGAATATTGCGGCGGGCCGCATGCCCTGATGGGGCTGGTGGTGGTGGCCATGCCGCGCGACGAGTTCGACGCCTGGATGGCGGAGCAGGGCGAGGCGGCGGCGGCGCCGACCGATGCGCTGGCGGCTCAGGGACTGGAGGTGTTCCAGGACAACGGCTGCGGCGCCTGTCACGTGGTGCGCGGGGCGCCGGGCGCCTCGGGACTGGCGGGGCCGGACCTGACCCATGTGGGCAGCCGGCGGACCATCGGGGCCGGAATCCTGCCCAATAATCGCGGCACGCTGGCGGGGTGGATCGCGGACAGCCAGGGCATCAAGCCGGGCAACCGCATGCCGTCCTACACCACCCTGTCGGGCGACGAGCTGCAGGCGGTGGCGGCCTATCTGGACGGGCTGGAATGAAGTCCGAGACCGGGTTCGACCACAAGCTTTATGAGCGCTTCCCCACCGAGGGCGAGCGGCCGGAAGGCGAGCTGGAGGCGCTGGAGAAGGTCTGGTGCGGGCCGAAAGGCTGGGGCTGGTTCACGGCGATCAACAACAACTATGTGGGCATCCTGTTCATCGGGGCGGCCTTCCTGTTCTTCACCCTGGCGGGAATCCTGGCGCTGGTGATGCGCACCCAGCTGGCCGTGCCCGACGCCGGGTTCGTGGGCGTGGACACCTACAACCAGCTGTTCACCATGCACGGGACCATCATGATGTTCCTGTTCGCGGTGCCCATGGTGGAGGCGCTGGCGGTGCTGCTGCTGCCGCAGGTGCTGGGGGCGCGGGACCTGCCGTTCCCGAGGCTGGGGGCCTACGCCCTGTGGGCCTATCTGGTGGGCGGGCTGATCTTCTTCTGCTCGATCTTCTTCAGCCTGGCGCCGGACGGGGGGTGGTTCATGTATCCGCCCCTGACCAGCAAGACCTATTCGCCCGGCATCAACGCCGACTTCTGGCTGCTGGGCATCGGCTTCATTGAGATCTCGGCCATCGCGGGGGCCATCGAGATCATCGTCGGGGTGATGCGCACCCGGGCCCCGGGGATGACGCTGGCGAAGATGCCGATCTTCGCCTGGGCCATGCTGATCTTTGCGGTGATGATCATCATCGCCTTCCCGTCGGTGATCCTGGCCACCACCCTGATGGAGCTGGAGCGGCTGTTCGACTGGCCGTTCTTCGACGCGGCGCGGGGCGGCGACCCCCTGCTGTGGCAGCACCTGTTCTGGTTCTTCGGCCACCCGGAGGTCTACATCATCTTCCTGCCCGCGGCGGGGGCCATGTCGACCATGATCCCGGTCATCGCGCGGCACCGGCTGGTGGGGCATCCGCTGGTGGTGATGGCCATGCTGGCCACCGGCTTCATCAGCTTCGGGGTGTGGTCGCACCACATGTTCACCACCGGCATGCCGACCATGTCCGTGGGCTTCTTCTCGGCCGCGTCCATGGCGGTGAGTCTGCCGGCGGGGGTGCAGGTGTTCGCCTGGATCGCCACCATGGCGGCGGGCAAGATGCGCTTCAACGTGCCCGGCCTGTTCATCCTGGGGGGGCTGCTGATCTTCGTGATGGGCGGGCTGACCGGGGTGATGGTGGCCATGGCGCCCTTCGACTGGGTGGTGCACGACACCTACTTCATCGTGGCGCACCTGCACTATGTGCTGATCGGCGGGATGGTGTTCCCGGTGTTCGCGGCCATCTATTACTGGACGCCGTTCGCGGGAAGGCGGCGCCTGTCGGAGCGGACGGGGAAGATCGCCTTCTGGCTGATGTTCACCGGCATGCATGTGACCTTCCTGCCCATGCACCTGACCGGGCTGATGGGCATGCCGCGACGGGTGTTCACCTATCTGCCGGACCGGGGACTGGATCTGGTCAATCTGATCTCCACCGTGGGCGCGTTCCTGTTCGCCCTGGGCGTGCTGGCGGTGATCATCGATCTGGTGCGGAATTTCCGCCCGGCAACCGAGGGCAATGCGGGCAATGTGTTCGATTCCCCCGGACTGGAGTGGCTGCCCAGCGGGCTGTACTCGACCCGCTCGATCCCGGTGGTGAAGAGTCTGTATCCGCTGTGGGACAATCCCGAGCTGATGCGTGAGGTCAAGGAGGGGCGCTATTTCCTGCCCGGCACAGCGACCGGCGAGCGCGAGACCCTGATCACCAGCCCCCTGAACGCCGAGCCGCAATATGTGGCGCGCATGCCCACGCCGTCGCCCTGGCACTTCTGGGGGGCGATCTTCACGGCGGTGTTCTTCATGCTGCTGGTGCCCAGCGCCTATGGCCCCGCGGCCGTGGCGGGGGTGATCGCGGTGGTCTGCCTGATGGGCTGGGCCTGGAAGCTGGACGAGCCCATGAGCGCGGAGACCGTGGACGTGGGGGCGGGCATCCGCCTGCCGACCTATGGGGTGGGATCCACCAGTCACGGCTGGTGGGCCATGACCATCCTGCTGTTCGTGGCCGGGGTGGTCGCGGCCATGAGCATGTTCTCGTACGTGTTCCTGTGGAGCCGCAGGCCGGACACGTGGATCGACCCGCCGGCGATGTGGAGCCTGATCGTGGTGGTGGGCGGATATGTCCTGTCCATCGCCCTGATGCTGGGCGCGCGCAAGGTGGTGCGGCTGGACCGGCCCCGGATGGCCATGATCGCCACGGGCATGGTGGTGCTGGCCTGGGCGGCGATGGCGGCGGCGTGGCGGATCGACTGGGTCACCTGGAGCGGGGCGGGGCTGGACCCCACCCGCAGCGGGCAGGGGGCGACGGTGTTCAGCTTCATCGGCTGGCAGGGCTTCTATGTGATCGTGTGCGCCCTGATGACGCTGTATGTGGTCATGCGCTGGCTGCGCGGGCGGGTCAGCCCGGCGCGGCCGACCAGCTATGATGTGATCACCCTGTTCTTCGTGTTCGTGGCCGCACAGGCGGGGCTGGCGGCGCTGCTGACGCGGCTGTTCCCGGGCGTGGTTCTGTGAAGCGCTGGGGCTACATCCTGGGCGGGCTGATCGTGTGGACGGTCCATTTCCTGGGCGTCTATGTGATCGCCAGCATTGCTGACGTGGTCGCCGACGACGGGCACCCGCTGTCGCGCGCGGCGGTGGGCGTGTTCACCTTGGCGTGCCTGATCGTGGCGGGAGGGCTGACGGTGGTGGCCGCCCGGCGCTGGCGGCGCGGCGGCGGCGAGATGGGCTTCGAGAACGCCATCGCCGCCACGGGCGGGGCGATCTCGGCGATCTCGATCCTGTGGCAGGGGCTGCCGGCGGTGGTGGGGTAGTCCAATCGCCCGCTCACCCCAGCGAAGGCTGGGGTCCAGATGCCGCTCTCGGTCGGGAGCGGGTCGGGGAAAACGGCGGGTGTGACCCTTTAGATATCCGACCTGTGATCTGGACCCCAGCCTTCGCTGGGGTGAGCGGTGGGGGGAACAACCCGCGCTCCCAATCGATTGTCCCGTGACCCAATCAGAAGGAGCCGGACATGGATCGTACGGAGCAATTCGAGCGCGAGGGCGACAAGGCCGCGGCGCAGGGGCGCGACATCCAGGCGCCGATCGATGCGACGGAGGCGAAGGACTCCGGGAGCAGCAAAGACGACAAGGCGATGCAGGCGGGCGCTCGGGAATACCCCGCGCCGCCGTTCCCCAAGCAGCATCAGAAGAAGCCGGGCGAGGAATACCGGCTGGACCCGGCGCCCATGTATGACGCGCCGTTCTGGAAGGGTTCGGGCAAGCTGGAGGGCTTCGCGGCCCTGATCACCGGCGCCGACAGCGGCATCGGCCGGGCGGTGGCGGTGCTGTTCGCGCGCGAGGGCGCGGACATTGTCATCTGCCATCTGGACGAGGACCGCGACGCCGAGGAGACCAAGAAGGCCGTGGAGGCCGAGGGCCGGCGCGCGATCATTCTGGCCGGGGACGTGGCCGACCCAGCCTTTGCGAAGATGGCGGTGGCCGAGACGCTGAAGGCGTTCGGGCGGCTGGACGTGCTGGTCAACAATGCGGCGTTCCAGCAGCACGTGCCGGACTTCGCCGACATCACGGTTGAGCAGTTCGACCGGACCATGAAGACCAATCTGTACGGCTATTTCCACATGGCCCAGGCGGCGGTTCCGCACATGAAGCCGGGCGGGGCCATCGTCATGACCGGCTCGGTCACCGGCATCATGGGCAATGAGATGCTGCTGGACTATTCGCTGACCAAGGGCGGCATCCACGCCTTCGCCCGGTCGCTGGGCGCCCATCTGGCGCCCAAGGGCATCCGCGTGAACGTGGTGGCGCCGGGGCCGGTGTGGACGCCCCTGAACCCGGCCGACCGGGACGCGGAGGGCGTCAGCGAGTTCGGATCGGGCACCGTCATGGGCCGCCCGGCCCAGCCGGAAGAGATCGCCCCGGCCTATGTGTTTCTGGCCTCGCCCCAGTGCTCCAGCTACATCACCGGCGAGGTGCTGCCGATCATCGGGGGGTATGGCGGGGGCTGAGGATTTCATCCTCCCTCAAACACCGGGTTTGAGGCCGGCCCCCTCCACCATCCTTTGGATGGTCCCCCTCCCCCGATGGGGGAGGATCAGGAACCACCTTTGCCGTGACGTGTTCGCCTTTGAGGCGACCGAAGGGGTTTGGACATGTTTGGACGGGAAAGACTGGGCGCGGGCGACTGGGCGGTGATGGCTCTGGGCGTGTTGTTCGGGCTGATCGGGGTGGTTCTGACCATCGGCGGCGGCTGGCTGATCGCCGTGGGCGGCAGCTGGTACTATCTGCTGGCGGGGCTGGGCCTGATCGCCACCGGGGCGCTGCTGTTCGTGCGGCGGATGGAGGCCTTCTGGCTGTATCTGCTGGTCTTCGTCCTCACCGTGATCTGGGCCCTGTTCGAGGTCGGCCTGAACGGCTGGGCTCTGGTGCCGCGCGTGTTCGCGCCCTTCGTCCTGCTGCTTCTGGTCATCGCCTCGATCCCGGTGCTGGCGCCCGCGCGCAACCGCTGGGTCACGCCCTGGAGCGGGCGGGTCAGCGGCAAGCCGCTGATGCTGGCCGGGTTCGGGGGCGCGGCGGTGTTCGCCCTGGTCGCGGGCGTGGCGGTGGCGGCGGCCAACCGGTTCGAGGTCGAGCGCGCCCTGCCCGCAGGCGGGTTCAGCGCGCCCGAACGGATTTCTGACTTCCAGACCGGCGCCGACTGGCCCGCCTATGGCGGCACCCGGGGCGCCCAGCGCTACACCACCCTGACCCAGATCAATCGCGACAATGTGGGCGAGCTGGAGCGGGTCTGGGAATTCAACACCGGCGACATCCCCGAGAAATTCGGCGCCGAGACCACGCCCCTGAAGGTGGGCGACACCCTCTATCTGTGCTCGGCCATGAACGTGCTGATCGCGCTGGACGCGGCCAGCGGGCTGGAGAAGTGGCGCTATGATCCGGAGGTGTCGGACGACGCCATCCCCTATACGGCCGCCTGCCGGGGCGTGGCCTATCACGCCATGACCGAGACGGCGCCGGAAGGCGAGACGACGACCTCCGTCGGCGACGCGGCCCTGACGCAACGGGCCCGGCTGGAGCCCTGCGCCACGCGGATCGTGGAAGGCACCCTGGACGGACGGCTGATCGCGGTGGACGCGCGCACCGGCGTGCCCTGCGCCGACTTCGGCCAGAACGGCGCCGTGGACATCAAGGCGGGCATGGGGGACGTGATCCCGGGCATGGTGTCCATCACCTCGCCCCCCGTGATCGTCAACGGGGTGATCATCACCGGCCACCAGGTGCTGGACGGCCAGTACCGCCGCGCGCCGTCGGGCGTGATCCAGGGCTTTGACGTGGTCACCGGCGAACTGCGGTGGGCCTGGGACATGATGCGTCCCGACGAAACCGGCATGCCGCCCGAGGGCGAGACCTTCACCCGGGGCACACCCAACATGTGGACCATGGCCACGGGCGACGACGAACTGGGGCTGGTCTATCTGCCCATGGGCAATTCGGCGGCGGACTATTACTCCAGCGACCGGGCGCCGGCGGAGAATGAATACGCCACCTCGCTGGTGGCGCTGGATGCGGCGACGGGACGGCCCGTCTGGCATTTCCAGACCGTGCACATGGACGTGTGGGACTATGACCTGGGCAGCCAGGCGACCCTGATCGACTTTCCGTCCAACGGGACGACGGTGCCGGCCCTGATCCTGCCGTCCAAGCAGGGCGACATGTATATCCTGGACCGGCGCACCGGCAGGCACCTGACGCCGATCGAGAACCGCCCGGCGCCGCAGGGCGGCGTGGAGCCGGATCAGCGCACGGCGACCCAGCCGTACAGCCTGTTCCACACCCTGGCGCGGCCTGACGATCTGACCGAGCGGGACATGTGGGGCATGTCGCCCATCGACCAGATGATCTGCCGGATCAATTTCCGCCGCGCCGCCTATGACGGCATGTACACCCCGCCCACCTCGGACCGGCGCTGGATTCAGTATCCGGGCTACAACGGCGGGTCGGACTGGGGCGGCGTCGCGTTCGACCCGGACCGGGGCGTGATCATCGCCAACTACAACGACATGCCCAACTACAACCGGCTGGTGCCGCGCGAGGAAGCCGATGCGCGGGGCTGGTACCCGCGCGGCGACGCCCGGGCCGACACCGGCGGGGCCGAGGGCGCGGGCGACCCGCAGGTGGGCGTGCCCTACGCCATCGACGTGAACGCGGGCTGGCGCATGCCCTTCACCGGCATGCTGTGCAAGGAGCCTCCCTACGGCGGCATCCGGGCCATCGACATCCGCACCGGCGAGACCATCTGGGATCGTCCGCTGGGCACGGCGCGCAAGAACGGGCCGTTCGGGATACCGTCCATGCTGCCGCTGAACATCGGCACGCCGAACAACGGCGGGTCGGTGGTGACGGCCTCGGGCCTGATCTTCATCGCCGCGGCCACCGACGACCTGATCCGGGCCATCGACATGGAGACCGGCGAGACGGTGTGGCAGGACGTCCTGCCTGCCGGCGGCCAGGCCAACCCCATGATCTATGAGCAGGGCGGACGCCAGTTCCTGGTCATCATGGCGGGCGGGCACCACTTCATGGAGACGCCGGCTGGTGATGCGGTGATCGCCTATGCCTTGCCGCAGCGCGACGCGGGGTAGGAGTCCGAAAACCGCGAGACAGGATCGCGGCGCAGGCGCATTCTGCGCGGCATGGAACTGGATCAGGACGCCTGTTATCGCGCCGTCGTCGCCCGGGACGCCCGCTTCGACGGGAAGATCTTCGGCGGGGTGAAGACGACGGGGATCTATTGCCGCCCGATCTGTCCGGCGCGGACGCCGAAGCGTGAGAACATCCGCTTCTACCGCTCGGCGGCGGAGGCGGAGGAGGCGGGGTTCCGGCCTTGCCTGCGCTGCCGGCCCGAGACGGCCCCGGACATGGGGGCGTGGCGGGGCACCTCGAACACCGTCAGCCGGGGGCTGGCCCTGATCGAGGCGGGGGCTCTGGATGGGGGCGACGTGGAGGCCCTGGCCGGGCGGCTGGGGGTGGGCGAGCGCCAGCTGCGCCGCCTGTTCCGCCAGCATCTGGGCGCCGCGCCGGTCAGCGTGGCCCAGACCCGGCGGGTGCTGCTGGCCAAGCAGCTGGTTCAGGAAACGCGCATGCCCATGGCCGAGGTCGCCATGGCGGCGGGCTTCGGCAGCGTGCGGCGGTTCAACGAGACCTTCCAGCGGCTGTACCGCCGTCCGCCCTCCGCCCTGCGGCGGGGCACGGCGCCCGATGCGGCGCCGGGGGAGGGGGTGCGGCTGATGCTGGCCTACCGCCCGCCCTATGACTGGGACGGGATGCTTGCGGCCCTGGCGGCGCGGGCCGCGCCGCTGGAGCGGGTCGAGGGCGGACGCTGGATGCGCGAGATCGAGGGCGGCGGGGCGGTGACGGTGGAACCCGCCGGGCGCGACCGGCTGGCGGTGCATGTGTCGATTCCGGACATCACGGGCCTGCCCGGGGTGCTGGCGCGGGTGCGTCGGGTGTTCGACCTGACCGCCGACCCGGCCATGATCGCGGCCCACCTGTCCGCCGATCCGGCGCTGGCGCCGCTGGTGAGCCGGCGCCCGGGGCTGCGGCTGGTCGGGGACTGGCAGGTGGATGATCCGGGCGCCTGATGAGCGACCGGCTGGATGACGCGGACGAACGGATTGCGGCCCGGGCCGAAGGCTGGCGGCCCTGGCGGGCTTATGGCGCGGCGCACCTCAGGACCGAGGGCCTGGGCGTGGCGGCGTTGATCGAACAGGAGACGAGACATGACCAGGCGGCCTGAGACCTTTCAGCTGGACCGGATCGCCACCCCGCTGGGCGAGGTGCTGGTGGTGTTCGACGGGGAGGGCGTGGTGCGCGCCTTCGACTTCGCGGACTACGAAGAGCGCATGCGGCGCCTGCTGCGCCTGCACTACGGAACGGTGATCCTGGAGGCCGGCGCCGCGCCGGCGGGGGTGCGCGAGGCGGTGACGGACTATTTCGGCGGGGAAGTGGAGGCGCTGAAGCGAATCCCCTGGGCCACCGGAGGCACGGCGTTCCAGCGGCGGGTGTGGCAGGCCCTGACCGAGATTCCGGCCGGGCGCACCGAGACCTATGGCCAGCTGGCGGCGCGCATCGGCGCGCCCACGGCGGTGCGGGCCGTGGGCCTGGCCAACGGGGCCAACCCCGTGGGCGTCATCGTGCCCTGCCACCGGGTGGTGGGGTCATCGGGCAAGCTGACCGGCTATGCGGGCGGGCTGGAGCGCAAGAAGTGGCTTCTGGAGCATGAGGGCGCGCTGAAGGTCTGACAGCGCGCCCGTCCCGCTTTGACCCTAGTCCGGTTCGCCCTGACTGCGGGACACCACCGCACCGGCCGCCCCGCCGACGGCGGCGCCAACGGGACCGGCGACGACCGCGCCGGTGATGGCGCCGGTGGCGGCGCGCTGCTGCATGTTGGCGCCGCAGGCGGCCAGGCCGGCGACGCCGGCGGACAGGATCAGAATACGAGTGAGACGACGCATGGCTATTCTCCAGCTTAACCGTTGGCTAACGCTCTTGCCGACCCCCGGTTCCAAACGGAGGGGGTCTTTCAAGATGTATCACCGGCGGTAGCGGCGAGAATGACTATTTCGCGGGGCGAGTGCCGCATTTCTGCATTTGGTTCGGTCATATTGATGACCATATGAGATGAGCCAATACCATCCAGACAAGATGAGTGACGATCATCATGGATCTGATGGCTTGGATCATCTCTATGATGTTCGGGTGGTGCGACGAAATGTTGCGCTGCACAGGGCGATTGCGAATCGGCCACATTGAAGTCATATTCCGATGGCTTAAGCGCCCTGCGTCGGTCACGGGAAGTTGACCGGCGGCTATGCCCCTGCGTACCGGCGCCGATCTTGCGTCGAGGGGGCCAGACTGCCTGGGGGCGCAATCCTGCCCCTGTCACTCAGGACTGCATCCTTGTCGAATTCCTCACGGAAGCCCACGACCACGCCCAATTCTCCGTCTGCCATCCGTGCGCCGCAGATGCGCCCGATGACCGCGGCGGCCGCCCTGGGCGGTCTGGTGGGCCTGGCCATCGGCTGCGCCTATCTGGGTGGAACCGTCGCCAAGGCGACCACCACGCGGGTGCAGGCCGAGCGAATCGCGGGCGCCACCGCCGTGGGATTCACCGAAGAGGCGCTGTCGGCCGCAGCGGGGGGGCTGGACGCCAGCGCCCTGACCATCGCGCGACGGCACGACCCCTACACCGTGGCCGGTTCGGCCCAGCGTGACCGCCAATCCGAAATGCTCACCGCCCGGCTGGAAAGCCTGCGCGCCACTTCCAGCACCGATGCGGGTCTTCGCCGCGTCAGCATGACCGGGCCCGCGGCCCAGCCGTTCCGCCTGGCCGGCGCCCTGGACGCCTCGCGCGATCTCGAGTGCCTGACCCAGGCCGTCTATTATGAAGCCCGCGGCGAAGGCCGGGCCGGCATGCAGGCCGTGGCCCAGGTGGTCCTGAACCGCGCCCGTCACGGGGCCTTCCCCAACAGCGTCTGCGGCGTGGTCTATCAGGGCGCGAACCGCTCGACCGGCTGCCAGTTCAGCTTCACCTGCAACGGCGCCATGCGTCGCGGCGTGAACCAGTCGGCCTGGCGCCGGGCCCACGACGTGGCCTCGTCCGCCCTGTCGGGTCAGGTTTACAGCGCCGTCGGCAACGCCACCCATTTCCACACCACGGCCGTGTCGCCGCGCTGGCGTCATTCGCTGGTGCCGGTCGGGCAGGTGGGCAGCCACCTGTTCTATCGCTTCGGCGGCCGCAACGGCTCGTCGGGCGCCTTCACCTATGCGGCGCGCCCGTCCACCGCGTCCGACACCCAGGTGATCCAGGCCAGCCTGGACCCGTCAGAGACGGTCCGTCAGGCGGGCAATGCGGTGGCCTATACGGTGCTGTGGGCCCAGGAGAGCATGGCCGAGCGGGAGACGCGTCCGGCCGCCGAGCCTGCGACCCAGGAAGCCCCGGCCGCGCCGCGCGCCCAGACCCGCCCGCAAACGGCTCCGGCGCCGACCGCCGAGGAAGACGCCGCCGCCTAGACCGAAATCGGCTCAGTTGGGACCGTCCAACGGAGCTCAGATTTCGGTCGAACTCAACCGATCAGGCTCTAATCCGTCGGCTGGGGCGCTGTCCCCAGCGAGGCGGGCGGGGCGTTGAGACGGGACTTGCCGAAATCATCCTGCTCGTCGGGCGTCTGCGGCTGCGACATGCTTATGCCGCCGTCCGTATTGTTGAAGACCTTGTCTTCCACGGGGACGGCCGAAGCCTGATCGATGGCGGGGCCGGTCTGGCTTTTCTTGCGCTTGAACATGACCTGAAAACCGGCGGCGAGGCCGTCCGGTTCCAGAGCGGCGTTCACCCGGCGTCGAGACCCACGTCCAGCGCCGGGGACGCGCCGGAGGTGACCGGTCAGAGATTCGTCGACGGCGTAGATCCGGACATCACCAGCACCGCGTCGAAGCCGTGGACCAGTCGCGACAGATCGGTCCCGGCGGCGGCCAGGCGGCCGCCCGGGATCAGCGGCCGCAACGGCCGCAGATCGATCAGGGTGAAGGCGTCCGGCAGGGCCTGGCCGATGATCGGCTCCAGTCCCTGTCCGTAGTGACCGGCTTCGCCCGGACGGTAGGTCCAGGCGGTGGGGTCGAAGCCGGCCACCTGCGATCCGGCGCCGGGCAGCACCAGCAGGTGATAAGCCTCGCCGCCAACCGTCGCCGCGATCTCCGGCGCCAGGGTTCCGATGTCGAACACGGCGGTCGGGCTGAGGCCGCGGACCATGTGTCCCGCCCCGAACTTGAACATCACGCGCGGCGCGCGGTCGCGGGCCCGCTCATGGCGCCAGTAGCGCAGCAGGTTGGCCCGGTTGAAGCGGGCGCGCCGCAGGTTCGACTCGTGGCCCTGCTGGCTCACCCACAGCCGGTTGATCTCGAAGGTCTCCTCGAGGGTGTCGAGGATCCAGCCGCTGTCCGCATCGGGATCGGGCCAGGCGGCGCGGACGGCGCGGACCAGCGCCGGGTCGCCGCTGAAGCTGAAGATGAACTGGGGATTGCGGGTCTCTTCGTAGCGGGCCCAGGAGGCGTCGGACGCCGCCTTCAGCTCCGCGAGGGCCGCCGTCGCCGCCGCGGGCTTGGGCGCCTCATGCAGACGGGTGATCAGCCGGCGGTCGCCGCCGACCTCATAGTCCAGACCCCAGAGGAACGGTCCGTCGGGGGAGGCCTGACGTGCCGCGGCCAGCAGTTCAGCTTCCTCGGCCATGCCGAAGAAGGCGACCTGGCGCCCGGATCGGCGAACAGGCGGCGCAGGCCGTCGATCCCGCCGGCGGTTACGGCCGCGTCCAATTCCGCGGCCATGGGCGGAGAAATCTCGACCGCCAGCTTCTCGTAGCCTGCCGGGACGAGGGCCGCGTAGAGCGCCGCGGCCAGCTTCGGGTTTTCGGCGATGCCATGGTCCTCGCCCAGCAGGAAGAACTGGGCCGTCCGGCCTCGCTCGACCAGCAGGTCCCAGGCCGGGCCGGAGAAGCGCGCGCGTCGTAGTCTAGGCGGTGACGGGCGGCGCGGGCGGCCTCGACGAGGCGCTCTTCCAGCGCCGTCGGGGCGGCCGGAGTCTGGGCGGCGGGAGTCTGGGCGCGAACTGACGAGGCGGCCAACGCGGAGGCGGTGGCGCCCAGCACGGCGCGGCGATGGACGGACATGGTTTCACCCTCCCTGAATGATCATTGTTCTGCAGGAGGGGCCGGGCAGTGCAAACGGATGCGCCGGCGGGGATTAAATCGCCGTCAGGTCTCAGGCCGCATCAAGGCCGATATCGAGAGAGGGCGCCGAATGGGTCAGGGCGCCGACCGAGATCACGTCCACGCCGGTGGCGGCGATGGCGGCGACGGTGTCGAGATTGACGCCGCCGGAGGCCTCGAGCACGACTTGCCTCTTCGTCCGCGCGACAGCCGTACGCAGGTCATCCAGGCTGAAATTGTCCAGCATGACCACGTCGGGCCGTTCAGCCAGGGCCTCGTCCAGTTGATGCAGGCCGTCCACCTCCACCTCGATCTTCATCAGGTGCCCGGCGCGGGCGCGGGCGCGGCGGATGGCTTCGCCCACCCCGCCGCAGACGGCGATGTGGTTGTCCTTGATGAGGATGGCGTCATCCAGACCGAAACGGTGGTTCAGCCCGCCGCCCATGGCCACGGCGTGCTTCTCCAGCGCGCGCAGGCCCGGGGTGGTCTTGCGGGTGTCGGCGATGCGGGCCTTGGCGCCGGAAACCGCGTCGACATAGGCGCGGGTCAGGGTGGCGATCCCCGACAGACGCCCCAGCAGGTTCAGGGCCGTGCGCTCGGCCGACAGGATGGCGCGGGCGTCGGCCTCGACCTCGGCCAGCACGGTTCCGGCGGCCACCGTGTCACCATCCTCGACATGGGCGGTGAAGCGGGCTTCGGGATCCAGCGTCGTCATGGCCAGGCGGGCGCAGTTCAGTCCGGCGATGGTCCCGGCCTGGCGCGCGGCGAAGACGGCGGTCCAGCGGGTTCCGGCGGGAATGCAGGCGGCGGCGGTGACGTCGCCCGCCCGGCCCAGATCCTCGGCCAGGGCGGCGCGGACCACCGGTTCGATCAGGATGGGGGGAAGGCTCATTCAGCGGCCATGGCGACGGGTGAGGGGGACAGGGTGATGCGTGTGTGGCGGGCGTGGGAAGCGGCGTCGGGATGGTCGGCGCGGAAGTGGCCGCCCCGGCTTTCACGGCGCTCCAGCGCGGCCTGGGCGATCAGGCGGGCGGTG